>CBDVCR010000147.1:0-6836 GCA_965372535.1 uncultured bacterium | reverse complement strand
AAAAATTTTCTGCCGTGGCGTGATCTTTTTCATCCGCACCCCCGTTAATAACCAAAATCGGATTCCGTCCCCAACCAAAAACCGCCAGCCGCCCCCCCCCCCCAAGCGGACAGGCGACGGAAAAAAGTGAACTCGTCAAGGTGAACCCGTTCCTCTTGACGCGTTCCGCGCGGGGGAATTAGAATGGGCTGCGTAGCATTAAAGGAGCAGGTTACAAACCTGCTCCCGCAAAGGTGGAGCGTTCTTTGACATTGGCGGGCAAGAGAAAGCGTCAAGGCGGGGTTGGAAAACCCCGCCTATCGATAAAAGCGGGCAATGAAGGCCGGGGCGCCTTGAACACCCCTTGAACACCGGGACAGACCAGAATGTTCCGAAAAATCAGGGGGTTGCAAAGGTTTTAAAGGAAAGGCTTTGAACACATAAAAAAAGAGCGGCAGGGTTCGAGGGTTCGAGGAAAAGATACCCCCCCCCACTCCCCTTTAGGAAAGGGGGGAAGAAACAGACAGGATTGCCTCGGCCCTTCGACCTTTCGGCAGGCTCAAGGCAGGCCCACGGGGCGGGATGTCTCGCTATGCCGGCATCCGTAAAAACCCGGCCCGTGAAAGAACACGCCCTTCCCTACCCCCCATGCCGTACCCCTCACGGGGAAGGGAGGCTTTTCATCCCATGCCATGTTAAATATCCCGGATTTCCTCACGCCTTTGTTCACGGCGGTAATGAGGTGCGGCCCTGCGTCCCTGATAAAGGTTTCACATTAGCAACCTGTTCGGATAGCGCCGGCCCCGGGAGGGTTTTGACGCAGGCATGCCTCATTGGAATCATTGTGATTTAATAACGAAACCACCTAAGAACGCCTTTATTGAAAAAATCGCTTTTTCCCATGACTATTAGTTCCCCTAAACTCCTAATTTCAAGTTGATTCAGGGTGATTTTTTGTATATACTTCTCATTACAATTCCATGAAATGTAATCATGAGTACGATGCAGGGGAGGTGATAACCAGAGTTTATGGGAGGAACGAGCAGAACCGTAAAAACATTTAAGGGAGGAAGTAAATGAAGAAATTCCTGATTGTAGCGTCCTGCGTGGTGCTGGTCTTTGCGGTTTATCTCGGGTACAACTCCGTTGACCCGGAAGCCCCTGCCGCTATCGCGAAACACAAGGAGATGAAGGTCTACAAGGGCACGGTGTATGTCGCCGGCATGGGCGGCCACTTCGCTGCCGCTGATGTCGAGATCGACCCCGCCGACGCCGCCGCTCCCATCAAGGTCATCGGGCTGAACAAAGTGGACATCGGCAACAAGAAAACCCACCCGACCCATGACCCGAGGGTGGACATCAACGACAAGACCAAGCTCTTCTGGTCCACTTACAAAATCGACAAGGTAGCCGGCAAGAAGACCGTGCATGTCGGCGTCTCCGACCTCAAGACCGGCAAGGTACTGAAGGACAAGGCGTATCAGCTCGACAAGAGGGCGAAGTGGACGGGGGCCCTTTACTGCGGCTCCGGGCAGACCAAGAAGTCCTTTATCCCCGTCACCATGACCGGCGAGGCCTACATCGACGTGTTCGACAAGAAAAGCCTCAAGCTCAAGGAACGCGTATTCCTCGACAAGGAAGGGTACAAGGACAATTACTGGTTCTTCCACGGCGTAAACTCGCCTGACTTGAAGACGTTCGCCGTTGCCATCAACATGACCGAAAAATGGTCCAAGGCGACCACCCCCGGCAAGCCCAAGGGCGAGATAGACATGTTGCTTCTGGACCTGCCGAAGCTTGAGAAGGGCAAGGTGAAGGTGCTCAAGAAAAGCAGGATAACCGGCAAGCCCGGCAAGACCCTCACCTTCAGGCAGGCATTCACGCCTGACGGCAAGTACCTCCTCCAGTCCGGCGGGGACAGGTTCTACCTGCTTAACGGCAAGGACCTCTCGCTGGTTGACGAGGAGATTATGACCATGGGCGAAAACCACGACGGCTTCCCGACCCCCGACGGCAAGTACGCCATCCTGACCCTCAGGACTTCCATCAAGTCGGTGGATGACCCCGAGGGCACCCAGCTCACCGATGGACAGCTTCTGCTCTATGACATCGAAGCCAAGACCACCATCGGCAAGCCGGCCTCCGTCTGTTACGGCTGCCATGCCAACATCGGCATCTCCGGCAACGCCGTGCTCTGCGGAGCCGACGTGGCCTGGAAGTAACAAAACACCGCCGCCCGGCATGGGCGGTTGTTGAAAGAAGGACATCCCGACTATAATATAGAAGGGATGTCCTTTTTTCTTTGTTTTAAGGAGGGTAAACACTTGAAGTTCAGCCTTTTCAGGGTCGCTCTTAAGAACCTCAGGCGGAAGTCGTTCAGGACCGCCGTACTCGTGCTGTCAATAGGGCTGCTTGTATCCATACTCGTGTTCGGCATGTCTTTTATCATAAGCGTAACTTCGAGCCTGGAGAGGGCATCGGACCGCCTCGGCGCCGACCTCCTCGTGGTGCCCATGGGTGCGAGGGACTATGCCGAGGAGGTGCTCCTTGAGACAAAGGTAAAGGTTTTCTACATGGACAGGGACATCATCGACAGGGTAAGGAAAATAGAGGGGGTGGAGGAGGCCAGCCACCAGACGTATCTCACAACCATTCTGGGCCTGTGCTGCGACATACCGGCCGCCAAAATAGTTGCCTTTGACCAGGACACCGACTTTATCGTCAAGCCCTGGCTCGGCAAGGTGCTGGACAGGAAGCTCAGAAAGGGAGAGGCCATTATCGGGTACGGGGCGTACCATAACCTGGGCCTGCTGGACGTGGAAAGCAGCGTGCTTTTTAATAAAAAATACGAGTTCGTCGGCGTGCTCGACAAGACCGGCACCGGCCTGGACAACGCGATATTCATCTCCGAGGAAAACATCGACGACATTATCGAGTACAGCGAGGTGGGCCTGGAAAAAGACAGCATATCCCTCATATTCACAAAGCTCAAGGAGGGCTATGACCCTGAAAAGGTGGGCTTCGCGGTGGAAAACGCCATACTTGAGGTTGACGTTATCGAAAGGAACGACATTGGAAAACGTATAATCTCCAACCTGACGGACATAAACAACGTGTTCCTGATTACCATAGTCCTTGCTTCCCTGCTGTCGGCTTTTCTGGCATGGAGCGTGTTTTCCGCCATAGCCAACGAGCGCGTAAGGGAAGTGGGCATAATGAGGGCCATCGGGGCCAAGGGCTCGCATATCGTAAGGATGTTCGTCATCGAGGTCGTCGTGCTCGGCGTCCTCGGAAGCATCGTGGGCATAGCCCTCGGCACGTACATGTCCATGACGCTTTCGAGCATTTTCTCGCTCATACGCGACATGTCCGTTACGCTTACCGTCCTGGAGCGCCTGGAGGTCAGCCTCCTCGGGCTTCTGGGGGGCTCCGCCATATGCCTGGTGGGCGCGCTCTCAAGCATAATAAGGATTAAGAGGCTCGAACCCCTCAGTGCGCTCAAGGAGGCTTGATTGGCCCATATAGAGTTTCAAAACATAAAAAAGGTCTTTACGCTCGACTCCGCAAGCATTGTCGCCGTTGAGGAAACCTCTTTCAGGATAGAGCGGGGTGAGTTCATCTCCATCGTGGGCCATTCCGGAAGCGGAAAGACCACGCTGCTTTCCATGTTGGGGGGGATACTTTCCCCTTCCTCCGGCAGGATTTTATTTGACGGCGCCGACATATACTCCCTCGGCGAGGACGCCCTTTCCGAGTACAGGGCGAACAAAATAGGATATGTCTTCCAGTTTGCAAGCCTCCTTCCGGTGCTTACGGCCAAGGAGAACCTGCTTCTGCCCACGTTATTCAAGGGCGCCGCGGACGGCAACGAGGAGAAAAAGGCCCTTGAGTACCTCGAAATGGTGGGCCTCACGGAGAAGGCCGAGGCTTACCCTCCGCAGCTCAGCGGCGGCCAGCAGCGAAGGGTCGCCATTGCCAGGGCGCTGATGAACGACCCGGAGGCCCTGCTCGCCGACGAGCCCACCGGCGACCTTGACGAGGAGACCGAAGCGGAAGTCATGGACTTTTTCAGGAGGATTAACAGGGAGAGGAACATCACGTTTCTCCTCGTCACCCACAGCACCGAGCTTGCGGGCTCGGCGGACAGAAAAATAAGGATGAGCCACGGGCATATTAAGGAACTGGCCTGACCGAGACAGTGGCTCACGGGGGAAAGAGTGGGGGTGGTACAGACCCCGGGTTTTCTCCGGTCTATATATTCTTTCTTGAGAAGGGCCGGATGAGCCCGTCCACCATCTCAAGCACCCTTTCGCATTTGCCGGAGAGCGCTTCGTTGTGTGTGGCTATTACGAACGTAATCCCCCGTTCCCTGTTCATCCTTACAAGCATGTTAAAAAGCTCGGCGCCCGTAGCAGTGTCGAGGTTTCCCGTGGGCTCGTCGGCCAGGACTACTTTCGGGCTCATCATCAGGGCCCTTGCCACCGCCACCCTCTGCTGTTCCCCGCCCGAGAGTTCTCCCGGCCTGTGATGCAGCCTGTGGCCGACGCCCAGTTCCTTGAGCAGGGACCGCGCTGTTTCCTCGGCCTCGGCGCGCTTCGGTGCGCCGTTTATCAGCGCGGGCATCAGGGTGTTTTCAAGCGCCGTGAACTCGGGGAGAAGATGGTGGAACTGAAAGACAAAACCAACGGTACTGTTCCGGAAAGCGGTAAGTTCCGTCTCGCCCAGGGCAAAGACGTCTATACCGCCGTAGGCAACGCTCCCGGCGGTCGGCTTGTCCAGGGTCCCGAGAATGTGGAGCAGGGTGCTCTTTCCAACGCCCGATGCGCCCACGATGGCGACCATCTCGCCCTCCTCGATGGACACATCGATGCCCTTGAGTATCTGAAGCTCCCCCGCCGGCGTATAGAATGATTTGCTTAACGCCACTGTCTTTATCATTGCGGCATTATTTTACCATTAAAACCCCTACCAGTGGTCCTTGCGGACATGACGGCGTCATCCGCCCCGCTCTTTAAATACAGGGAGGTCTCCCTTACCGCGTCGCCGGTCTTGTCCGCCATTTGCAGTATTTTCGTAACGGCCTCTTCAATGCCGGTACTTGCTCTCCTTAAAGACAAGGCCGTCCGCCGGGCGGTCTTTTTAATGCTTTCCGAGGACTGTTTTATCATGTCGGCGGCCTCCGCCATCTCCTCGGTCCCTCTCTTTATCTTATCACCGAATTGCCTGAAGGGCCTGCCGCCGCTGTCAATGGATATGAGTATAAAGCCGACGCTTGAAACGATAGACAACAATATCAGTCTTTTTATAAGCTTAATCAAAGAGTTCCTCTCCCTTTCTTTATAAATTAGTTTAGCTTATTTTGGGAGAAATTTCCACATTTATTTTTTAAGAGGAAAGTTTAATGCAGATACCCGCGGGCAAGCCCGCGGAACTTTACATTTCAGGCCCGGCCGGGCCTGAATGCTGGCCCTGCCGCTTAGCGTAGAGGGGGCATTTTGTGGCAGGAGATGCGAGTAGTGTGTATAATCAAACATGAACTTCACGTGGGAGTACTACTTGGTAACATTTATGGCCGGTGGTATAATCGTCCCCATCTTTCTTGAGTTGATAAGGAAGCATCTCAATAAGCCCAAGCCCGATATCCAATTTATAGGCAATGCGTCCACTCTTATAATTGATGAGAAAAAACTTCTATTTCTGTTTATTAATCTATCCGCAATTAACATTGGGAATGCAGCCTCTATTGTCAGAGAGTTTAAAATCCATGTCCTTTCTGACGATGATTTGATCGAGTCTAAGGGCGATTTGAAGCCTGGCTGCGTTCTCGCCCCCCATGGTGGCAAAGCAAGCTTCACTTCAAAGATCCGCGATTTTCCCGGTAGCATTCCCGATACACTGGACATTAAGCTCTCAGCGGATAATGCCCCACCCATAAGCCACACGATTAAGGTCAGCCACAACAGAATTTATTCT
Source organism: uncultured bacterium (assembly GCA_965372535.1). Classification (GTDB taxonomy): domain Bacteria; phylum Nitrospirota; class Thermodesulfovibrionia; order Thermodesulfovibrionales; family JdFR-86; genus CBDVCR01. The sequence goes on along the minus strand of CBDVCR010000147.1, from coordinate 884 downwards.
AAGACGTATGGTGATGAGTCCAGCCAAGAGTAGCCCTCCTTTAGCAACTGGCGGAGGTCCGCCCATTAACATCGGCTAATAAAACGGTCTCAACGTACTGTGAAAGGGGGTTCGTCTTGTGGCAGGAGACGGGCTGGTTTGACAGTTTTATTAAATCATTGTTTGTTACAAGGAGGATCCCATTTTTTGATAAGGTCTTCCTCTTCGCTCCTGCGGACATCTTCTGAATTCGAGCTCGTATGCGCATGGATGTGTGTTGCTCCATTACGTTTTGCACAGGCCTCTTTCTCATGATCTGCCAAACGGTCTTTTAAACTTGATGTCTGGCCTATATATATCGCTCTCCATCTGTTTGGTGATGTCTCCTTGGCGTAGATGTAGTTCCCAGGCTCATCTTTAAATGAAGCGCCTATAGGATATATCCAATAACCATACTTCTTGCCGGATATGCCTTCCCAATAGATATCGGGTTCTGCCATGATAAAACCTCCGTTAAAAAAGGGAGAGGGCTTAAGCCCTCTCCTCTTTGTTAGTCTGACATATCAGCCATCGGAATCTTTGTTGTATTTCGGTCCTTTTCCAGCATGATTTTGCTGATAGGTCTTTAGAGTCTCAGCCTCTTTCGTCTTAGCGCCTTCTTCGGTCATCCTACGCGAGGCAATCTGCATGCTCGTGAACCTTTTCCCATCATTTCTATGTTCATGTTCTCTTTTTTCAGGGTCATTTGTGGTTCCGACGTAGACGACTTTTCGGCCTTCCTTTAGCCTATAGATTACTGTATCTCGCTTTTTTGGCACTGCCACTCCTCCTTTCTCGGGCGCTGATTTGACTGTCCCGCCAAAATGATAATGTCCTAAAGCACCAAAGTAGAAATGTCCTAAAGA
>CBDVCR010000146.1:0-7008 GCA_965372535.1 uncultured bacterium | reverse complement strand
TACGCCCGGCGAGGCTGAAAACCGCCTGCATTAAAATTAGGCGGTGGATTTTCACTTCCCCCTGTCCTACATAACCATTCAATAAATATGTTAAAATGGATTTCTATGGAGGAAATAGGCGTAGTAATGAGCGTTGAAGGCGTAAACGCCAGGGTCGCGGTCACTAAAAAGAGCATGTGCGAGCACTGTACCGCCGGCGTTTGCCGCATGACCGAGGAAGGGGCGGAGATAGAGGCCCTTAACGCCGCGCGCGCCCGGGTGGGGCAGCGGGTCAGGGTCGTGCTCAAGGCTTACTCATACCTCAAGGGTTCCCTCGTCCTGTACGGGCTTCCCGCGGTAGCCCTTATTGCCGGGGCCGTCGCGGGCAAGGAGTATTTCAGCAGGTTTTTCGGGGGCATGGACCCCGAAGGCGTTGCGGCCTTTTTCGCTTTCGGCTTTTTCGCCCTGTCGCTTCTTTTCGTCAGGCTCTGGAGCGCAAGGGCGGGAAAAAAGGTGCAGTACAAGCCCGTCATAGAGGAAATACTGGGCGAAGAAAACCAATAAGGGGGTTCAATGGCAAATTTCGCTACTGAGAAGCTTCGCAACATCGCGGTAGTAGCCCACGCCAGTGCAGGGAAAACCACGCTGGTCGAGGCGATGCTCTTCGACTCGGGCGCCATTGACAGGCTCGGCAGAGTGGAAGACGGCGCCACCACCACCGACTTCGAGCCCGAGGAGATTGAAAAGCAGATAACCATATCCTCCACCCTCGCCTTTTGCGAGTGGAATGGACACAGGATAAACATAATAGACACCCCCGGGTTTATTAACCTCCTTGAGGACGCCCGGGGCGGCATGCGGGCCGCCGACGGCGCGGTGGTCGTCACCACCGCCGGAGGGGACATAAGGGGGGAGACCGAAAAGCTCTGGAAGTACGCCGACGAGTTCGGCATGCCCAGGCTCGTCTTCGTCAACAAGATGGACCGGGAGGGCGCCGACTTCGTTGCCGCGTTGGAGGCGGTAAAGAGCGCCTTCAAGGTTGAGGCCATCCCGCTTCAGGCGCCCATAGGCGAGGGCGAGGGTTTTAAGGGCGTAGTGGATATCATTGACATGAAGGCATACACTTTCGAGGGCGGAAAGCCCTCCGAGGGCGAGATGCCCGCCGAGGCCGGAGACAGCGCCGAGAACTACCGGAAAGCCCTTATCGAGAAAATCGCGGAGTCCGACGACGCCCTGCTTGAGCGCTACCTCGAGGGCGGGGAACTTACCCATGAGGAAATCGTAAAAGGCATAAGGGACGGCTCGCTTAACCGGAGCTTTGTCCCCGTGTTATGCGGCTCGGCCTCGAAAAACATCGGCATACAGCCCCTTCTTGACGCCATAGTGCTTTGCATGGGCTCGCCGGTGGATATCGCGGCCGCAAACCCGCTGAAAGGCAAAAACCCCAAGGACGGCACTGAAATCGAAAGAAAACCCGACGCCGGAGAGCCGTTTTCGGCCTTTGTGTTCAAGACCGTGGTCGACCCCTTCGCCGGAAAGCTCTCCCTCTTCAGGGTTTACTCCGGTACGCTATCGGCCGACTCAAACGTGCTCAATACCGTCTCCGAGACCAAGGAGCGCATAGGCCAGGTGTTCCACCTCCAGGGCAAGAAGCAGATACCGGCCCAGAGCCTCGGTCCCGGCGAGTTGGGCGTGGTTGCAAAGCTCAAGGGCACGGGCACCGGAGACACACTGGCCGACGCCGCGAACCCTGTCGTGTACGAGCCGGTGCGGTTTGCCGAACCGTTGATATCCTACGCCATCGAGCCAAAGAGCAAGGGTGAGGAGGAAAAAGTCAGCACAGGCCTCCATAAGATACTCGACGAGGACCCGACCATCCGCTTCCAGAGGGACGAGGAGGCCAAGGAGATGCTCCTGGCCGGCATGGGCCAGGCCCACCTCGAGATGACCCTCGAAAAACTCAAGAGGAAATTCGGCGTCGAGGTGGTGATGAAATCCCCGAAAATCCCCTACCGGGAGACTATCACGGTCGGCGCCAAGGCGCAGGGCAAGTACAAGAAGCAGTCCGGCGGAAAGGGGCAGTACGGAGACTGCTGGATACAGCTGGAGCCGCTTTCGAGGGGCTCGGGCTACGAGTTCGTGGACAAGATAGTCGGTGGCTCCATTCCCCGGCAGTACATCCCCGCGGTTGACAAGGGAATTCAGGACGCCATACGCGATGGCATCTATGCGGGCTACCCCATGGTGGACGTAAGAGTCACGCTCTATGACGGCTCGTACCACGCGGTGGACTCCTCGGAAATGGCCTTCAAGATAGCGGGCTCAATGGGCATCAAGAAGGCCGTGGAAGGCGCAAAGCCCGTTGTGCTCGAGCCCATCATGAAAGTGGAGATAAGCTCTCCCGAGGATTACCTGGGCGCGGTCATCGGCGATTTGAACTCCCGGCGGGGGAAGGTGCAGGGCATGGACCAGCAGTCCGGCGGCACGACCCAGCTGGTAAACGCGCTGGCGCCGATGGCCGAGATGCTTACCTACGCCAACCAGCTCCACAGCATGACAGCCGGCCGGGGGAGCTACCATATGGAGTTTTCACACTACGAGGAGCTTCCGGCACAGCTTATGCAGAAACTGCTCGAGCAGAGGAAGAAGAAGAAGGAAGAGGACAAGTGAGGCCCTTCCGGACCGCGCTTTTTCTTCTGCCTCTCGTTGCCTTTGCAGGCGCGGCCTGTTGGGCCCAGACCGGCCCGTCAGGGGGCGTCAGCGTGAGCGACGGGCTGCTGAGCGTTCGGGTTGAGAACGCACCCATAGCGGGCCTGATAAACGAGATAGGCAGAAAAGCGGGGTTTGAGGTCAAGATAAGCCCCGGGGTCACTAAAAAGACGGTCAGCACCGACTTTGCGGACATCGAGCTTCAGAGGGGGATACGCCGGCTGTTTGCGCTCGTGCAGCACAAGAATTTTTTCATCCACTACGGAGAGGACGGCCTGATTAGTAAAATCGAGGTTCTCAGCACGGCCAAGGCCGCGCCCGCGGCAAGGCGGGGGGCCGCGAGTCGTTCCAGGAGGCCCGTCCCTCCTCGCAGGAGGGTGTCCGGCGCCCGCGGGCGGCGCCCAGTGCCGCCAAGGCCGGCCCCCATGCCGTCGCCCATGTCGATGGCCGAGGACCCGGCGCTTGCATTCCCAGGGCAGCCGGGCGCGCCAGAGGAGCCTTTCACGCCCCCCATCGAGCATATGCCTCCGGAGATGAGGGAGGATGCCGGAGGCGTCCCCTACATACCCCCAAGGCGGGCGCCCGCTTATATTCCGCCCAGGCAGTAGGCCGGTTTATCCCGTTCGGCTGGAAAGCGGCCCTTCGGGCACGACAGCAAAGAAAACATAACCGGTTCATTAATGCCGGAGAAGCGAGGGTATGGAAAAGAAGGATTACAAGGACACCCTTAACCTGCCAAGCACGGGTTTTCCCATGAAGGCGAACCTCCCGGCCAGGGAGCCGGATATGCTCGCGTTCTGGGAGTCGCGAAAAATATACGAAAAGATGGTGGATATGAACCGGGGCCGGGAGGCCTACGTCCTTCACGACGGCCCGCCATACGCCAACGGCCATATCCACATAGGCCACGCCCTGAACAAGGTGCTCAAGGACATCATCGTAAAGTACAAGTCCATGAGGGGGTTCCATTCGCCCTATGTGCCGGGCTGGGACTGCCACGGCCTGCCCATAGAGCTCGAGGTGGACAAGAAACTCGGCAAGAAGAAGGCCGACGTTACCCTTGAGCAAAAGAGGCTGATGTGCAGGGAGTACGCCTCCGGGTTCGTGGACATCCAGCGCGAGGAGTTCAAACGCCTCGGGGTCTTCGGCGACTGGGACGAGCCCTACCTTACCATGACAAACGGCTACGAGGCCGCCATCGTCAGGGAGCTTATGGAGTTCGTAAAGCAGGGCTACGCCTACAAGGGCAAGAAGCCGGTGCACTGGTGCCCCTCCTGCGTCACGGCGCTGGCCGAGGCAGAGGTGGAGTACGCCGAGAAGGAATCGCCGTCGGTCTTCGTCAAGTTCAAACTAAACGAAGATGATGCTTCCAGCAAATTGAAGCTTGCCGGAAAAGAGGTTTACCTTGTCATATGGACAACAACTCCCTGGACTCTGCCCGCAAACCTTGCACTTGCGGTGAACCCTGATATTGAATATGCGGCAGTATTGAACAGGAATCAAACAGAGTTTATCATTGTTGCCAAAGACCTGGTGAAAACCTTACATAATGAAAAAGGCGTACTTGAAACAGATAATATTTATCGTCTCTTCCCAGGCAATAATATGCTGGGCATCGTTGCCCGCCATCCCTTCATCGACAGGACCTCGAAGGTCATCCCCGGCGATTTCGTCACCGTGGAGGAGGGTACCGGCATCGTCCACATCGCCCCGGGCCACGGCGAGGACGACTACCTGGCCGGCCTCCGCGAGGGCCTCGACATCTACGCCCCCGTAAACCAGTACGGCAAGTTCGAGGGCTCGGGCGTGGGGGAGATAGAAGGGCAGTTCGTATTCAAGGCCAACGAGACGGTCATCGAGATATTAAAGGAAAAAGGCGCGCTCCTTCAGTCGGAGAGCCATACACACTCCTACCCCCATTGCTGGAGGTGCAAGAAGCCCGTCATCTTCCGGGCCACGGAGCAGTGGTTCATATCCATGGCCCACGAGGACCTGAGAGGCCGTTGCCTTGAGGAGATAGACAAGGTCGCATGGGTGCCCGCCTGGGGCAGGGACAGGATACACGGCATGGTAACGGGCAGGCCCGACTGGTGCATCTCCCGGCAGAGGGCCTGGGGCGTGCCCATCACGGTCTTTACCTGCCCCGGCTGCGGAGAATACGTCAAGGACCAGGAGGTAATCGACCGGGTGGCGGGGCTGGTGGAGGAGGGAAGCGCCGACGTCTGGTTCACCATGAGCGCCGGGGAACTGCTTCCCCCCGGGTATAAGTGCCCCAATTGCGGGGGCGCTGAATTTAATAAGGAAATGGACATCGTGGACGTCTGGTTCGACTCCGGCGTAAGCCACGTGGCCGTGCTTACCGGGGAAAAGGGGCTTGCCTGGCCCGCCGACATGTACCTTGAGGGCTCTGACCAGCACAGGGGCTGGTTTCAGAGCTCGCTCCTGGCCTCGGTAGGCACGCGGGGGAGCGCCCCTTACCTTACGGTGCTCACCCACGGCTTCGTGGTGGACGGCAAGGGCAAGAAGATGTCCAAGTCCCTCGGAAACGTGGTGGCCCCGCAGGACATCATAAAGTCCACGGGGGCGGAAATCCTCCGCCTCTGGGTCTCCGCCGAGGACTACCGGGGCGACATACGCATATCAAAGGAGATAATCGCCCGCCTCACGGAGGCCTACCGCAAGATACGCAACACCGCCAAGTACCTCCTCGGAAACCTCCACGACTTCCCGGGCGGCGACCGGAGCGCCGACCTCATGGAAATAGACCGCTGGGCCATGTCAAGGCTCCAGGGCCTCATCGAGAAGACGACGGCGGCCTACGAGAAGTTCCAGTTCCACGAGGTCTACCACAGGCTCTACAACTTCTGCGTCGTGGACATGAGCTCCTTTTACCTGGACATCCTCAAAGACCGGCTCTACACCTTCCGGGCGGACTCCCCCGGACGGCGCGCGGCCCAGTGGGTGCTGAACGAGGTGCTCATGGCCATGACGAGGCTCATGGCCCCGGTGCTCTCCTTCACCGCCGAGGAGATATGGGGCTTCATGGACGAAAAGCCCGTTGAGAGCGTTTTCCTCTCCGGGTTCCCCTCGGCAAAGGAGGAATTCATCGACCTTGCGCTTGAGGAGAAATGGGCAAGGCTCATCGCCGTCCGGGGCGAGGTCAACAAGGCCCTGGAGCTTAAGCGGCAGGAGCGCTTTATCGGCAATTCCCTTGAGGCCCGGGTGGTCCTGTACGCAGGCGAGGAGGAGCGCGCGCTACTTAGCGGGCAGGCGGACTTCCTCCCGGCGCTCTTCATCGTCTCGCAGGCGGAAGTGGGCGGCGCCGGGGAGGGCGAGTACCGGAGCGAGGAGGTCGCCGGGCTATCGGTCACGGTGGAGCGGGCCGCTGGGGAAAAGTGCCAGCGGTGCTGGAACCGGAGTACCTCGGTGGGCGAGTTCGAGGACGCCCCCGAACTCTGCGAAAAGTGCCATGGGAACGTTTAACCGGACTATTCCCTGTAGCTTGCCACAGGGTTACCTTTTTGAGTTCCTCCCCCTTGAGGGGGGAGGTCAGGTGGGGGTGTGCAAGAAACAAGAAACTGGAAACTGGAAAAAAATACTCCATAATATTCTAGTCTCAAGTATCTAGTATCTAGTTTCCAGTTCACCCTTCCCTCAAGGGAGGGGAGATATTCGGATACCCCGCGGCTTGCTGCGGGGAGGATTTATTAGATTGTTCAGTACTCAGAGATTTGGTGGATAAGGTGAAATGAAAAAACGATATTGGGTCTCCGCCACAGTGGCGCTGATTGTCGCCCTCGACCAGGCGACCAAGTACCTTGCCGATACTCTTATAGAGCCCGCCGCGCCGGTGCGGGTTCTGCCGTTTTTCGAGCTGGTAAACGTCCGCAACAGGGGCGCGGCCTTCGGTATGTTCAACTCCCTGGGGAACTGGTTTTTCATCCCCGTCTCGTTAGTAGCCGTGGCGCTCATACTCTACCTCATCGTCAAGGGGAGGGAAGGGCGGCTGAGCCTCACCCTCATACTTTCCGGCGCGGTCGGCAACCTTATCGACAGGGTGGTTCTGGGCTCGGTGCGGGACTTCCTCTATTTCTCGATAGGCAGTTTCCACTGGCCCGCCTTCAACGTCGCGGACTCGGCCCTCACTGTGGGGCTGTGCCTTTTGCTCCTGTCTTCTTTTGGAAGAGGCAAGCCTCATTTGAAAGAAAGCATGAACTCAAGAGGCCCTTAGGCCGGGTATTGCACGAGTCTGGTTTGCCGCAGAGGCAAGGCGCGGGACGCGAAGGGGGACAGCGTCCCCCGGCACTATCAATACCGCGA
>CBDVCR010000145.1:0-7061 GCA_965372535.1 uncultured bacterium | reverse complement strand
GAATGGGCAAACGCCGAGATGGACGATATCCGTATTTATAACCGCGCACTTTCCGGGTCCGAGATCCAGGAGCTGCATAGCGGAATTACGGTTTTAGGGTCCGATGTGATTTATCTATCGGGCAGAACAGACGTTACCATCCCGGAACTTGGGATATACGACCCTAATTTCCCTATCCTGAGACACGGGTATGTGCGTGGAGATTTTGTAAAGGAGACATTTCCACAATCAATGCCTGCCTCTGAAGGAATGACCTTCAACTTTAGCGCATCAGGGAATATTCATTACTTCAATGGTTACGGTTATGGGTCAGGTTTTGGACCTGACGGCGGTTCATCGAATGGAAGCTCCCTTTCTGCCCTCAAGGGAATCAGCGGGTACAAGGGCCCCCAGGGTGCTCTTGTCGGAATATTTCTGGATGAAACCAATCCTTTGATGGCAACCGCGCCCGAAACTCTGAATTTTTGGACCTCGGGAATAGGTACGTCATTTGAGACCCTATCTCCCAAACTCGGACAAGTCTTTTTCATAGGAGACGGATTTGCGGCAAACGGGACACAGCAGGCATTTACCGCTCCTGTTGGAGCGACCAGACTGTTTTTAGGAATTCCGGATGGATGGGCTTTCAGGGGTTCCCCCGGTTATTACGATGATAATGACGGATATTTTTCTGTAGAGGTTTTTTATACAAACACCCCACCCACCGCCAACGCAGGTACTGACCGGACCGTAGAGTGCGCCGGGCCTGATGGAACGCAGGCAACCCTTGACGGCTCAGGCTCCACTGACCCGGACGGCGACGAACTCACCTACAACTGGACGTGGGACGGCGGCAGCGCCGAAGGAGTGAGCCCCTCGGTCACGCTTCCCTACGGCACAACGACCGTCTTCCTCACGGTCTCGGACGGAGAATTCGAAGACAGCGACGAAGTAGACATCGCCATAGAGGACACCACGCCGCCTTCCACCTCGGCCATACTCGAAGGAGAGCTTGGCAATAACGGCTGGTACGTCTCGGACGTGGACGTGGAGCTGACCGCCGCGGATTCCTGCACCGGAGTGCGGGATGTCCACTACACCATTACGGGCCCCGGCCATAACGGGTCTGAGACCGTAGTCGAGGACAGCCGGGCCAATTTCACCCTGAATGCCGACGGCTCGTACACGGTGACCTACTGGGCCGTGGACAACGCGGGCAACGTGGAGGTCATCGAATCCGGCAATGTGGAGGGCGTAAACAGGGAGTACAATCCGCCCTCCGTTACGCCCGTTCTGCCCCCCGAGCCGCCGAGCGGCTATTACACGAGCTGCGTAAACGTCAGGCTTGAGACGACCGACAGCGCCTCCGGCGGGGCGGCGACGGAGTACTGGGACCCGGTCCAGGAGGAGTGGAAGCCCTACGACGACACAGTGGGCATACCCGTATGCAGCACTACGACGGTTAAGTACCGCTCCACGAGCCCCGCAGGCAACGTGCATTACAACACCGTGGTCATCAACATCGACCAGACGCCGCCCACCATCACTGCGACGGTGGAGCCCCCTGCAAACGCAAACGGCTGGCACAACACGGACGTGACCGTGACATTTACATGCAATGACGCCACCTCCGGCGTGGCCGAATGCACGTCGCCTGTGACCGTGACCACGGAGGGAGCGGGGCAGGTGGTTACAGGCACGGCAGTGGACAAGGCGGGGAATGCGGCCACCACGTCGGTGACGCTTAACATCGACAAGACAGCGCCTGTTGCGGACATCTCCGTAACCCCCGGCATCCTCTGGCCGCCGAACCACAAGACAGTGGACGTTGCGGTAAACGGAGGGGCGTCGGACCCGTCATCGGGGATTGCCTCGGTAGAGTTCACCGTGACCGACGATTACGGCACGGTTGAGCCTTTGGTAAGCGGGTTTAACACCACCATTCCCCTTGAGGCTTGGAGAAGCGGCGGGGACCGTGACGGAAGGCACTACACCATAACGGCGGTGATAACGGACAACGCCGGGAACCGGACGACCGTCACGACAGAGGCGGTATGTCCGCATGATATGAGGGGGAAGAAGTAAGGGTTAAAACAGGCCGCCGCCATACTGGTCAACGCCGCCCGGCACATGGCAGCCAACAACTAAGTTTCATTCCACGAATGGGCGGTACGGGGACAGGTTCCCCGTACCGCCCTTGTCAAGGCAGAAAGGTCAAGTTCGCATCCGCCCGGCTCCACCTCAATTATCCGGCATGCTTCGCAGGCGGCAAACATCGGATTTCATCGATGTATAGGCTTGCCCCGGGATATGTGGTAAGATTTTCTCATGGTTTCGATTAAGCCACTGTAATGGAGCGGCCTCGATGGCTGCACGACATTTTCTCAGGGTAGCTTTCTGGTTTGTCCTGTACCTCTCGCTCGTGCTCGCCCCCCTTTTCGTCCTCATCATCGGCCCGGCCCCGCCCGGCAGAGGTCTCTTGTGGGAATTCTCGGCCGCCCTCGGCTACAGCAGCCTGGCGGTGCTGGCAGTACAGTTCGCACTGACCGCCAGGTTCCGCAGGGCCTCCGCTCCCTACGGCATCGATATAATTTATTATTTCCACCGGCAGGTCTCCTTTGCGGCTCTCTTATTTATTGCCGCCCATATAATCATTTTCCTCGTGAAAACGCCGGACTACGCCCTCCGGCTCCTGAACCCGTTCTCCGCGCCCTGGCAGGGCCTTGCGGCAACGGCCGGGGTGGCGGCCCTGGGCGGCCTTATCGCAACGTCCGTATGGAGAAAGCGGCTCGGCATTCCCTACGAGCGGTGGCGGCTCTGGCACGGGACGCTGGCAATCGCAGCAGTTGCCCTGCCCCTGGCGCACGCAAAAGGGGTGGGATACTACATGGCCGTTCCATGGAAGCAGGCACTATGGCTTCTGTACGCGGCTTTCTGGTTATGGCTGCTCGCCTATATCCGGATAATCAAGCCTCTTGTGATGCTTAAACGGCCCTATGCGGTGGAAAAGGTTATAAAACAGCGGGATAAAGTGTGGAGCCTTGTCCTTCGGCCTGAGGGCCACGAAGGGCTCAGGTTCAGGGCCGGACAGTTCGCATGGCTTACCATAGGGAAATCCCCTTTCGCAATCGAGGAACACCCCTTCTCGTTCTCTTCAAGCGCCGCAAGGCCCGAGCGGCTGGAATTCACCATCAAGGAAAGGGGGGACTTTACATCCACAATCAAGAACGTCCGGGAAGGCCAGCCGGCATACCTTGACGGCCCTTACGGCTCCTTCACCCTGAAAAACCGCGAGTCCGCCTCGGGCTATTTCTTTATCGCCGGAGGCATCGGCATCGCCCCGGTCATGAGCATGCTGAGAACACTTTCCAGCCTCGGAGAAAAACGCCCCCTTGTGCTCGTCTATGGCAACAAGACGTGGGAGAAAGTAACGTTCAGGGAAGAGACAGCCGCCCTTGAGAAACGCCTGAACCTGAAAATTGTGCATGTCCTTGAAAGCCCCCCGCCAGGCTGGACGGGCGAAACCGGATACGTAACCGCGGAAGTCCTCGGCAGATACCTGCCCGGGCAGCGAAACAGCTTCGAGTACTTTGTCTGCGGTCCGGACCCCATGATGGACAAAGTCGAAAGGGCCCTGTACGAACACGGCGTATCCATCGCCAGATTCCATTCGGAGCGGTTCGATATAGTCTGAGGGCAAAGGAGAGCGCATGAGGCGTTTTTTCGCGAAATTGGCCGCAATCGCAACAGGAGGCATCATTTTGATTATGTCTTTGCTGTTCGCCCTATTGCAAACCCAGTGAGGCTTCGAGTGGCGAATTCGCAACATGCATGAAAATTGACACTACTGACAAAATGCGCCGGTAAGGATTGAGCCGGAGGCCGGCTCGGGCAGTCACCATCCGACCGTCTACCGAAGTTGCTAAATTATATGGTAAAAGAGTCTGAAATCCGGTGAGAAAATAACCGCCATATGCGATAAAATATGCGTCACATCGCACAAAACGTGTCAAATAACACGACGTTTTTTGCGATTTTACCGGTTCTGTAGTACTTTTACTACCCAACTACACTTCCACTGAAAATAATTTCTATTAAATCCAAGTGGTTACAATTCTGGCATGGATAATGCTTATAATTAAGCAGAAGCCACAAGGAGGTGGCCGGCATGGAGACGAAAAGCATATGCTCCGTTGAAGCCAGGGAGATAGTGGGAATCCTCATGGAGAGTTGCCTGTACCTTGAGCTTTCACTGAGGGAGCGTCACTGCTTGGTAATGCACCTTCTTAATGCGGGCAGGCAGCAAATAGTGTAGCTGGATACCGCCCGCCCGGTGCTAAACAGGCCTCAGCCCCCGCCTGTGCCCGGACGTTTCCTGAGCAGAAAGGCATGGGCCGAAAGCCCCGCGCCAAAGGTCGCCATGACACACCATTCGTCCTCTCCCACCCCGGCATCGAGTATGTCCCTGAGCACAAAAAGTACTGTGGGCGAGGACATGTTGCCGTACTCGGCCAGAACCCCTCGGGTCGGGCCAAGCTGCTCCTCTGAAAGCCCCAGTTCGTCCCTGACCGTGTTTATTATTTTCTCCCCTCCGGCGTGCAGTGCCCAGTGCTTGACATCCCGGGGGCTCAACCCCCTGGGGCCCAGGACGTCCCCCACCGCGTCCCTCACGGCGACTTTGACCAGGCGGTGAAGGGACATGGAGAGCTGGTTATGAAGCTCCCCGTTTTTGTGCACATAGCGTATGGCGTCCCGGTGTTCGGGCGCATAGCGGCTTGCCGAGTCAACGAGTTCCATGCCCTCCGGCCTGCTCCACAGCACCGCGGCTGCCGCTCCGTCGCCGAAAAGGGCGTTTGACACAATAAGGCTCAAGTCGTCCCCCATCTGAAACGTCGCACTGCATATCTCGACGGAAACGCTTAAAACAACTCCCCCTTCCCTTACGACCGGCTGCGAGCCGGCTATCCGGCCTGCTATCTGGAGGTTGGGCGCCGCCCCCCCGCAGCCGCAGCCCACAAGGTCATAGACAAGAGTCCGGGGGGAGAGACCGAGCCTTTCGAGCAGGTATGTCGAGACCCCCGGACAGATGTAGCCGGTACAGGTGTTTACCACTACGGCCGATACGTCCTTAACCATAAGGCCTGCACCGTCGAGGGCTTTCAGGGAGCAATCGGCCGAAAGCTCCACCGCCCAGCGGGTGAACCGGGCGATGCGGTCGTCGGGGCCTTCACGGAGCAGACAGTCGGGGCTTTCAAAGGCGTAATGCCTTTTTTTGATGCCCGGGTGGGCGAAGACCTTCCGCATGACGGAAAGGTTTCTCGGGCCGAGCCTGTCGCCGTAGTGCTCAAGAAGAAACCTCTCCGCCTCCCGCTGGGTTATGGCGCACGGCGGGGTCGCCGCGGCCACCGAGGCTATGTGCGCATTCATGCCTCAGCCCCGAACATCCCAAGGCCCCGGCGGATAAGGCGGGTGTGCCTCCACAGCGGCGGCCTGAGGCCAAGCCTGTAGCTTGCGCGGTTTATTCCTGGGAGACAGGACAGTCCAATGGAATCGGAATCGATGAAGTTCATATGCTCTGCCATGGCCTTTTTTACCTCATTTGCCATCCAGGCGAAGTCCACCTGCGGGGAGACGTAGAAGACCGGCCTCAGCATCTCCTGAGGCGCAAGCGACAGAAGGCCCTCACCTCTTGCAATGGACTCAAGCTCAGTACCTGGATATATCCTTACTCCTATGTTGAAAAAAGCGGCGTCCTTCGGACGCACACGTGTTTGTGCGAACATAAGCGTTTCCCTGACGGTCTCCCTCGTCTCGCCCGGCCCGCCCAACATGAATATCCAGAGGCACGGAAGCCTGTGGGAATTTACGGCTTCGGCGGCCCGGCATACGTCGCCGGCGGTAAAACCCTTCCCAAGACCCGAAAGCACCTGGTCGGAGGCGCTTTCGGCCGTGATGCCCACGCCCACAAACCCCGCGTGCTCCATTGCCGCGAGAAGCTCGCCGTCCAGGAGGCCGGGGTTCAGCTCGACGCTCTGGAGCCTCGCCCCATGCCCGGCGCGGGCAAGCCCCTTGCAGACGGCCATGGCATGGGCATAGGGTGAGTTAAATACATTGTCCACGAACTCGATGTCCCGGAGCCCCTGCCTGGCCAGCCTTGAGACGGCCTCCACCACGCTCTCCGGGTCGAAGCACCGGTACCTGTTCCCTTCAATCTTCCGGTAGGTGCAGTATACGCACCTGAAATGGCAGCCGAGCTTTGCCTGAAGAGGCACGCTGGACATGTTCGCAAGATAAGCCCTGACGTCAACCCACCTCCGGTAATCCGGGACCGAAAAATACCCGGTAAACTTGGACCGAGCCGGGTTTTTACGAAATACCCCGTCTTCAATCCACGCAACCCCGGGCGTCTTCCTGAAATCCCCCCTTGCGATGTTTTGCAGGAGTTCCGGGAAAACGGCCTCTCCGTCTCCGGGCACGGCGCACTCCGCGCCGGTATGGCGGAGCAGTTCTTCCGGCATTACCCCCACGGCGGCGCCTCCCAGCACAACGGCGGCGTCCGTCCATTTCCGCACTGTTTCCACGAGGGGGCCGAGCTCCCCGGCGAAAAAGGCGGGGGTTCGCATGTCGTTGTTGTCGATGTTCCTTACGGAGAGGCCGACCACGTCCGCGCCGCGCCCGATGAGCGCGTCCTCTACCGCGCCCAAGGGGTCATGCGAGAACATCAGGTCCAGAAACCGCACTTCATGCCCCGCCCTTTCGGCGGCCTCTGCCGCTACACACGCCCCCGCAGGCATTACCGGGGCGGGGTGGAGATTGCGGTTGACGCTTATTATGAGGACGTCCATGAGGCCGGACATATCCTGCGGTCAAGTGCCATATGGAAATCTTAGCTTAAGAACCAATGTTTGGCTACCGGTGTTGCAACGGAGATGCCACAAGGGCTGAAAAAGACGCTTTACCCTGCTGCTGTTAAAGGGGCAAGGGTTAGCCCGGATATTACACGAGTCTGGTTTGCCGCAGACGCAAGGCGCGGGACGCGAAGGGGGACAGCGTCCCCCGGCACTATCAATACCGCGAGTGGC
>CBDVCR010000144.1:0-7111 GCA_965372535.1 uncultured bacterium | reverse complement strand
ACTGCAACGACCTCAACTGGTTTATCAACCCGGGCGCAATAGAAAACTGCACCGACAGCGTGGACAACGACTGCGACGACCTCACCGACTGCGCAGACCCGGCTTGCACTACCGACCCGGCATGCGTAACCTGCACGGATGCCGATAGCGACACCTATGCTGTTGACGGCGGCGCATGCGGCCCCATCGACTGCAACGACCTCAACTGGTTTATCAACCCGGGCGCAATAGAAAACTGCACCGATGCCGTGGACAACGACTGCGACGACCTCACCGACTGCGCCGACCCGGCCTGCGGCGGCAACCCGGCATGCGTAACCTGCACGGACGCCGATGGCGACACCTACGCTGTTGACGGCGGCGCGTGCGGCCCCATCGACTGTGACGACCTCAAATGGTATATCAACCCCGGCGCAATAGAAAACTGCACCGACAGCCTGGACAACGACTGCGACGCTCTCGTTGACTGCGATGATTCAGCCTGCGGCTCCGACCCGGCCTGCACCGTGTGCGTCCCCACGGCTGACCGCGAAAAAGGACCGAAGTGCTCCGACGGCCTGGACAACGACTGCGACGGCTTAATTGACGCCGCCGACCCTGACTGCGGCGGAGGCACTGCCGAGGTATGCGACGACGGCATCGACAACGACGGCGACGGCAAGGTTGACTGCGCCGACAAGGGCGACTGCAAAAAGGACCCCGTCTGTAGCTGATAACACTGTTTTCGGGGCCATGAAAGGGGGAGCGTTTTTTCGCTCCCCCTTTTTTTGAAAGCAAAACGGCGCTTCCGTTCGTTCCAGGGGAGTCCCCATGCAAAAGAGAGTGTTGCCGGAGTTTGTAATTGGAAGAAAACCCGTGAAACCACTCTGAAACAGGTGAAATGCCTCGGCGGCGACTCACAATCTCATTCAATATAAACCCCCGGTTCAATGAGGAAGCGCAACACTTGGAGGGGCGGCACTTCCCCAAGGGGACGGATTCCGGTAAAATAACGGACGGGCGGTTGGCGGGGAAAGAGGCGTTGATTAACATGCGGCCAGGGAAATGCCCTGGCCGCAAAAAGCCGCTTGAGGCCGTTTCTTCCGTTACACTTGCTTATAATGCGGGGGTGGAATTATTACCGGGAGCATGAAATACTTAACATTACAATGCCGGAAATGGCCTACAAAATAAGCATCTTTTGAGGTTCCAATGTAAACATGAAAACTAACTGGGTAGTAAGTTATGGCAATGCGGACAAGGTCCGGGGATAACTGATGGCTGATGCCCTCATGGTGCAGGGGACGTGTTCCGGGGCGGGCAAGAGCCTGCTGGTGGCCGGGCTTGCGAGGATTTTCTCGGACATGGGCGTACGCGTGGCGCCTTTTAAGTCCCAGAACATGGCCCTTAATTCTTTCGTAACCGCGGAGGGGGGCGAGATAGGCAGGGCCCAGGCCCTCCAGGCCGAGGCCGCGCGGGTGGAGCCCACGCCGGAGATGAACCCCGTGCTTCTGAAGGCCGCGGGGAGCAACGGCTGCCAGGTAATCCTGAACGGCAGGGTGCATTCCAACATGTCGGCAAGGGAGTACTACGCGTTCAGGGACGAGGCCTGGCGGGCGGTCGAGGCGGCGTGGGAGAGGCTCAGCGGCAGCTATGACGTGGTACTTATCGAGGGCGCGGGAAGCCCGGCCGAGATAAACCTCGCGGAGGAGGAAATCGTAAACATGCGGGTGGCGCGGCACACCGGGGCGCCCGTGCTCCTTGTGGGCGACATCGACCGGGGCGGCGTATTCGCCTCGTTCCACGGCACTGTGGGCCTCTTAGGAGACGACGCGCGGTACATCAAGGGGTTCATCGTGAACAAGTTCCGGGGCGACGGCGGCATCCTGGCCCCCGGGCTTGAGCTTATAAGCAAAAAGACCGGCGTGCCGGTCGTCGGGGTGCTCCCTTATATCGAGGATATCGGGCTTGAGGAGGAAGACGGCATGTCCGTAAAAGACCACCGTCCCTCAAGCGGCGGGGAGAGCCTCCGGGTCGTGGTGGTGAGGCTCCGGCACATATCGAACTTTACGGACTTCGACCCCTTCCGCCACGAGCCGGACGTTGAGCTTATATATTCCACGAACCGGAGCGACATCGAAAACGCCGACCTGCTCGTGGTCCCCGGCTCGAAGAACACCCCGCAGGACCTCCTTGCCCTGAGAGCGCAGGGCGTCGAGGAGAGCATAAAGAGGGCGGCCCGGAAGGGCGTGCGGGTGGCGGGCATATGCGGGGGGTTCCAGATGCTCGGCCGGCGCATCGCCGACCCCCTCCACATCGAGGGCGACTCAGACGAGGTCGAGTGCATGGGCCTTCTCGATATAGAGACCGAGATCAAGGGCGCCAAAGTCACCTCGCAGACGGAGGCCGAGACAGGGCTTTTCGGTTTCAGCGGAAGGCTCAGGGGCTACGAGATACACATGGGCCGGAGCACGGGCGACATCGGCCTGTTCACTCTCCGAAGGCTCGTGGACAATAAGACCGTCCTGGACGGTTCGGCAAAGGACAACGTATGGGGGACGTACCTCCACGGGGTGTTCGAAAACGACGGGTTCAGGACCGCGCTCCTGAACGACATCAGGAGGCAAAAGGGCATGCCGCCTCAGGAGCCGGTCAACTACCGGGAAATCAAGGACGGAAACCTCGACAGGTGGGCCTCGGTGCTCAGGGAAAACCTCGACATGGAATTTATCATGGGGCTTTTATGATAACCCCTCTTGAGCTTCTGCTCGCCTTTGCCCTGGACGCGCTCGTGGGAGACCCCCGGTGGCTTCCGCATCCCGTGCGAATCATCGGGCGGGGGATAGAAAAAGCGGAAGCCTTGCTTAGAGAGCGCCTCGACGGGCGGGCGGGGGGCGCGGTGCTTGTCGTTATAACCGTGGGGGCCTCCGCTTTTATTGCCTATCTTATATTGAGGGCGTTGAGGCTTCCCTCCTCCCCCCGGGCGGCGGTCCTCCTCTCGACCGGGGCGGTGGTCTACCTTGTCTCTACCACCCTGGCCCTGAGGGGGCTTTTAACGAGCGTCCGCGGGGTGTTTAAGAGCAGTTCCCTCGACGAGGCGCGCGGGAGGCTCGGCCTCATCGTGGGGCGCGACACCGGCGGGCTCGACCGCGAGGCGGTCCGGAGGGCGGCAATCGAGAGCCTTTCGGAGAACGCCTCGGACGGCGTCATCGCGCCGCTTTTTTACCTGGCCCTCGGCGGCCTCCCCCTGGCCGTGGCGTATAAGGCCGTCAACACGCTGGACTCCATGGTCGGCTACCGAAACGAGCGTTACCGTGAATTCGGCCGGGCCGCAGCCAGGCTCGACGACGTGATGAATTACCTGCCGGCCCGCCTGACCGGGCTGCTCATGGCGGCCTCGGCCCTGGTGGTCGCGGGAAGAGGGAGCGCCGTGCGCTCCTTGCGCGTGATGCTCCGCGACGGCAAAAACCACGCAAGCCCAAACAGCGGCATACCCGAGGCCGCAATGGCGGGCGCTCTGGGCATGAGGCTCGGCGGGCCATCGACCTACGGGGGGGAGGCCGTGGAAAAACCCTTTATCGGGGATGAGACCTCCCCGGACGCGAAGGCCGCGTACCGCCGGGCAATGGGCATAACCATCGTTTCCTCCACGCTCGCGCTTGTGCTTGCCGCGCTGGCCCTTTATGCGAGGGCGTTGATATGAGGCTGCCGCACGGGGGCAATATCTACAGGCTCGCGGACATCCTCGGCAAGAAAGAGGGGGACATCATAGACCTGAGCGCCTCCATAAACCCCCTCGGCCTCCCCCCGGCGGTAAAGGCCGTGCTTGGGAAGCAGCAGGAGGGCCTCGCCCACTACCCGGACCCGGACGCCGCCTCGTTTGGAAAGATGGTCGCCGCGCATCATGGCGTGGACCCCGAAAGGGTGCTTGCCGGAAACGGGAGCACGGAGCTTATATATCTTATCCCCAGGGCGCTGCGGCCAAAGACGGTACTCATCCCCGGGCCGACGTTTTCGGAATACGAACGGGCCTGCCTGCTTGCGGGCGCGGGGATAAGGCGGCTGGCCCTCGGGAGGGAGCACGGCTACAGGGTCGTTGCCGATGAATTTATCGCCGCCATGCGCGGGGCGGAGACGGCGTTTCTCTGTAACCCCAACAACCCCACCGGCGACGCGTTACGGAGGGAGGAGGTCCTTGAAATCGCCCGGGCCGCCAGGCGCCTTAAGTGCCTCCTCGTGGTGGACGAGGCGTTCGTGGACTTCTGCCCGGAGGAGTCGGTAATCGACGCGGAAAACCCCTTCCTCATAGTGCTCAGGTCCATGACCAAGTTTTACGCCCTCTCCGGCCTGAGGCTCGGCTACGGCGTGTTCCCGGCCCGGCTTGCCCGCCGCCTCAGTGCGCACAAGGAGCCCTGGACGGTCAACACCCCGGCACAGAGGGCGGGTATCGCCGCCCTGGGAGACCGCGGGTTCATGGCGCGCACTTACAGGCTCATGGAAAAGGAACGCGCCTTTCTTGAACAGGGCTTTAAAAGGCTGGGCATGTCTTACTACCCCACAAGGGCGAATTTTTATCTCGTAAGGACAGCCAACGCAAGGGCGGTGGTCGAGGGGCTTTTAACAAAGTCCGTCGCGGTCCGCGACTGCTCGAACTTCAGGGGGCTCGCCCCCGGCCATATACGGGCGGCGGTGAGGACGAGGAAGGAAAACAGGTTGTTCCTTGAGGCAATCGGGGAGCACTTCGGGTAGCGTTTGTTATTAATGGGAGCATAAAATAGATTACATAACGAACATCAGCCTGGAACGAATCGATCCGGCTTCCCCCTTTGGAAAAGGGGGAATGAGGGGGATTTTTCTGAATATTCAAATCCCCCCCCGCCCCCCTTTGCTAAAGGGGGGTAAACTATTTATGTTCTGAGTAATATATAGTAGAGGAGTTTTTTTGACCTGCTTCGGGGAGGACGGAATGAGAAAAAAGGAAAAAGTCTGCGGCAAGTCCTTGCAGGGCGTCTTATCGGCGTTGCTCTTTTCCCTCGCGCTTGCATCCGCCGCCGCCGCGCAGAACGCCGGGGAGGCCGTGCCGGTGGTGGTGACCGCGTTCGGGACCGCAGTGCCCGAGGGTGAGACCACGCACGCGGTGGTGGTCATAAGCAGGGAGGAGATAGGGCGCCTCAACGTCCGGTTCGTCCCGGAGGTACTGAGGCTTGTGGCGGAAATCAACGTGGTCCAGTCCGGGGGCAGGGGGAAGCTCGCCACGGTCTTTCTAAGGGGCGGCTCGCCCTCTGAGACCCTCGTAATGATAGACGGCGTAAGGGTAAACAGCACCGCCACGGGGGAGTTCGATTTCTCCGGAGTCCATGTGGAGGACATCGAGCGGATTGAGATTGTAAAGGGGCCGCTTTCGAGCCTCTACGGCTCGGCCGCCATGGCGGGGGTGATTAACATCATCACCAGGAAGGGCAGCCGGGGGTTCGGCATGGACCTCGGCTACCTCTACGGCGAACGCGATACCCATGGTCCCGCGCTTACGCTTTCCGGCGGCGGGGAGTCCTACGGCTACAGGGTCACGTCCACTTATTTTGAGACCAGCGGCATATCACAGCTAAGGGGCGGCGGGGAGCGGGACGGCTACGAAAACACCTCGGTATCGGGCATGTTCGGCATCAGGTTTTCCGCCAAATCCGCCGTCGAGATAACGGCCAGGCGCACGGAGGACAAAAGCGACCTTGACCCTCTGCACACAGCCGGCTCCGACGACCCGAACTTCCTCCGGAAAGGCGAACATTACATGGCCGCTTTAAGGGGCGTCTACCGGGCCTCGGACACCTGGGAGCAG
Source organism: uncultured bacterium (assembly GCA_965372535.1). Lineage (GTDB taxonomy): Bacteria > Nitrospirota > Thermodesulfovibrionia > Thermodesulfovibrionales > JdFR-86 > CBDVCR01. The sequence continues at coordinate 1,296 of CBDVCR010000144.1, read as the reverse complement.
GCGCTTCTGGTCTCGACGAGCGAGGACGAGCTGGATTTTACCGACCCGGACACCGCCGGCAACAACGCAAGTATTACCACCGGCATGGACATCGTGGACTGGCGGCATAACTTCGTGGCGCCCGACGGCTCCACGGCCGCCCTGGGGGCGGAGTACCGGGAGGAAAGGGGAGTAAACAGGGGGGTTTTTGACGAAACGGTGGAAAACAGGGCCGTGTATTTCGCCACGAGGAGGAAGGCCGGGAGGCTCACGTTCAGCGCGGGCATACGCCACGACGACCACGAGTTCGCGGGCGAGAAGATAACCTACAGGGTGGCGGCCACGGACGCGGTGCAGGAGGGCGTGAGGTTCTGGGCAAGCTATGCAACGGGCTTCAGGGCGCCGGACTTTAACGAGCTATTTTTCCAGGGCCCCCTCGGGAGCGGCAATACGGGCCTGAAGCCGGAAAAGACCAAGTCATGGGAAGTCGGGGCCGAGCAGGACTATACCGCAAACAGCACCATCACGGTGGCCTACTTCGAGCAGGACTACGACGACCTCATAGAGTGGGTGGAGTCGCCGCCGGGTCAGCTTAAGGCAGTGAACGTCCCGGACGCGGAGGTCAGAGGCTTTGAGGCGAAAATCGACTACCGCGCCGCCGAGTACCTCACTTTTTGCGCCTCATATGCCTACCTCGACACCGAAGACAAACAGACCGGCGGGCGTCTGTCGAGGAGACCCGCAAACAGGGTCACGGTCTCGGGCGATTACTCCAGGGGCGGCCTTACGCTCCACGCGGACTACCTTTACGTGGGCAAGCGGTCCGACAGGGCGGCGGGCAAAAAACTCCTCGCATATAACGTGGTTAACCTGAGCGGAAGCTACGGGATTGCAAAGCATATCGAGGTCTTCGCCCGCGCCGAAAACCTCCTTGACGAGGACTACGAGGAGGCCGGGGGTTTCGGAAGGCCGGGGGCCTCGGTCTTCGGCGGGCTTAAGGTAACATTCTAACCCGGATATTGCACGAGTCTGGTTTGCCTCGGACGCAAAGCGCGCGGGGGACGCGAAGGGCGACAGCGTCCCCCGGCTCTATCAATACCGCGAGTGCCACGCAATGCGGCGGATACGGCAATTCGGGGGGGGCCGTGCCCCCCAGGCTCGCCCGAAGCTGTCAAGGCGGGGTTGGAAAACCCCGCCTATGCCTTGTATGTCATTCCGGGCTTGACCCGGAATCCAGGGGTGCAAAGCATACCTTGAAATAGAAAATGCTTATCCGGTTAGCTCAGTAATGATAAATGTCATGCTGAATTTATTTCA
>CBDVCR010000143.1:0-7115 GCA_965372535.1 uncultured bacterium | reverse complement strand
GGACAGCGGCACCTTCCAGATACTGCACGGTGTGACCACCGACAACCTGAACATAAAGATGGATACCACTCATCTCCTGCTCGAAGCGGCCAGGACCATCGACGAGCTCTCCGAGAACCGTCCCATCCTCTGACCTCTCCGCCTGCCATAAATGATATAATCAATTAATCTCATACAAGGAGGAAATCTATTTCATGGCGGCGGAACACTCTTTAGACATCGTAAGCCGTGTGGACATGCAGGAAGTGTCAAATACCGTAAACCAGGCAATGAAGGAAATCTCCCAGAGGTTCGACTTCAAGGGGAGCAAAAGCAGCCTGGAACTGAACCGCGACAGGGGCGAGATTACCCTCGTCTCGGACGACGAGCATAAACTAAAAAGCGTCATCGACATACTGGAGAGCAAGTTCGCCAGGCGGAAAATTCCCATCAAATCCCTCAACTACGGCAAGGTGGAACAGGCCGCCGGAAGCACGGTCCGCCAGGTGGCCACACTCCAGCAGGGCATCGCCGCGGAAAAAGCCAGGGAGCTCGTCAAGCTTATCAAGAACACGAAGCTAAAGGTACAGGCCGAGATACAGAAGGACCAGGTAAGGGTAAAGGGGAAGAAGATAGACGACCTGCAGGCCATCATCAATATGCTCAAGGAAAAGGAATTCGACTACCACATGGAGTTTATAAATTTCCGTTAGTGACGGATGAATCCTTAGGAAGTGACGAGTTCCTCATTTTCGCACACCACCCGGTGAAGCGTTCTATAATCCCCCCCACCTGCCCTGGAAAGGAACCCGAGAAGACCGGAAGGAGAAATCGGGTTTTTTAGCGAAGCCCACCCCCGACATGTCGAAACCTGCGCTGCCCCGTGTTATAATTCAACTATGTTGAAAACCCGCCATATTATAATCGCCCTGCTGGCCCTTTCAGTGCTTTCCCACGGCATCGTCTCAATGGCGGTGGAAGCCCCGGAACAGCCGGCCACGGAGCAGGCAGAGCAAGTCCGCAAGGTCATGGTAATCACCGTCGAGGGGGTCATCAACCCCGCATCCTCGGAGTTCATCACCTGGAGCATCGAGAAGGCCAACGAGGAGGGGATGGAAGCACTGGTGATAGAGCTCGACACCCCGGGCGGGCTCATGGAGTCCATGAGGAGCATCATCAAGGAGATGCTCGGGAGCGACGTGCCCGTGGTGGTCTTCGTCGCCCCTCATGGGGCCAGGGCCGCCTCCGCCGGGACGTTCATAACAATCGCCGCCCATGTGGCCGCCATGGCCCCCCAGACCAATATCGGCGCGGCCCACCCTGTGGGAGTGGGGCAGGACATGGACGAGACCATGGCCGGCAAGGTCACTAACGACGCGGCGGCATACATACGCTCGCTGGCCGAGCGGCGGGGCAGGAACGCCGAATGGGCAGAGGACGCCGTGAGAAAAAGCGTATCCGCCACCGAAGAGGAGGCGGTTGCCAAAGGCGTCATAGACCTCGTCACAAAAGACGTGAATTCCCTCCTTCGCGACATCGACGGCTGGAATGTGGAAACCATTGCCGGAAAACGGATACTCCGCACCAAAGGTGCGACCGTTATCAGGGAAGAGATGGGCCTTAGGCACAGGATACTGGACATTGTAAGCAACCCCAACATCGCTTATATCCTGATGATACTCGGTTTCTACGGCCTGTTCTTCGAGCTTACAAACCCCGGCGCCGTATTCCCCGGGGTACTGGGAGGCATATGCCTGATACTGGCCTTTTACGCCTTCCAGACCCTTCCCGTGAACTACGCCGGGTTGCTGCTCATCGCGCTTGCGATTATCCTGTTCATCCTCGAAACCCAGATAACATCGTTCGGAGTGCTTACGATTGGGGGGATAATCTCCATGATATTAGGTTCGATTATGCTCTTTGAATCCGGGGCGCCTTTTATGAAACTCTCCCTCGCGGTCGTCTTCACCACGGTGCTTGCCACGGCGGCTTTTTTCCTCGTTGTGGTGGGCCTCGCGGTAAAGGCGCACAGGAGAAAACCCGTTACGGGCAGCGAAGGGCTCGTGGGGCTTGAGGGAAAGGCGGTCACCGACATATCGGGCAGGAAAGGCCAGGTCTCGGTGCATGGAGAACTTTGGAGCGCCTTTTCCGACGAGCCCATCGAAAAGGACGAAAACGTCGTGGTGGAATCGGTAAAGGGCTTTAAAGTTAAAGTAAGGAAAACAACAACCTGAAGGGAGGGAAACATGTCGCCTTTTGGAACAGGCTTTACAACCGCGGTAGTCGTTGTGGTACTGGTGGTCTACTTCCTGATGTCCGCCATCAAGATTCTCAAGGAGTACGAAAGGGGCGTTGTATTCAGGCTCGGGAGGCTTATCCCCATAAAGGGGCCGGGGCTGATTATCATAATACCCTTCATCGACAAGCTCATCAAGGTAGGCCTCAGGACCATCACCATGGACGTCCCGTCGCAGGACGTGATAACCGAGGACAACATCACGGTCAAGGTCAACGCTGTGGTGTATTTCAGGCCCCTCGACCCCGGAAAGGCCATAACCGAAGTTGAAGACTACTTCTACGCCACAAGCCAGATGGCGCAGACCTCATTAAGGAGCATCCTGGGCATGAGTACGCTTGACGACCTGCTTTCCAAACGCGAGGAGCTTAACTCGAAGCTCCAGTTGGTCATTGACGAGCAGACCGAGCCCTGGGGCATCAAGGTGAGCGCCGTCGAGGTAAAAAACGTGGACCTGCCCGAGGAGATGCAGAGGGCCATCGCGAAGCAGGCCGAGGCCGAAAGGGTAAGGAGAGCGAAGATAATCCACGCCGAGGGCGAGTTCCAGGCATCTCAGAAACTGGCCGACGCGGCAAAGATTATATCCTCGGAACCGGCGGCCCTGCAATTGAGATACCTGCAGACCCTGACGGACCTGACCACCTCCGGAAAGAGTTCCATAATAGTCTTCCCATTGCCTTTCGACATGCTCAAGGGGTTTACGAAGTAGCCGAAGGTTCCGGTAAAAACATATACAAATCCAGATAGGAGGGCCGCCGGTCCTCCTGCCTGGATATTACCAGGGCCTCAGACAGACCACTTTACCAGCGCGGAGGCCCAGGTAAGCCCGCCGCCGAAGGCTTCCATGAGGACGTAGTCCCCTTTCCGGACTCTCCTTGTCTTCACAGCCTCGTCAAGGGCTATGGGTATGGAGGCGGCGGAGGTGTTTCCGAACTTGTCGATATTGACAAGCACCCTTTCCATGGGGAGTTTCAGCCTCCTGGCGGTGGCCTGGATAATTCTAAGGTTTGCCTGGTGCGGGATGAGCAGCGAAAGCTCCGAGGGTTTCAACCCGTTTTTCTTTAGCGTTTCGACGGCGACTTTCTCGAGGGTCTTGACCGCGACCTTGAAGGTCTCGTTGCCCTTCATCTTGATAAAGTGGAGGCCTTTCTTCAGGCTCTCTTCCGAGGGGGGATGCTTCGAGCCGCCGCCGGGCACGCAAAGCAGGTCGCCCTTCGTGCCGTCTGAGTGTATGTCCACGGAGAGTATGCCGGTTTCGTCCTCCGAAGGCTCAAGAACCACCGCGCCGGCGCCGTCGCCGAAGAGCACGCAGGTCGAGCGGTCCTCCCAGTCCACGAACTTGGTAAGCATCTCGGCGCCCACCACCAGCGCCCGTTTCGCCGATGCGCTCCTGATATAGCTGTCGGCAACCGAAAGGGCGAAAAGGAAGCCGGAACAGGCCGCGTTAAGGTCGAAGGCGGCGGCGTTTTTCGCGCCGAGCCTGCCCTGTAAAAGGCATGCGGTGGAGGGAAATGTCATGTCCCCCGTTACGGTGCCCACAAGGATAAGGTCCAGGTCCTTCGCCTTAAGGCCCGCTGCCTTGAGTGCTCTCGTGGACGCCTCATACGCGATATCGGAAGTCGTCTGCTCAGGGTCTGCGATCCTGCGCTCCTTGATTCCCGTCCGTTCCGTTATCCATTCGTCGGAGGTATCGACCATCTCTTCGAGGTCAAAATTTGTGAGGATTCTTTCGGGATAGTAAGAACCCGTTGCGAGTATCTTAGCCCGCGGCAACCGTCTTCTCCGTTTTGCCGAACGATTTTATCTCTGCGGATATGGCCTCGAAGACCCTTTTGGAGGCGAAGTCGGACGCCTTCATCAGGGCGTTCATAATCGCCTTGGACGAGGAGCGGCCATGGCTTATAAAGCAGGGGCCGTTTATCCCCAGAAGCGGTGCGCCGCCGTACTCGGAGTAATCTATCTTCTTCCTCAAATGCCTGAGGGCCGGCTTGACCAGGAGATAGCCGATTTTCCCGAGCGGTGATGCGCTTATGTCCCGCTTGAGCATCCTCATCGTGACGTCGGCCATCCCCTCGCTCGTCTTGAGGAAAATGTTGCCCACGAAGCCGTCGCAGACGACCACGTCGGCCTCTCCCATAAAAACGTCCTTGGACTCGATGTTGCCGATGAAGTTTATCTCGATTTTCTTAAGGAGCTTGAAGGTCTCCTTGGTGAGCTCGTTGCCCTTGGAGGGCTCCTCTCCGATGGAAAGCAGCGCGACCCGGGGCCTGGGCTTGTTATGTATAAGCCTGAAGTACGCATCGCCCATAAGGGCGAACTGGAAAACGTTTTCAGGGGAGCAGTCCACGGTGGCCCCCGCGTCAAGCAGCAGGAAGTGGCTTTTAAAAGAAGGCATGGCGGTGGCGATGGCGGGCCTGTCCACCCCCTCGGACCTGCCGAGGAGAAAAAGCGCCATTGCCATCATGGCCCCGGAGTTGCCCGCGCTGACCGCGGCGTCCGCGGCCCCGCCCTTGACAAGCTCCACGGCCCGCCTGAGCGAGGAGTCTTTTTTTCTCCTCACGGCCAGCGAAGGCGACTCGTCCATGCCTATGACCTCGGAGGCGTGGGCTATCGATATCCTCGTACCCTCGTACCTCCGTGAGGAGAGCGCCTTCGAGACGGAAAGCTCATCGCCCACCAGCACGACCTCCATGTCGCCGGACTTGCCTACGGCCTCAAGCGCCCCATCGACGTTTACATCAGGGGCGAAGTCGCCGCCCATTGCGTCAAGGGCTATTCTCATGCCTCTTTTTCAACTACCTCAAGCACGGTGCGTCCGTTGTACATGCCGCAGCCTGCACAGATCCTGTGCGGGAGCTTGGGCTCGTTGCACTCGGGGCAGAGCATCGGGTTGGGTTCCTCGCCCTTCCAGTTGGCCCTCCTTTTATCCCTCCTGCTTTTCGTGTGCCTATGTGTGGGGTTTGCCATGTCTACTCCTTTCTTTTATCGAAATACTTCTTAAGCTCATGGAGCCGCGGGTCGAAACCCTTGACGCCGCACCCGCAGTCCTGTTCGTTCCGATTAGCCCCGCACATGGGACAGAACCCCTTGCATGCATCGCTGCAAAGGGGCTTCATCGGCATATTCAAGAGCACCTGTTCTTTCGTTATCTCGCCCAAGTCTATCTCGTCGTCACGGTAAAACCCTGTATTCAGCTCTTCATGAGTAAGTTCGTGCCCTTGCCCGGATGCTTCGTCCGCCGGATGTAACGCAAGGTCCACAACAAAAGTCATATCGCCTTCAAAGTCCTTGAGGCACCTGCTGCATGCGAAGGAAAACCCCGCGCTTATTTCCCCCTTAATAAAAATGTCCTTTCCCGCTTTCAAGACCCTGGCGCTGAGCAGCGCTCTTGCCGGAGCGCCGTCAATGTCAACAGACTCCTCGTCCTCTATGTCGAGCCCTTCCTCGGGTATCTCCAAAAGCTTGAGTTTCATTTGCAAGCGGCCTCAATTCAATCTAATATGTTAGTTTTTTCCTGCTATAAAGTCAAGGGGAATCGGCTTTAAAGCTTTATTTATCGGGGACTTAACAACCCGTATTTTTGTGGTGCGCGCGCCGGTTCGGGCTTGCACGCCGGGCAGAAGAGCTCGCCCCGCTCCAGGGGGCAGATATGGCCTCACTCAGGGCAGCAAATGCATTTATCAACAGGCTCTCCGCATACAGGACACTTATCCTCACCCATGGTCTCATTATAATTTCTTTCCCTCATGCGTTTCAACGGCATCCCTCTGGACATCCCTCTGGATTGCACCGCGCTCCTGTCATATAATTGGGACAATGAAAGACACCGAGTGCGTGGAATTCCTCCAGTGGTGCCTGCCGCGGCTCACGCTCCGCTGGGCCGGCTTCCGCAAGGTGCGAGGACAGGTCTGCAAGCGCATTGGCCGGCGCCTGGCTGAACTCGGCCTCCCCGGCCTCCCTGCTTACAGGGAGTATCTTATGGGCCGCGACGAGGAGTGGCGTCTTCTCGATTCCATGTGCCGCATCAGCATCTCCAGGTTCTACCGCGACAGGGGGGTGTTCGCCGCTCTTGGTTCGAAAATTCTCCCGTTGCTCGGAAAGAGCGCCCTGAGACGCGGGGAAAGCGAGGTACGCTGCTGGAGCGCCGGATGCGGCTCCGGCGAGGAGCCCTATACCTTGCAGTTGCTGTGGAAACTGAGCGTGTCACCCGTCCTGCCCTCGGCAATACCGCTTCGTATTGCGGCGACCGACGCCGACCCGGCCCTGCTTGAGCGCGCACGGAAAGGCTGCTATCCCGAAAGCAGCCTCAAGGACTTGCCGGAGGATTTTCGATTACAGGCCTTCATTAATGCAGGCGATTCCCCATGCCTGAGGGATGCTTATAAAGAAGACATCGATTTCCTGCGCCAGGACATCCGGGAGCGGATGCCGGAGGGGAGCTTCCACATCATACTCTGCCGGAACCTCGTGCTGACATATTTTGAGGACTCCCTGCAACGCGAGATAACCGAAAGGCTCCTCGAAAAACTCCACCCCGGCGGCGTTTTCGTTGTCGGAATACACGAGGCGCTCCCCCAGGGGATAACCTGCCTCAGACCCTGCGGCAGAACGCCTGCTGTCCACCGCAAGCTCTCCACAAATCAAAAAGAAATTGTATAATAATACCCACGCATAACTCACGTTTTTGGGAAAAGTTCGAACACGCAAATTCCATGAACATACTCGGCGCACTCGCAATCACTCTGGCCGTCTATCTGCTCGCCTACCGTCTCTACGGCGGCTACATAGTCGTCCCTGAAAAAGGGCTTAAGTTGCTGATTAATAAGGATTAAAAGGGTTG
>CBDVCR010000142.1:0-7117 GCA_965372535.1 uncultured bacterium | reverse complement strand
AGAAATCACCAAACCAGCTGGATTTGTTTTAAGATGCCCCGCCTTGTAGGCGGGGCATTTCACTAACCAAATCTTCGGCCATCTCCGGCCATAGCCAGATTATGCCCGAATTTCCTCCATCGCGCCAGCTGAAGTTTGCCTTGCCCGCAAGAAGCCGCTATAAATAGTAGTTAAAGGAGGCCGATATTGTCAAGTAGTTTCTAAACTCTTTACTTTTCGCGTTGATTGTTATATAATTAATCAGTTATACGAGACCGCGGTTCTTTGAAACGCACTGAATTGACCATAAGGAGGGATTTGGATGGCAAAGACAACGCTTGATTTCAAGGGGATGGCCTGCCCCATGCCCATCATGAAGACGGCCATGGCTTTTAAGAAGGCCTCCTCGGGCGAGGAGTTCGACATCGTCTGCGACGACCCCGGCTTCGAGCCCGACATCAGGGCATGGTGCAGCGAGACCGGCAACGTCCTTGAAGGCATCAGGAAAGAAGGCAAGGAAATCATCGCCACGATAAGAAAAAAGTAAAGGGGAAAACCATGAGCGAAAGCAACGTTTCCACGGAAAACAGGGACATCGCGAAGATAGTCCGGGAACTTGAGGGCCGGGTGGACAGGATTGAGGAGAAAAACTCAAACCTCACCATGGTCCTCTTCAGCGGCGACTTCGACAAGGCCATGGCTGCCTTCATAATCGCAAACGGGGCGCTGGCCATGGGCAAGGAGGTCACCATGTTCGTCACCTTCTGGGGCCTCGACGTAATCAAGAAGCCGCGATTCAGCACCTCCGGAAGGGGGTTTCTGGAGAAGATGGTCCTCTGGATGAGACCCAAGGGCCCGAAAAAGCTCGCCACCAGCAAGATGAACTTCGCGGGCATCGGCCCCAGGCTCTTTGGCTACATGATGGGCAAAAAGAACGTCGAGCCTCTGCACTCCCTTATCGAAGTCGCCACGGAGTTCGGCGTAAAGATTATCGCCTGCCAGATGTCCATGGACGTCATGGGCATCAAACGGGAGGACCTCATCGACGGGGTCGAGGTGGGCGGCGTGGCCGCCATGCTCTCAAGCTCTTACAAGGCCAACACCACATTGTTTGTTTAAAAGGAGAATAACCGGCATGGCAACCAAAGTAGTCTACGTTATATCGCGCGACCCACTGAAGGACACCGAGAACGTCTCGGCCGTCTTCGCCCAGGCGCTCACGGCCCTGTCCTTCGACTACGAGTGCGAGATATTCCTCATGGACGAGGCCGTAAACATCGCCAGGAAAGGCGGCATCAGCGGCGACGTCAAGTTCGAGACCTTCGAGCCCATCGCCACCATGGTCGAGAACTACCTCGACATGGACGGCGTGCTCTACGTCTGCCATCCCTCAAGCGACGCAAGGGGCTTCCACGAAGACCAGGCCATCGAGGGCGCCAGGTTCGTAAACGCCTCGAAGATACTCGAAAGCGGCAAGAACGCGGACGTCGTCTTCACCTACTGAGCAAAACGCGGGGAACGGCACATGTGCCGTTCCCCGCGAAACACCCGAAAGTCGTCTCCCGAAAACTCCGCCGGGCCTGAAAAATCCTTTGGCGGACGGGCTGCGAAAACCGGGAGTTCCCCCAATAATCAACCCTTAAGCTGTGCAACCCCTTAAATAAAAAGAATATTTGGATTTACGAAGTGGTCGGAGATGGTTTTTGAAAAAACGATGAACGATGCAAGAAGAATGGATTCCCGCCTGCGCGGGAATGACGGAAAGAGGGAAGCGGCAATGATGGGCGAAGAACCAAAAAAATGGGGGAACTTCTGGCCTTCAATCCTTGCCGGTAATATTTTTTTCTTCCAATGAGTAAAGCTGAAGTTTTACAAGTGATGCAGGGGTCAGGAATGCATAAATCGTTAATATTGACAGGTTCTGCTTCTCTTTTTTGGGATACGTGTAACGGAACGCATAGCGGACGATATTGCCGTATTCATCTTTCCAGTCGCCTATCCATTGATGAACTATTTTCGCGGGTATTTCGAACCTGCTCCAGCCCCTGACGTGTGAAGAAAGAAGGCCGGGGTTCAAATAGTCCTCTTTTAAAGGAGTCCAACCGTTTTTCCTCAAGTGGGCGGAAACCTCATCTATAATTCCATTTGCAGGATATGGTTCTTTCATCCGGTAGCCCAGCTGAATGCTTCCCTTCTCGGTTATTACGTAATTTACGTCTATCGCCTCCGGTAGAACGACCAGGGCCTTGGAAAAATTCAAGACCTTCGGTTCTTGTTTATTTTGAATAAAACTTGTGCCTGCGGCGAACAATAAACAGATAAGCCCTCCGTAAAACATTATCCGGTTATGCTTGACGGGCGCACCCCTGTCTCCTTTCCGAAGGAACCACTTGACCTTCTTGAGAACGCCCCCGGGTGGAGGAGCAAGCCCGACAGGGGTTAAAGAGCCTGCCAGCAGAACCGCACCTTCGAGAGCAAAAAACAAAAAAAGAATTCTATCGAAGGAAAGGCCCATCGCCCGCCAGGAAACGAGAACAATCAAAATGGAAACTATCGAAAGAAAGCCGGCAACCCTGCCGGAGGGATAGCTGTAGCCGCCTTCAATTTGCATTATTACTGAGGCTGATTTTCGCCCTTAAACTTAAGAGGCGGAGGAAACGCCGTCAATTCAATCATCTTGCCGGGCAACAGCCTGTGCGTCAGACATCCAGCTCAATCTCCTTTGTCTGCGCCTCTCCAGAGGCGGGCATTCCTTCCTTTGCCATCATGGCCTTATATGCCTCTTTGATGCATTTTTCGAGTTCCTCAAGAGAGCCGCCCTGGCAGAACACCCCGGGCACCTCCTTGAGCCTTCCCACAAAGCTCCCGTCCTCCATCCAGTACTCAAGCGTAAAACTCCTCTTCATGGCCCTTGACCTCCCGCACCCTTATTATACACGAAATATTTGCATGAAGAGACCTGAAAACTCTATCTCCGCGGCCCCATGATTCATGTCATGGCTTTTATTGGCGCACCTGTTTATTATACAATTCTAATAGCCATGAAATTCCTCGATACCTCAGCCTCCGTGCGGGCCGTGCGCACTATAAGGGTGGCGCTGGTAGTGTTAGCCGCGCTTTTGCTGCCCGTCCGCGTGCCCGCCGCTTCAGGCCCGCCCGAAAAATACCGGCCGGTCAGGGTGGCAAAGGGGATTGAGCAGGCCGTCCGGGGCGCTGTGGCGTGGTCCCCTGACGGGAAACATATAGCCTATATCGGCAAAAGGCTTGAGATATACGATACAGGAAGCGGAGAGAAAAGCCGCATAGGGCTTGAGGGGGCGTATTTTATCGAGTGGGCCTCGGAGGGCGAACTCCTCGTCCTTTTCCGGGACGCCGGGGCCGCCCGGCTCGGATGGGTGGACGCCGAGACCCTTAATGTGAACGAAACGGCCCTGCCTGTCGAGGCGGACGCTGCCTATCCCCTGGGCGACAGGAAGCTCCTGCTCGCCGTGGCCGTGGCCGAGCGCATCTCCATAGGGCTGGACGTCCGCTACGGCCTGTCCGTCCATGACCTCAAGGACGGCTCGTTGAGGAAGGCCTACGGCTCAAGCAGAATACTCCCCCGCGGAAACACGGCGGAGGATGTCAGGGGGTGGCTCTCGGCAGGGCCGAACCCCCTGGGCGGCGAGACAGTGCTGTTGGAGCTTGTAGACCCGCCGGCCCTTGCGCCTTACCTCAGGATATGCATGGTCGATTACGCAACCGGGAGGAAAACCGAGATAACCCGCATACAGAGGGGCAATTTCCGGGCGTCCGGAAGCTGGTCCCCGCTTGGCAGGAGGGCCGCCCTCGTGGACGAATACGGGCGCTTGAGGGTACTCGGACTCGGCGGCGCGCTGCTTGCAGTGGACGACGGCGTTTCGGGAGAGCATCCGGCATGGAACCCCCGAGGGGGCCTGATATTCTTCGGCGGATACATGCTGAGCGCCGACGGGAAGCAACGGGAGGAGATAGTGCCCGGCGGCGACGGGGAAAGCGCGGCCTTCTGGTCTCCGGACGGCACGAGGATGGCCCTCCTCACCGGCGGGTCGCTCTGGCTGCTTTCGGGTTTTACCCCTTCGCTCGCCCCTGCCGACGGCGGCGTTGACGAGGCGCTCAAGATAAAAATAGGGATACTCAGGGACCTCCTCCAAGACGGCCTCCTGACCGAAAAGGAATACTACGGGCGCTACGACGCGCTCATAGAGAAATATGTGTCGTCCAGGGGGGCGCGATGACGAAGAAGGCGGCTGTTTTTTTACTGCTCTTTCTGCTCTTTCCGGCCCTTGCCGCAATGGCCTACGCCGGGGACGAATGCTACGAATGCCATAAGGACAAGACGCCCGGCATCGTCAACTACTGGCAGCAAAGCGCCCACCCCGCCGCGGACGTGGGATGCGTGGAATGCCACGGGCCGGACGTCGAACTTAACCACAGCGGGGGAGCAAGGGTGGAGGCGGATAAATGCGGCTCCTGCCACGAGGAAGCCTACGCCTCCCACCGCCTGGGCAAGCACTCCATAGGGCTCAAGACCGGCAGGGGCTGCACGCGGAACATGCCCGCGGGCCGGGAGCGCGAACGCACCTGTATCCAATGCCACAAGTCGGACACCTTCGAGCCCATTGTGCAGACCGAGTGCGCCATGTTCCTTGCACAGAGCCCGGAGATGCAGAGGGTGGGGTGCGGCTCCTGCCACAGAGTCGAGACCGGGTGCGAGACGTGCCACACCAAACACGGGACCGACATCCCCCTTGCCCGGAGCGCCGAGACCTGCGCGGTCTGCCACATGGGACCGGACCACGCGCAGTACGAGATGTGGCGGGGCTCTCCGCACGGGGTTATTTTCGAGAAACAGGGCGAGGCCGCCGCGCCCACCTGCGCCACCTGCCATATGAAGGACGGCTCCCATAACGTGAGCATGGGGATTGCCACCGGCATGCCCGCGGACGTGAGGGAGCGGGAGCGGGGGGTCATGGTCGATATCTGCTCCGAATGCCATACGCCCGCGCTTGCCAAAAGGAGCCTCCGGGACGCCGACAGGATACAGAGCCAGAGCAGGGCGCTCCTTGCCGAGGCCCAGGGCATCGTCGAGGAGCTTTACAGGGAAGGGCTCCTTGAGCCCGGCCCCTCGGAGCGGCCGAGGCACCCGATTTTCGGACACGGTTTCGTCATCGGCCCGAACATGCTCTACGAGGACATATCGAGGGCCGAGGCGGTCTTTTTCCGGATGATGATGTTTTACTACATGAGCGCTTTCAAGGGGGCCTTCCACCAGAGCCCGGACTACTCGCACTGGTTCGGCAACGCCCCCCTGAAGCTCTCGCTCTCGGAGCTTAAGAGCGAGGCCGCCCTTTTAAGAAAGGCCGAGACGCTCCGGAAAAGGCTGGACAACCTCGTCTCCGCGCCGGGAAGAGGGGAGGCCGGAGAGGCCGTTGAACTCAAGAGGCTTTTGAGGGGGCTGAGGGAAGATATGCTAAGGGGGGAGATGACTGAAGAGGAATACAACGAGCGGAAGAAAAAACTCCTGGACGAACGGGGACTTTAGCCGCCCGCCTGGCTACGGGGGTGCCATTTCCTTGCCTTTTCAGGATACCCTGCGGTCTCTGCCGCAGAGAGGTTTATTAAAGAAGCCGTTCCGGAGTATTTCGGACACCCTGTTTCACACCCCGTAACATGCGGGGGGGTGCGGAGTGCGCCTGCAACTTAGCAGGAATTACAGGGCTTGAGAGCGAAAATTTGTGGTTGAAAGGTGGGAGAATAGAAACATTCCCCTACCAAGGCATAGCCCTTATAGTCTTTTTAATTTCTGTTGTTGTTCGAGAAATTTTATTGTATTTTCATATTTCTGTCTATATTTAGGTTCAGCATTATTCTGCATTTGCTTGAGAGGTATTTTCAAATTAGTCGTATGATATCGCCCAAGCCTAGTAAAATTATAAGCTAACACTTCTTCACCAATTTTATTTTTCCTAAGCGGAATATTCACTTTGCTATAAAGTCCTCGATCAATGTAAACATCAGATTCCTGAACTCCTTTACAAGCCCTGGGAGTTAGAATAAAGCCTATCCAATTCTGACTATTGCGCCCTTCACTATAATTATAAGCATCTATAATTGCCTGCCCTAAAAATATGTTGTTTTCTTTTTGAGTATATAATGAGCCAATAGTTAATGCGCCACGCAAAGGTATCTTTTTAAGGAGCATCTTTTCAAAGAATAATCTTGAAGCTTGTTCGGTTAATCCGAATGACTCTTTTGAATCGTCTTTTGAATAAATAATAAAGCTATCCGAGAACCATGCGCTATCTATTCCATGGATTCTTTTTTTCGAAACCTTCTCCTCTAATACTGACAAAACTTCCTTGTAGACGGCTATAATTAAGTCTAATTCCTTCTTTTTCACCAAGTTTTCAAACCCCAGAATATCGAAGAATGAGAGGCATCGTTCTCGGGTTCTTTCTGCAAGAGACTTATCCATATTACCAGGGGTCCCTTCTCCCGGATGAAATTGCTACCACATTAATTACTGCTGTTGTCGCTTCCACACACATAGCCGCTTGCCGAAAATCAGCGGTTCTTCGATGCAGAAGGGCTGAAGCAAATGCAAGTGCTGCGCGGGCATGTCTTCGAGCCTCCTCATTTGCGCCGCCCCCTAACTCCACAGCGATATATGCCTCTAGCATACGTTTAGCGTCAGTATTACTTACTTGCACTCCATCTAGAATTGGATGCCTTTCAGGATTATATACTGCTTGGGCTAAAGAGGTTAGCGCTTCGCGACAAAAAAGTCCAACTGCTTGGAACTGTTCTTCGGTAGTTGCTTCGGCCAAACGTTCTCTCAATTCTCTTATATTCCGATCTACTCTTGGCCATCCTGTTGGCTCCACAGTTTCTCTAACACTACCAGTTTCGATAGCCCTAAGATGGTCTAGCAAAGGATTGAATAATTCTGCAATGAAAAGCCGTCGAGACCGATATGAAGGCAAATCGCCGCTACTCCAATGGCCATACCACTCCCAAAGATCGCTATAAGGAATGGGATTGTCAATGCTTCTACGGCGTAGACAGAAGTGGCCCGGGAAAACTGGACAGGGCGATAAGTGATAAAGCTGCTCTAAAA
>CBDVCR010000141.1:0-7149 GCA_965372535.1 uncultured bacterium | reverse complement strand
ATGAAACCGGCTAAAAGGAACAAAAGGGGGATGTGTTGCCATGCTCAATGATCAACTGAGGACAACAGAGTGAGCTGTAACAAGACTGTCCCCCCGAAGATATCCCCTCGTTTTATGAAAATTGCTCAATGGAAAATGCAACAGACTCTAAAGAACATAAAAAACAAGGTGCTGAAGAACAATTTGATCTTTTCAAAAAAAATCTGTAAAAGATTACGCTTTGCAGGGCCGGGATATTTTGCCGGATGACGTTCCACAGGGACGCCTTTCGGCGGGGTTGGAAAACCCGCCCATGCCTTCCGTGTCTTCTTTTCCCGCGTTACTCATGCACTATCAGGCTCAGAGGCCGATGCTTTTGAGCATGGCGAGGAGGTCTTCAATGCGGTAGGGCTTTTCGAGTGCGCCGAGGAACCCGTGTTCCCTGTAGTCGGTCATAACCGGGTTATTGGAATAGCCGCTTGTGGCTATGGCCCTGACGCCGGGGTCGATTCCGCGGAGAACGTCCAGGGTCTCCCGTCCCCCCATGCCTTCGGGGACGGTCAGGTCCATGACGACCGCGTCAAACGGGCGGCCCGCCTCAAAAGCCGCCCGGTACATCCTCACGGCGTCTGCCCCTTCCGTCGCGACCTCCGCCCGAAAGCCCGATTCCTCAAGCGCCATGGCCAGCGATTCGGCAATCATCGCGTCGTCCTCAAGGAGCAGTATGCGGGCTGCGCGGCCGGGAGGGGGCGTCTCTTTCCCGGCGTCATCGACCGTCTCGTCCGGGGAGGCCGGGAGGTGGATGCAAAAGGACGCGCCCTCGCCCGGGCGGGACTCAACGTCTATCCAGCCCCCGTGCTTCCGGATTATGGAATACGCCGTGGCAAGCCCGAGCCCGCTTCCCTGCTCCTTGGTCGTATAGTAGGGGTCGAATATCCTGCTTGCATGCTCCTCCGGGACCCCGGCCCCCTGGTCGCTTACCGTGAGCTTTACGTAGCTGCCCTCCAGGGCGGGCGGCGGGGCGTCAGGCGCGAAGACCGCGTTTTCCGCGCTTACCGTTATTGTCCCCCCGTCGGGCATGGCCTGGTGGGCGTTGATTACGAGGTTGCTGATTACCTGGGTAATCTGCCCTTCGTCAACGTGGGCGGGCCACAGGTCAGGGGCCATACGGAAATCGCACTTGACGTTTGAGCCCGCAAGGGAGAAGGAGGCCGCCTCCTTAACGACATCGGGCAGGTGGAGGAGCTTCCTTACCGGCCCGCCGCCCTTTGCAAAGGTCAGGAGCTGGCGGGTGAGGTTGCGCGCCATGAGGGCGGCGCTTTCCGCCGCGGACAGCAGCTTGCGGGTCTTATCGTGCACGGCGCTCATCCTGGCCACGGCGATGTTGTTGAGAATCGCCGTGAGGGCGTTGTTGAAGTCGTGGGCGATGCCGCCGGCGAGCACCCCCAGGGACTCGAGCTTCTGCGCCCTGAGCATCTCCTCCTCGAGCCTCTTGCGCTCGGTGATGTCCTGAAGCGAGGTGATGAAAAACGTGCCGCCCGCCGTGGCCTGCGCCACGGAAGTCGCGGAGGCCCAGAACACCTCGCCGGACTTTCGTTCAAGCTCCACCTCGAAAGCCCCGGCCCCGCCGGATTTCAACGCCTCCACCAACCGCTCCCGGTCGCTGGCGTCCGCGTAGTGGGCCGCTGCGGGGAGCCTTAAAAGCTCCTCCCTTGTGTCGTACCCCAGCAGCCGGACCAGATAGGAGTTGGCCTCGATAACCCTGCCCTCCGGGGTGCTGATGGCGATTCCCACCGGGGCGCTTTCAAGCAGGCTTGCAAACCTCGTCTCGGACTCGCCGAGGGCCTCAAGCGCCTCCCTGTGCCCGGCTATCTCGCGCTGGAGGTCATCGTTCGTCCTCATCAGCTCGGCGGTCCGCTCCTCCACCAGTTCCTCGAGGCGCTCCCGGTGCCCGGCCAGTTCCTCCTCGGCCCGCCTGCGCCGGACATATTGCCACATGCCGCTCATGAGAAGGCCAAGCTGGTTGATGTCGGAGGCGTCATATTCGCCGTCCTTGTTGCCGACGGCGGCTACGGCCACGATGCTCTCCCCGTCAAAGACCGGCACGCTGAGAAGGTTTTTCAGCTCCACATGCCCTTCGGGAAGGCCCTTCATCAGCTCATCGGGTTTGGAGAAGCCGCTTACTATTATCGGCCTGCGCTGCCGCAAGGCCTCGGCCCAGATGCCGGCTTTGTCAACCGGAAAGTGTATAGGCTTGTCAATGACCGAGCACTCCTCCATCGCCTCCTTGGACCACGCGTGCATCTTTACCGTCTTTTCCCCGTCAGTCATGGCCCCCAGAAACGCCAACTTGCTTCCCGTAAGCCGCACGGCCTGCTCAAGCACGAACGCGGCCATGTCGTCCACCGATACATCGGTCATATGGCTCAGCTCATAGAGGGCTTCGAGGCGGGACTCGTTAAGTTTCAGAAGGTCCTCGGCCCGTTTGCGCTCGGTGATGTCCTCGAACATGGCGACAAAATAGCCCTTGCGGGGACTGTAGGCCGATATGCCATACCACTTATTCAAGTGTTTGGAGTACTGCTCGAACCTTAATTCCTCGCCCGTCAGGGCGACCCTGCCGTAGGCGCCTATCCAGTCGGCGGGGTCATCTTTTATTCCGGGTATCACCTGGGTAACTCTTTTGCCGAGAACGTCCTCTTTTCTCAGCCCGGTCAGTTTTTCAAAGGCATCGTTGGCTTCGAGGAAAACATAATCCACGGGCCGGTCGTCCTCGTCGACCAGTATTTTGTTGTAGGCAAAGCCGTTCAGCATGTTTTCGAACAGGGAGCGGTATTTTTCCTCGCTCTGCTTGAGGTCCCTGAAAAGGAGGTCGTATGGCCTCGTAAGGCCGGACTCGATGAGGGCCCTGTAAATCAGGACGAATGAGATTATCTTCAAATAATGTCCCACGAGGTTGGAAAACCCGTAGGCGTGTACGTAAAACGTAAAGGCCAGTTCCGAGCAGATGGTAAGGGTGATGGACGCCACGAGCAGCCTGAATATGCCGGTGTCGAACATGGCGCGCCTTGTGTAAAGCAATGAGATAGAACCAAACAGGATGAATGATATGATGTACTCGCTTGTTTTCTTGAAGAGGGTGAGGCCCTTGCCCTCAAGGAAACAGTCCGGGAAGACGCCCGTAAATATCAGGGCCAGCAAAGCGGCGGTCGCGGCGGCATAGAGGCCGAGGGCCGGGGCGGGGATGAGCCTCCTGCCGATAAAGAGCGGGGCGATGAGCAGCGAGATGCTCTCCAGGTAACGGGCCGATATCCATAGCTGCGTGGGCAGGTTCGTCTCATAGCCGGGGAATACCCCCATGCCATTGTAGGCCAGCGTGTGTACGAGGTCCAGGCAGCCTATGAACAGATAGGCGACGCCGAGCAAGAGGAGGTAGTTGTTCTCCAGAATGCGGCGGGAGTTCCATGCGACTATGAATATGCCCGCCGCCACCACGACGCCGAAAAGCTCGGCGAGAGAATGGAAAAGCAGGTAGCTGTAAAGGCTGCTGAGGTACAGGGCGGCAAGGATTGCCGCAAGCAGGGCAATGTTCGCGCCCCTGACGATTAGGTTCCGGCTCACCATGACTTTTTTATTTTACAGAGAGGCCGCCTCTGCGCGCAAACGGCGCGAAAGCTCCCCCGGCACCTCCGTTTTGGGGTAAAATGGACCTTGTAAGATTTCCCTGAAAGGACGCCGTCTCGATGAAGACCATAATACTGGCCTCGGCCTCGCCCCGGAGGCGGGAAATCCTGAAAAAGGCCGGCCTGAGCTTCAGGGTGGTGGAAAGCGAAGTGGAGGAAGACCTCCCGCCCGGCCTCCCGCCCCATGAGCTCGCCCGGTCGCTCGCGCTTCAGAAGGCCGGGGACGTTGCGGGGCGCGAAAAAGACGCGGTCATTATCGCCGCCGACACCATAGTGGTCGTCGGCGAAAGGGTGCTCGGTAAGCCCCACACCGGCGGGGAGGCCCGGAGGATGCTCGCCGCGCTGAGCGGCAGGGAGCATTCCGTGGTTACGGGTTTTGCGGTTATTGACACCGGGACCGGGAAGACCCGGACCGGTTCCGTGGAGACCAGGGTATGGTTCAGGCCCCTCGGGGCGGACGAGATAGAGCGCTACGTCGAAACGGGCGAGCCGCTTGACAAGGCCGGGGCATACGCCATACAGGGACGGGGGGCCGCCCTCGTTGAGAGGACGGAGGGGGATTACTTAAACGTGGTGGGCCTTCCGCTTGAGGCCCTGCTCGAAGCGCTTGAGGAGTTCGGCATAAAGAGGGGGAAATAACGCCTGTCCCAAAGCCAGATTCCCCTAAAATTATAATTTTATATGCTTATCGGGTTGACCTCACCAGAACCCTTAATACCATGTACGTCATTCCCCGGCTTGACCGGGGAATCCAGTGTTTTTGCGCCTGGATTCCCGCCTTCGCGGGAATGACATAATAACCGGTGCGCTCAACCCGATAAGCTTATAATTTTAGGTTGACTCTTTTGCCCTACTTTGTTAAGTTCAAGTGAGATGAAAAAGGCGCTTGGAGCATTGATGCTGGCGAGCATCGCCTTTTCGCTTCCTTTCGTCTGTCTTGCCCCCGTGGCGGCGGCGGAGGAGGAAGCGATTATGGCCCTCGATGTCTGCGGCCAGGGATTCCATGCGGGCATCGATACCGTGCCGGCCCTGTCGGAGCCTGTCTTTACCGGGGCCGCCTTCCGCGCCGAAGCCTCGCTTTTTGATGCCGATGCGGCTTTTCGGCCGTTGATATTCACTTCCTTAATCCACAAGCCACCCAAGGCTTAAGACCGCCTTATATCCCGTGTGTTGCGTCCGCAGGGGACGTTTGCGTCCTCCGCGGTGCTTCCTCCCTGGGGCCTCCCGCGCCCTTTGGGCAGGGGAGGCCCCGCAATAATGAAAATTTATAGTCTGGAGGTTTTGGATTATGATGGATAAGCTCTTGAAAAAATCCGGCGGGGAAATCTCACGGAGGGATGTTTTAACCGGCGCGGGCAAGCTGGCCGCCGGGGCGGCCCTCGTATCAGCAAGTGGATTGACGGTATTTTCAGCCGCCGAGGCCGTCAAGTCAGGCGAGAAGTACCCCTGGCCGTACAAGAAACTGGACCCAAAGCGCGCCGCGGACATCGCCTATGAGAACTGGTACAAGGACTTCTGCGCCTACGCCGTTACAAGCGCGATACTGGGCCAGCTCCAGGAAAAGGTGGGCAAGCCCTATACATACCTGCCGATTGAGGCATTCAGCTTCGGCCACGGCGGCACGGTGGGCTGGGGGACGCTGTGCGGCACTCTGTTCGGGGCCGGTATCGCCGCGTCCTTTGCCGCCGGGAAGGACGGGGAGAAGATACTAAACGACGTGATGGCCTGGTACTCCGATACGAAACTGCCCATATACGCGCCGTCAAAACCCAGGACCGCCGTAAAGAATACCAACGCCGCCGGCTCGCCCCTGTGCCACGTCTCGGTGGGCAAGTGGATGGAAAAGGAAGGGGTAAAGTTCTTCTCGCCCCAGAGGAAGGAAAGGTGCGCGAGGCTGTCGGCCGACGTTGCGGTAAAGACGGTGCAGCTGCTTAATGCCTATGCCGACGGAACATATAAGCCCGTACACGGAAGCCAGGCCAAGATGCACCAGATAACGACCCAGAACAACTGCACCGACTGCCACGGAAGCTCCGTCCCGAAGGCGCCGGGGTTATAGAGGTTAATCTTGCCATGATGAGAAACGGGGGGGCTGCCCCCCCGTTTCCCCGCTTGCGGCGGGCCGGAGGTCCGTGCGTCCCATGAAAAAGCCTATTGCGATACCCGCGTTCTTTTCGGCCCTCGCTCTTTTGCTCCTCGTTTCCTCCTGCGCGCAAATGCCCTCCTACGCCGAGGCCCCGCGCAAGGGGGGAGAGGCAAGGGTCCCCCTTGACGGCCTTTCGGAGGGCTTGCCGGGGTTTTACTCCTATGCGAAGGGAGAAAAGCGGGTGAACTTCTTTGTCGTTTTAAGAGACAACGAGGCCCGCTCCTACCTTGATGCCTGCGCGAAGTGCGGGCCTAAGAAAAAGGGGTTCAGGGTCTCGGGAGAAAAACTCGTCTGCAACGCCTGCGGGGTGGGCCACCCCCTGGACGCCCTCGATGGGGTGGGGAGCTGCCATCCCCTCCCCCTTGAGGGCGCCTTGCGGGATGGTTATTACGCCATACAGGAAAAAGAACTGGAAAAGGCCCTCAGGTATTTTTACTAACCAGTTAGTTTTCATGTTTACATTGGAACCTCAAAAAATACTTGTTTTGCAGGCCATTTCCGGCATTGTAATGTCAAGTATTTAATGCTCCCGGTAGTAAAGGCCGAAACGCCTGTTCTGTTTTTTTTATGACGGTAACGGGCAATGGGTGAGCGGTTTGCGTCTTACGCATTGCCCGTCACTATATTTATTCATAAACTCTGTTATCATATTGGCATGGGCGAATACGCGCAGTACCAGCCGCTTACCCGGCGCGACAGGGTCACGGTGGTCGTTTACAGGGCAGGCATAGGGCTCTCGGCCGTCCTGGTCTCAGCAGGGGCATATGCGCTGCTTGCGGGGCGGGCAGGCCCGGGGCTTTATAACGCCCTGCTTGCGCTCCTTTATGCCGCGGTTGGGTTAAGCGTGTTTTTCATCCACCTTTACGTGAGCAGCTTCCACCGGTTTCTTAAAATACTCTATGCCCTTTCGCTTGCCGCGCTGGCCGGGCTTTACGGCGCGCCGGGCGGCCCGGCCGGATTTCTATCGGCGCATCCGGCGGGGTTTTTTCTGCTCCTGCCCCTTTCGGGCTGCCTGGGGTTCGTCACCGCCAAGGAGGCATTCTGCTTCCGCCGGTACGAGGGCTACGCCCTTGCCCTGTTCATGCCGTTTTATCTGCTTGTGCTTTCAACCGGCAGGGCGCCGCATGCCGTCGCGGCCATCGGGCTTTCGGCAATCGCCGCCATGCTCGTGCTCTTTACCGTCAGAAAGGTCTTCATGCCCCTGCACTGCGACGTCGGCGACAAGTCGGCTTATCAATGATACCGTTGGTGTAAGAAAGAATCCCTTACGGTTACGGAAGTGAAGGAACAAAGAGACACCGAAGAACTTGGATTTGCATTTGGTAGTGGACAACTATGGTT
>CBDVCR010000140.1:0-7279 GCA_965372535.1 uncultured bacterium | reverse complement strand
GAAGCCGAAGACGTTACACAAGGACCGTCAGAGCATGGACTATGCGGCGGCAGGGGAAGACTGCGCCAGGTGTGATTTAAAGAAATTGTGCACAAAGAACAAGAGTGGCAGGACGATAAAGCGGCATCTCAGGCAGGAAGACATTGATATGATGAGAACGCTTGCCGGGGCTGCTTTATCGAAAAAAGACATAAGGGTCAGGCAGCACTTGATGGAAAGGTCATTTGCGAGGGCTACGCGGTATGGGTTCAAGAGGGCGCGATGGCGAGGTTTGTGGAGAATGCAGATACAGGAATATATGACGGCTGCCATTCAAAACATACAAGCATTGGTGAAGCATGCGCAAAGCCCGACAGGAAGGGCAGCAGTGGCACTATCAGAGATTAAAATGGGCAGAAGGGTCATTGCTGTTGTAGCCCAATATGCTTCAATCTTGAAAACTACCACGATGAACTTACAGCTCTTGAGTGTTTGTAGGCTTGGATGGACGATAGAAGCATAAAATGGGGAGGCGGGGCTATTCAGAACGCGGTTGAAATGCCCTTTGGGCAACAGTCCGTCAAGACCTGACACCTTTTGAGACACCTCTTGATATGGTGCTCTTGCAACGCCCAAGCACTTCGGCTGTCTCCGCCATCGTATGCCCCTGCCGCTTCATCTCGCTTATCGTTTCCCTGTCCTCAAGGCTAAGATGCCTGTATCCTTTTCCCATAAACACCCAGAGTACCAGCCCAAAGGCCGCCACGCCAAGTGTTGCACTTCCTTATTGAACCTGGGAGTCATGACACCTTTTGCAAGTCATGACACCTTTTGATTTCCGGCAGGTTACGCTTTTGGCGAAGAATACGGCTTTCTCTTAAATTAAAGCAGCCTGCCCTTGCCAGTCAACTTGAAACTCTGGGTTTATATGCCCTAAAGTCCAGGCGTTAAGGACCTTTTCCATCCATGCGCCTTAAGTACGGGGGGCGGCTATGTTAAACTATAAAATCCCGCGAAACGGAGAGGTATTGCCATGTTAAATATGAAGCCGGTCCAGCCCACGAGGCTCGACCTTGATTCCAGGTTCAAGTTCAGGTGCCACAAGGGCGTAAGCTGTTTCACCCGCTGCTGCAGCAACATAGACATCATGCTGACCCCCTACGACGTCCTCCGGATGAAAAACCGGCTGGGCGTCTCCTCCGAGGAGTTTCTGGACAAATACACCGCCATGCGCGTGGACGAAAAGTCCTCGCACCCTTACGCCTACCTGAAGATGGACGATACCGAGGAGCGGCGCTGCCCCTTCCTCGTGGTGCCCGACGGGTGCACCATCTACACCGACCGGCCCGTAAGCTGCCGCTACTACCCCGTGGGGCAGGCCACGATGAAGAAGGTGGAGGACGAGAAGGTGGAGCACGAGGAGTTTTACTTCTTCGTAAGGGAGGAGCACTGCAAGGGCTTTGAGGAGGAGACCGGATGGACCATACGGTCCTGGAGGGACGACCAGGGGGCGGAGCACTTCGACTCGATGAACAGGGAGTGGAAAGAGCTGCTCCTGAGGCGCGACCTGCCCGGCCAGCCCAAACTCGACCAGAAGAAGCAGACACAGTTTTTCATGGCAAGCTACGACCTGGACAGGTTCAGGCGCTATGTGCTGGAAAGCAGGTTCCTCGAAGTCTTCGAAGTGGACACGGAGGAGGTCCAAAAGATGCGGGAGGACGAGGTCGCCCTCATGAAGTTCGCCTTCAAGTACGTAAAGTACCTGATGATGCTCGAAGAGACGCTCAAGGTCAGGGAGGGGGCGCTCCCGGAGGAAGGCAAGAACCGTAAAGCGAAGGAAACCGATTGAGAGACGTTGGACGGGACTCGTTACCCGGACGGAGCGCCGTGAATATAATCGACTGCCGGGACAAATCCGCGGGGAATCAAAGGACCGCTGTTATTCGCCGCTAATCATCGCCGAATGCCTTGTTGAGAGTTTCCTCCCACCGGTGCTCATCCACCGGCTTTTCAAGGAACCCCGCGGGGTTCATGTCCCTTATCCGTCTTGCCGTGCTCTTGTCCGTATGGGCGGTGACGAACACTATTGGGATATTGAACTTTTCAATTATCCG
Source organism: uncultured bacterium (assembly GCA_965372535.1). Lineage (GTDB taxonomy): Bacteria > Nitrospirota > Thermodesulfovibrionia > Thermodesulfovibrionales > JdFR-86 > CBDVCR01. Next base: position 5,186 of record CBDVCR010000140.1, on the reverse strand, counting down.
TTCGGCTGCCTCGATGCCGTCGATTTCGCCGGCCAGGACGATGTCCATCAAGACCAGGTCGGGCATCGTCCTGCCTGCCGCCTCTATCGCCTCCTCGCCCGTGACCACGATGCCGACGACCTCGTGGCCCAGGTCCGTTAACGACATCCTGGTACTGACGGCCGCGATGACCTCGTCCTCGACTATGAGAATCCTCTTCGCGCTCATTCTACGGCTTTCCCGTGCGTTCCGGAAAGGTAATTTTAAACGTCGTCTCCCCCCGGGTACTGAGAAGCTCAAGGGTCCCCTGCAGCTGGACGACCAGGGAGCCGACCAGAGTGAGCCCTAATGTCGCGGTTTTATGGATGCTGATTTCCCCTGGCAGGCCGACTCCATTGTCGCTGACGAGGAGTGTTCTTTCGGGGCCGTCAGCGCCGAGTTCCATGCTTATCCTGCCCTTTTCCCTCCCATGGAAGGCGTGTTTAATTGAATTTGAGACAAGCTCGTTGATAATCAAACCGAAGGGTATCAATGAATCAAGCCCCAATGAAACATCGCCCACCCTGACTTCCAGGGAAATTCTTCTCTCATCGACGTTGTAGGAGTGAAACAGGTCTCTCGTCAGCGTCTCGATATAGTCGCTTATATTGATTCTCGTGAAGTCGCTGCTCTGGTAGAGCTTCTCGTGTACGCGCGCCATTGCCTTGATGCGGCTTTGGGCGTCCTGAAAAACCTTGAGCGCGCCCTTGTCCCTGATGCACCTGGACTGGAGGTTGAGGAGCGATATTATCACGTTCATGTTGTTCTTGACCCGGTGGTGGACTTCCTGGAGGAGCACCTCTTTTTCCTTGAGCGATTCCAATATCTGGTTCTCCGCGAGCTTGCGCTCCGTGATGTCGCGGCATATGGAAAGCGCAACCTTGTCCCCGCGGAAATCGATGATGTGGGTGTTTATCTCGACCGGCACTTTTCCGCCGTCCCTGCTCACGTGCACCTGCTCGAAGAGGGCATGGCCCGTCTCCATCAGCTCTTTAATTATTGCCGGCGCGTCGGTCGTCGAATCGGCGGAGTCTATGTCGAAGACGGTCATGTCCAGGAATTCTTCCCTCGTATATCCGAGCACCTCGCATGCCTTTTCGTTGACTTCCATAAAGTTGCCGGGCTGGTCCTCCCTGTAGCCGTGGACCAGTATGTAGTCCTGGCCGCTGTTGAAAAGTTGCCGGTACCTCTCCTGGCTCTCCTTAAGCTCTGCCGTGCGCTCCCCCACCCGCCGTTCCAACTCGTCCTTGGCCCTTTTAAGTTCTTCCTCGCTGTTTTTCCGCTCGGTGATGTCGCGTACTATCGACAGGGTGACCTTTCTTCTTTCCAGGTTAAACGTATGGGAGCTGATTTCCACGGGTATCCTGCGGCCGTCTTTTGCAAGGTGGACGAATTCGAAGGTTGCGCGTTCCTCGGCCTGGATTTTTTTCACGATTTCAGGCATCAAGGAGATGGTATCGGGAGGACAGATGTCCCTGGGCGTCATTGCAAGGAGTTCTTCATTGGCGTAACCCAGCATCGTGGAGGCGATGACGTTGGCCTCGATGCACTTTATCGGCATTCCATTGTCGTCGAGTTCCCAAAGATATATCGCGTCATTGGCGTTATTGAATACTTCCTTGAACTTCTTTTCGCTGTGCCGCAGCGCCTCCAGTTTATTCTTGCTGCCGGATGCGGACTTTTCCAGCCGGGAAACCCGTCGGCGCAGTTCGGCCAGTTCCTCAATAAGCCGGTCTTTGGTTTTCTTTCGGTCCATTGCCTCGGGATTCGCCCCCCCCGGAAAACATATTAGATACCATTGCATTGCTTCCTGTCAATATATTAACAGTATATTAACAGTTGAAGCCCGCTTTTTTCACGGGGTTTCAAGGATGCGGAAGCCATCCTCCCCAATCGTCCATTTGCAACCATCATGGTTCCGTCGAATTTTTCAGGGGGCGTTGGCCGTCACCGGAAAGCCGTAGCGCCATTCCCGGCGAGGCGCCGTCTCGCTGTCCATTTGATTTCCTTATAGGCCCATTGAGGGGGCGCAATCCCCTTGACCTCCCGGCGTCCACTTAAGTAATATATGTGGATTCTTCTACCACGGAGGCGGAAAAATGCACAGCGAAGTCATGTTTCTCGACCTGTTTATCGACCCCGGCGTCGTGCCGCATTATGTCTCATACGCGTTTCTGGGCTCGTTAATCCTGATAATCGTTGCCCTGGTTTTCAGGGGGGCCATGGCCCTTGTGCCCAGGGGGACGCAGAACGTGGTCGAGGTGATTGCGGAGGCGATGCTCAACCTCTCGGTGGAGACCATCGGGGACCACTGGGGCAGACTGTTTTTCCCGCTCATCGCCACGGTATTCATGTACATCATGCTCTGCAACTTCATGGGCCTCGTCCCGGGTTTCACCTCCCCCACGGGCAACATCAACATGACCGCCTCCATGGCGCTGCCGGTGTTTCTGGCCACCCATTACTACGGCCTTAAAGTGCACAAGTTCTCCTACGTTTTGCATTTCGTCGGCCCCATCCGCTCGTTGCTCGCGCTGCCGCTCATGCTGCTGATGTTCGTGGTGGAGTTCATCTCGCACCTGGCCCGCCCGCTGACCCTTTCGGTGAGGCTTTTCGGCAACATGATGGCCAAGCACAAGCTCCTGCTGGTTCTGGGCCTCCTGACCCCGTGGGTGATCCCCACCGTCATACTGGTGCTCGGCGTGCTGGTAAGCGTTGTACAGGCATTCGTTTTTGCTCTTCTTACGACCCTGTATCTTGCGGGGGCCGTGGAAGAAGCACATTAATACCAAAATACTCAAAGGAGGAGAAGTAATGAAAAAGACTCTGGCTGTAATTCTTCTTGTGCTTCTGGCGGCAATGGCGCTTGCTCCCATGGCGTTTGCCTCCGAGGAAGCCGCGATGTCGGACGCGAAACTCAGCTACTACGCCACGGCGGTGCTCGGCTGCGCATTGGGCATCGGCCTTGCGGCGCTCGGCTGTGCCATCGGCATGGGCACGGGCCTCAGCAGGGCCTGCGAGGGCGTGGCAAGGAACCCGGGCGTTTCCGGCAAGATTATGACCACCCTCATCGTTGGCCTGGCCATGATAGAGTCACTGGCGATTTACGCCCTCGTCGTGGTCCTTATCGTCCTTTACGCCAACCCGTTCAGCATCTAATCGTTCGTCTGCAAGGGGGGTGGGGCTGTGTCCCGCCCCCCTTCTTCGTTTAAAAAAACCTCCCGACAATGGTAAACTAATGCCTATGGAAGAAGAAAAACCCTGGTACGCGGACATGCCCGGGGCCGAGGAAGAGAGGCTCTACGAGGAATCGGTCAACAGGATAAGGAGCGCGGTCAACGACTCCTCCATGTCCTTTGAGCAGGCCGCAAGCCTCGTCGAGGTCAAGGACGAGGCCCTGAGGGCCGCCATACTGGACGACGCCCTCAAGGTGCTTATCGCAGAGGCGCACTTTGCCGGGGGCAGGCCCCTCAAGGAGCTGGCATTGACGCTGAAGCTCCCCCTCAAGCGGCTTGATCAGGCGCGGAAGGAGATGCTCCATGAAGTGGAGCAGGCGGCCATAGAGGAATACAAAACCGACGCCGGAAACGCGGGGAACGCCTGAACATGCTCCTTAAACTCTCGCGGCTCAAGGAAAACAGTATGTTCATGTCCCACCTCCGGTGGGACGTCGTCCCGCGGAAGATTTTCCAGCCCAGGTTCATCCAGCCCGGCGAGGACAGGTGCGACCTCATAAACGAGACTCAGGGCTTCATGTTCTATATAGATTACATGAAGGACATGAGGCCCAACCTGATGGTGATGAAGACCTACAACCTCACCAGCAAGACCGTGGGCGAGGTCCCGGAAGTCCCGGGAGACCTCCTCATGGGCGCGGTCGAAAAGGAAGGGGTCAGAGACATCGCCGGCATGTACCCCATCGACGAGGCCCTGGAGGGGTGGCTCAAGAAGGAGCTGGGGGTAAATGCTTCTTACTAACCAGTTAGTTTTCATGTTTACATTGGAACCTCAAAAAATACTTGTTTTGTAAGCCATTTCCGGCATTGTAATGTCGTCTCCTTAAGTATTTTATGCTCCCGGCAATAGTTTCGGGACTCAAGCCCGCCTTTCGTACAATGCATCGCTTGCCGCCGTGCCCTTAACCCGGATATTGCACGAGCACTATGGAAAAAGAGAACAAGAAGTTATGTTAACAATCACAGGCATAGGCGGGACTGGAAAGTCCCGCCTATCGGGAGGGCGAATGTTATATGAAAGTGTTCCGAGGAATATTCTATTTTTATTTTAAGGCGCCCTCTGAAAATAGGTTTTGTATACAAAAGGGAGCGAAATCGCGGGAGCCTTGGAAGCGGGAGAAAAATGCCCGGAGGCGCGGCAGCGCTGCGTTGAGGACGTTTTTATCCCAATGACGACGTATGCCGCGATTGCAGCCCCTTGCAGTAAAAAGACATTTTTAGAGGTTGCCTTATGCTCATCCGGTTGATTCGGCAATCCCTTGAATTGTCACCCTGAACTTGATTCAGGGTCTTGGATGCTGAAATAAACCTGCCCTGAAGATTCTGAACCAAGTTCAGAATGACTTTCAGGGTTCAGCATGACATTTATCATTACTGAGCTGACCGGATAAGGTTTTTTTATTTCAAGGAACGCTTTGTACCCTTGAAAAAGCTCATGGGATTTCCGGCTGTACCCACCCTTCGGGTTAACGGGCCGGACTTTACCCGGCATCGTCTTCCCGGTCCGCGGAGGGCTTCTTTGCGACGCTCGGGGCCGAACCGGCATATGAGCAGCGGCATCCGATAAGGGCCGGGGCACGGCGGAGCATCGCCGGGCATGCCGAGGGGTTCCCATGGCAGGCAGAGGCTCGGGCCGCGTGTCCGTTCATTCAGGCGAGTCCACTCATGAGGGCGTGCCTCGCCGATGGAAAAAGGCGGAACCAGGGCGAAAAACCCCGGTTTTTCTCGTGTTTACAGGGCCGGTACGCCCCGTTGCCACGGCGCCGCCATTAAGGGTATACTAATCGACATCATGGTCATTCCCTTAAAGCCCTTTTAGCCCGGACATTGCATGAGCACTATGGAAAAAGAGAACAAAAGATATAAAAACAATCACAGGCATAGGCGGGGTTTTCCAGTCCCGCCGGAGAACCGGCCCCCGGCGGGACTGGA
>CBDVCR010000139.1:0-7333 GCA_965372535.1 uncultured bacterium | reverse complement strand
ATCAAGTTCAGGGTGACAATTCAAGGGATTGCTGAATCAACCGGCCAAGCATAAAATAAAAATAGAATATTCTTCGGAACACTTTGATATTATTTTGATATAACATCCACCCTCCCGATAGGCGGGACTTTCCAGTCCCGCCGGGAGCCGGTTCTCCGGCGGGGTTGGAAAACCCCGCCTATGCCTGTGATTGTTTTCAAGCCTTTTGTTCTCTTTTTCCATAGTTCTCGTGCAATGAACGGGCTAAGTTTTCCCCGCAAGTTCCTGAAAAATTTTCCGGATTCGTATACTATAATAATATTTGCTTTTTACACGGGGAGGAAGTTCGTTTCGCGAAGTTGGAGGGGAGATGCACGCGATGAAAAAACTCATTTTATTTACAGCGGTCTTTTTCCTCTTGGGCTCAAGCGCGTGGGCCACCCAGGAGCACGCCGACCCCGAGGGCCTGTACTCCCACTTGATAGCGCACCTGTTCTTCATGTTTTCCATGCTCGTGCTGATAGTGCAGATATACAGGACCTCCCCCCTCCCGGAGGGATGGAAATATATAGGCGTCTCCGCCTTTCTCTTTCTTTTATGGAACATCGACGTGTTCACGGTCCACTGGATAAGGGAGCACATCACACCGGGTTACTTTACCGGCTCCGCCGGGGACTGGGGCCGGACGATGGACGTCTCGACCCTTAAGGCCAGGGTATTTTACGCCGGAAAGGTCATGGACCACTTCCTCTCCGTTGGGGCGCTGGCGGTGTTTATCGCGGGGCTGAGGGCCATCAGCAGAAAGCATCGGCCGGAGGAGGAGGGATGATGAGGGCGCCGATGGCGCTGGTATGGGCGGTTGATATCGCCGGTTCCTCGCTTCTCATAATAATGAGCATCTACGCCGTGAGGCTCATGGCGGGGTTTTACCGGAAAAACCGCGACACCGGCATATACTCCTACCTCTATGCCCAGACCATTGCCCTCGCCGTCTTCGCGGTATCGCGCTCGGCGGGGCATATTGCGAAACACCTGCTCGTGACGGCCGGGTACGCCGACATATGGAAGGCAATTGCGCCCGTCAGCGGGAGCGTAAACAGCCTTGCCTTCGTGGCCTTCGGGATATTCGCCCTCCTTTATTCCAACATACGCGCCGCTTCGGAGAGGGTCGACGCCCTGGAAAAGAGCAGGAGGAGTCTCAAGGCCTCCGAGAAAAAGTACCGGACGCTGGTCGAGTCCTCCCCCGACATGATTCACCTCCTCGACCCCGGCGGCAGGTTCCTGAGCGTCAACCTCATCGAGTCCGAGACACTGGGCTACAGCCCGGAGGAGTTCTCCGGGATGACGATTATGGACGTCATATCGCCCGGGCACGCCGGCGACATGGCGCACTGTCTGGAGGCCATCAGGGAAAAAGGCGGGGTCACCCATGAGACCGAGATGCTCGCCAGGGGCGGGAGGAGAATTCCGGTGGAGTTCAAAGCCGCGGCAAACTACGACGCCGACGGCAATTTCGTCTCCTCCCTCGGCGTCTTCAGGGACATCACGGAGCGCAGGCGGGCCGAGGGGTTTATCAAGGACATCCTGGAGTGCGTCGACGAGGAGTTCATCGTGGTGGACCCCGAATACCGAATTGTCTCCGCCAACCGCGCCTTCTGCGAAAATGCCGGGATGCCCGCCGGGGACGTGATAGGCAGGCGCTGCTATGAGGTCTCCCACCAATCCGACAGGCCCTGTTTCGAGGCCGGCGAGGATTGCGCCGTAAAGCGGGCCTTCGAGACCGGCGCCCCGCACACCGTCAGGCACTCCCACCATGAGGAAAAGAGGAACCCGGTCTACCTGGAAATAAAGGCTTATCCCATGAAGGACAACTCGGGCAACGTAATCTCGGTTATCGAGCTTATAAACGACGTCACCGAGAAAAAGAAAATCGAGCGCCATCTCCGCCAGGCCCAGAGGGTCGAGGCCATCGGCACGCTGACGGGCGGCATTGCCCACGATTTCAACAACATCCTCACGTCCATAATGGGCTTCGGGGAGTTCCTACAGAGCGGCATGGACAAGTCCGACCCCCAGAGGGCGTACGTGGATTTAATCCTCGCCTCGGCCGAAAGGGCCGCCAACCTCACGCAGGCCCTCCTTGCCTACAGCAGAAAGCAGGTTATAACCCCGAGGCCGGTGAACCTGAACGTTATCGTCAGGAAGGTCGATGAGCTGCTCTCGCGGCTCATCGGCGAGGACATCGAGCTCGAAATACTGCTTGCCAGGGAAGATATCACCGTGATGGCCGACGGCGCGCAGTTTGAGCAGGTGCTTTTAAACCTCTCCACAAACGCCAGGGACGCCATGCCCGAAGGCGGCACGCTGACCATAATTACGGAGGTTGCGGAGCTGGACGAAGAATACGTAACGGCCAGGGGTTACGGCAAGCCGGGCGAATACGCCCTGCTGACCGTCGTCGATACCGGCATCGGCGTGGACGAGACGACTAAGGAAAAGGTGTTCGAGCCGTTTTTTACCACCAAGGAGGCGGGGAAAGGCACCGGCCTCGGACTCTCCATAGTCTACGGGATAGTCAAGCAGCACGACGGCTATATCAATTTTTACAGCGAGCCCGGCGAGGGCACCGCCGTCAAGATATACCTGCCCCTGATACAGCCGCAGGAGCCGGAAGAAGACCCCGAAATTCCCCCTCCCGCGGGCGGGACCGAGACGGTCCTGGTCGCGGAGGACGACGCGGGCGTAAGGGACGTGGTGCGCAGAGTGCTCACGCGGGCCGGATACGAGGTGGTCGAGGCCGTGGACGGCGAAGACGCCCTCAGGGCGTTCGAAGAACACAAGGAGCGGGTTGACCTTGTCCTCCTGGACGTGATAATGCCGGGGCTTAACGGCAAGGCCGTCCACGACAGGATAAAATCCCAAAAGCCGGGCGTCAAAACGCTTTTTATGAGCGGCTACAGCGAAAACATCATCCACAAGAAGGGAATCCTCGAGGAGGGCCTGAGCTTCATCCCCAAGCCCGTCTCCCCCAGGGAGCTTCTTAAGCGCGTAAGGGAGACCCTCGACGGCTGAGCCGTCCCCGGGCTGACCGGGGACGCGGCGGGTGCTCGACAACAAGGCCCCTTCCCGTTCAGGGAAAGGGCCTTTCTCTGAGACTCAAACAATGCAGGCTATGGCGTCATGGGATGCCTATGGATATATTATACGCCGCCCCGCCGCTGGTTTTAGTCCCGTAAACCACGACATATGCAGTCGTAACTCCGCTAAATTGACAGTCCTCATCCGTGGTGCCTACATTAGTTGATAGGCATAGGATATTCAAATAAGTGTTGTCATCGAAGACGTAAAGGTCGGCGTCGTCAGTCAGGACTGTCAGGCTGAGGGTATAGGTTGTTGGCGGATTCGGGTTCAACGAGGAGATAACATAAAAACTGTAAGAGGTCCCAACCTGACCAGCCGTGGGTAAGAAACTTGGAATGATTGGGGAGGAGGACGTGCCCTCCGAACAATACACGTTGTTCCACGCAACCCCCGTGCTTACGTTGTTGGTTTCGTCCGATTCGACCACAGTGTCCGCGCTGTCCACGACTGCGTAAGCCGTGCCGGAAGTAATAGTGTTCGATATGGCGGTGGAATTGTAGATGAAAGTTCCCGCGGCAAGGCCGGCGAACGGTTCGGTGCCGGCACCCGTGTCTCCGACCGAAGGGGGCGAGGCCCGGTCGTCCCACACATCCACGAGGAACGCCCCGGCGTCGGTAGTGCCGGAATGGGTGGTGTTATAAAAGACCGTCACCTCGGAGTTAACGTTGCAGTCCACATTATAAATTTCGACGGTGAGGTCATGGACTATCACGTCAAGCACGGCGTTGCTTGAAGTTACGCCGGCGGCCGTTGCGTTTATAAGGGCGGTTCCCCCGCTTACGCCGTTTGCAAGCCCCTCGCTCCCCGCTGTATTGCTTATGGTGGCTACAAAAACGTCCGAGGAAACCCACGTGACGGCGTTTGTGATGTCAAGCTGCGACAGGTCGCTGAGGTTTCCCGTGGCGTCAAACTGCACTGTCTGGCCCACGGGCACGGTGGTAGCGGAAGGAGTAACGTCGATGGAGGACAGGGACAGCACATTGAGTTCGGCTTCGCCGCCTAAGTCAGAGGCGGCTATCCCGGAGTACACGGCATTGATTATTGCGGTTCCAACGCCCACGGCGTTAGCCAAGCCGTTGGCATCTACCGTGGCTGCCGCTGTGTTGGAGTACCAGGCGGCCAAACCGGTGAGGTCCTGTGTGGAGGCGTCGCTATAGGTGCCTGTGGCCTTAAACGGCTGGGTTGAGTGTCCGGGGACATTAAGGACGGTGTTGGCAAAAGAAGGCGTAATGGCGATGGAGTCCAGAATCGCCGATGTCACGTTCATTATGGCGTGGCCGCCGGAGTCCCATGCGGCTTTCCCAGAGACGGGTTCCACGGCATCGATGGTGATATCGTTATTAATGCCCACGGCATTAGCCAGTCCGCTATTCAGGTCTATGTATACTACACTTGTATTAGAGGAGGACCATGTGACCGGACCGGTGATGTTCTGTATGGAGGCGTCGGTATATGTGCCCCAAGCCGTGAATTGCTGAGTAAGGCCCAGGGGCTTTTCCACGTCCGGAGGGGTTATCGCAATGGAGACCAGTTCCGCCGCCGTAACGTTCATTATGGCTTCGCCGCCGGAGGCCGATGCGGCTATCCCGGTGGCGGAGTCAACGGCATTGATGAATGCGGTTCCAACGACCGCGCCTGTGGCCAGACCGTTGGCATCTATTGTGGCCGCCGCGTCGGAGGAGTACCAGGTGACCTGCGTGGTGAGGTCCTGCGAGGTGGCGTCGGTATAGGTGCCCGTGGCCGTGAAATTCTCTGTCAGGCCCAGGGGCTTTTCCACGTCCGGGGGGGTAATTGCGATGGAGACCAGTTCCGCCGCCGTAACTTCGAGGGGCGAGTCATTGGAAACTATGCTGGTCCCCGGATGAACCGCGTTAATGGTTGTGAACCCCGGCATGTTGCTTACGGCCAGGCCGGTATTGAGGCCTATATCCGCCACCCCACTGTCGGAGGAGTACCAGTTGACCTGGGTGGTGAGGGTTTGCGTAGGAGGGGCGGTAAATGTGCCTGTGGCCGTAAACTGCTCTGAAGTGCCGTTTGCGATGCTCGGGTTTAAGTGGGTGACCGCGAGGGAGACCAGCTCGGCCGCCGTCACGGTGAGGGTGGTGCCGCTTCCGGCCACGCCGCTTATGGGATGCACCGCATTGATGATTGACGTCCAATTCACGCCCACTCCCGTGCCCACTCCAGTGGCCAGTCCGCCGGCGTCTATCGTGGCCGCCCCCGTATTGGACGAGTACCAGTCGACCTGGCCGGTGAGGGTTTGCGTGGTGTTGTCCTCAAAGAGGCCCGTGGCCGCAAACTGCTGCGTGGTGCCCTTGGCGATGCTCGGGTTTACCGGGGCAAAGGAGATTGAAAGAAGCGCCCCCTCCGAGACGGTGAGCGTGGTGATGCCGTTAAACGAGCCGTAAGTGTAGGTATATGAGGCCTGTATCGTGGTGTCGCCCTTTCCGATTGAAGTCGCGTATCCGTTTGCGTCTATGGTCGCCACGCTCTCGTTCGACGAGGACCAGGTGACCTGCGTGGTGAAGTCCTGCGTGGAAGCGTCGCTGAAGTAGGCCGTGGCGGTGAACTGCTGCGAGGTGGTATTGGCGATGTTCGGGGTTACAGGTTCTACCTTGATGGAGGTCAGCAATGCCGCGGTGACGGTGAGCGTGACGCTGTCGCCGTAAAAGCCGTAGAGGGCCGTTATGGTCGTGGCGCCGGCTGCCAGGGCCGTGACGTTGCCGTTTGCGTCAACCGTCGCAACCGCCGGGTTTGAGGATATCCAGACGACCTGCGTGGAGAAGTCCGCCGTGGTATTGTCCGCGTAAATTCCGGTGACCGTAAGCGACGTCCCCGTGCCCGCCGCGATGGAGTTGTCCGCCAGCGTTACCCGGACAGAGGCAAGTATATCACCGTCCTTCTTGTCGCTGTCGCTGTCGCTGCAGGAAATCGCCAGAAATGCCGACAGTAAAATGAAAGCCGCAAATAAGGTCTTGAAGTTCTTTTTCATGTTTTCCCCCAAATTATGGTATTGGCGACCCGTTGATGCGCGCATCGCCCTTCTGTTGCCGGAACATGGCCGTTATACTATAGTTGTATGATACAGCCAAGCCGGTGAAATAATCAAGAAAATAATGGAAAGAAAAGACCGGGTGGTTTGCCGCGAGACGGGTCTTTTATGAGCTTTTGCTTTTCAGGCCGCCGATATGCTCCGGGCGGCCGGCTATGGGCCTCTCCTCTTTCCGGCCCGCCCGGCCTGCCTCGTGTTTTGCCGTAATATTTCGCGTTTATACATTTCTTTATGCGTTTTCCCCGTCAGCGAAGACGTCCCGGAGTTTTTCGTAGCGGGGGCCGAAACGCTCCATCAAGTCCCTGTCGAAGCGCCTGACCATCTTCAGTACATAAATGTCGTGCCTTATATAGTCCTCGGCCAGGGTTACGAAACCCGCGTTGGCGCTGAACGCGCCCTCGGCGTCCATTTCGCGCATTGTCCCCATAAGCGCGGAGGACGTGTCCGAGACGACGCAGAGCCCCCTGCCTCCCTTCTCCGCGTAGATGGTGCCGTCCGCCGGGTGCTGGTAGAACTGCCCGACTTTTTCCTTCGCCGCGCCGAAATGCACCACGGCGATTTTCACCCCCCTGAGTTCCGCCCCCCTGAAATCCCCTAAAAGCTCTCCCATCTCATCGGGCCATATGGAGGCAAGGAGCGTGCGCCCGGCCTCCCGCGCCATCATGCGGGCCCTTTCCATGAGGTGGTCCCGGCCGTTGACGTTCCATATGTGCGGGACGCTGGCGCCCTTTGAGACCGAGGGGAGTCCCTCCGTAAGGAACGACAGGGTGGACTGCATCATGCTCTTCCTGCTCGCCACGAACTCGGCGGGGCTCAGGGGTATGAACTTCCTGGTCCCCTCGCCGGCAACAGGCGATATTATCCCCTTTTCCTCGAGCCGGGAGACCACCTCGTATATCTTCGAGGTGGGGATGCCGGAGGCCCGCGCAAGCTCGTACGCCGTGGCGGGGTTCTTGCCCAGAAGCCCCACGTACGCCCTGGCCTCGTACTCCGAAAGCCCGGTGTAGACGAGGTTTTCTATAACGCTCTTAACTACCACGGTGGACAATAATAACACGGGCAAGCCCGCGCGTCAAGGGTGCAAGGCAAGCCCGTAAAAGGGCAATTCGCTCCCTGTCCCGCCAAAATGATAATGTCCTAAAGCACCAAAGTAGAAATGTC
>CBDVCR010000138.1:0-7344 GCA_965372535.1 uncultured bacterium | reverse complement strand
TGAAATAAATTCAGAATGACAAAACCAGCTATTTTTGCATTGTCGGACAGCCTGCTTGCTGCAGGAAGGATTCATTATTCAGAAAATCCCCCTCATTCCCCCTTTTCCAAAGGGGGAAGCCGGATCGATTCGTTCCAGGCTGATGTTTGTCATGTAATCTATATTTATGCTCCCCTTATTATCAGCCATTACGAAGGGGCATCCCTGCCGGAGACGCTTCGTGTCCCCCTTTCGGGCCGGCCCTGCAACCGCCCGTCAATAAACGTCGTCGGGGGTGTCGAATTTCCCGTCCGGCCCCGGGCTTCGCAGGGTAAAGCCGTCTTCGGTTACGCTGTAGCGGTAGGGGTTGCCCCACGGGTCCGCCTTGTTTACGGCCGGAGGGTATGAGCCTTTTTGATGCTTCTCCGCCTCGATGCGGAACCTCAGGGCGTCCACCTCTTTCCATGCCTTGTGGAGGGTGTAGCCGCTTTCGGCGCCCATGTAGACCGCGATGGAATAGGCCAGTGCAAAGAGCATGAGGGCGGCGACCACCCATGTGAGGCCGGAGACGGGCTTTGCCTCGACCCTTTCTTCCCCGTGCGCCTCTTCCTTGACGCGGCGCTTCACAACGCCTTTTTCCTGGAGCGAAAGCAGGGCCATCGAGACCTGGAAGCTGTCGATACCGCCTGTGACGGCGATGGCGCCCACGTCGCTTACGCCGTCCACGAAGGAAAGCACCTTCTCCTCCTCCGGGGTGAGACCGGCCCGTGCCTCCCTGGCGGGTTCAAAGACCGAGTAGATGTCAATCCTGTCCTTTATCTCGGCCCATTCGTCAACGAGCCGCACGCCTTCCATGAGGAAGTGCTCGGTGTTCAGCACCACGCCTGTCTCCCTGTCCAGGGGGACGCTCTGCGGCGTGAACTCGTAGCGGCCCTCTTTCCAGGAGAACAGCTGGACGAGGGTCTCGGTTATCTGGAAGGTGATGACATCCTGAATCTGCTCCTTGCCGGCAAGGCCCATCCTGACGAGGACGGAGCCGAACTTGCCGCCCTCCTCCTTCTGCTTTTCGACGGCCGCCTGGAGGTCTTCGAGGCTTATGATGCCGCGCTTTTCCAACACCCTGCCGAGCCTGTTTTCGACGTCTCTCTTACGGGACTCGGCCCCCACGATGTTGCCCTCGAAAAACAGGAGCCTTACCCTGTCCAGCCTCCCCTGCAGCAGCAGCACCCCGGTCTTTTTCTGAAAAAACAGAAGCTGCAGTATGTCGGCGAGGCTGAATTCCCTGAGAGAGCCTTCTAAAGCCATCCTCTGTCCACCCTCCTGTTGATGGATATGAAAGACGCGGCATACAGCGAAACGAGCCAGAGCGCGAGGACCGGGGTCAGCCAGCCGTGGGAGAAAAAGGCCATGCCGGTGGTGAAAAACGGGTTCAGGCCGATGGCGATCGCGGCAAACAGGAACATCCACATGTAGAGCAGCCCGGTGAGCACCCTGCCCGAGTATATCTGCGAGATGCCCGGCGGGACGAAGGACAGCGCCCGCACGGTGCTCATGAGCCTGTTGCGCTGCTGGCTGACTTTGAGCATCCGCGCCACGCGGGCCTTGGGGCTTTCCTCGTCAGGGGACATCTGCGCCCTGTAGCAATCCGGGCACATGGAGCCCCGGACCCTTCCGCTGCCGTGGCATTTTCCGCAGCTGATTTTGCCGCACCTCGCGCACCGGTAGGCCCTGTTCGTCATCTTCCCGTCCGTAAGGACGAAAAGCAAGAGCAGCGCGGCCCCGGCTGCCGAGGCTGCCAGGGGGCTTGCGGGGAAGACGCCCAGCATGTCCATGCGATTGCGCCGGGCGTACCTCCAGAGCTCGCCGGCGGACAGGGTTTCATCGGCCACCAGGCGGTTGGGGCCTTTCCCCGCCACCCCGGTAAAGCCGGCGACGAGGTCCCTGTCAACCGCCATGGCGTCGTCATAGTACTTGTCCCCGGTGGGGTAGTCGAACTCGTCGCGGTAGAGCTGGCTTAGGTTGTAAAGGGTCACGGCGGAGCGTCCGAGCTTGAGTGCCCTCTGGTAGGCGTCCTTTGCATAGTCGTACCGGCCAAGGGCCGCATAGGCGTTGCCCATGTTGTTGTACACCCTGGGCCGGGGGTCTTCCTCTATCATTCCGGAGAAAACCTCTATTGCCTCCCGGGCCAGTCCGGCCCTTTTAAGGGCGGTGGCGTAGGAAAACCGGGAGACAAAGCCGGAGCCGTCCTTCAGCGCTTCGATGGGGAAGCCGTTGTCCCTGTTTTCGTTTACCGCCACGGCAGCCCTGAGCCCGGGCGAGGGCAGGGAAAAGAAGGTGTTCGCCAGGCCGAGAAGCAGGGGAAAGAAGAGCAGAAGCGCCGTTGCCAGGTAAAATACCGGCTTGTTCTTTTTTGTCATGTAAAATCCGGCGAGGAAGACCACGCCCACTAAAAACGCGGGCAACCCCAGCGCGGCCAGGGCGAGCACTGGCACGAGAAGCAGGAGCTTGGCCTTGTTCTCGGCCATGTCATGCGCAAGGAGGGGCAGGTCCATGGAGAGACGAAGCGCGGCCACCACTGCCAGGGCCAGGGCCAGGGAGACCATGAGGCATGCGTAGAGCAGGCCCGCAAGGCCCGCCCACCACCAGAAGTTTCCCCCGTAGGCCTTCATGCCGTCGATGACAAGGTCGAGGCCTCCGAAGAGGTCCGGCATCTCAAGCCACGCCAGTTTGAAGTAAAGGCCCGGAAGGTCGGGCGATACGGCAAGGGCCTCCCCAAGGAGTTCCTTCTTCTCTTCCTTCGGACCCGCTTCGGCGGCCTCTGCGGCGAGGGCGTAGGAGTAGGGGTGGTTGCTCCTGAGCCCCTGGTCGAGCACGTCCTGCCTCGTCACCGAGAAAGAGGCGGTGGAAAACATGAGCAGCCAGACGAGCGCGAAAGCCCATGCTGTCTTAAGCCTTTTCACCAATCCTCCGTTCGGTTTTGTTCAAAAGCCGTTTTATATTCCCGGCATGCCTGGCTATAAGCAACGAAGAAATTATAACAGATAAAACCAGTTTTTCCCCCGTATATCCCGTAACAACCATGGTTGCCGGCAGCAGGGCGAAAGAAACCAGCGCGCCGACAGAGGAGTACCGTGACACGCCCACGGCGGCAATCCAGAGTATAATTGTTAGAATACCAGCAGGCGGCGCGTAAATCAACATCACCCCTATGCTGGTGGCCACGCCCTTGCCTCCCCTTAAGCGGAGGAAAACGGAGAAATCATGCCCCGCTATGGCCGAAAGCCCCATCAGGCCCTCGTAAAGCGGGCCCACGCCGAAAAGTTTCCCAATCGCCACGGCGGCCGTGCCCTTTAAGATATCGGCAAGGAGGGTCATCAGCGCCACGCCTCGTCCCACGCTCCTCAGGACGTTCGTTGCGCCTATGTTGCCGCTTCCGGTCTTTCTGAGGTCCACCCCCCGGGCTCCGGCAAAGACCATCCCGAAGGGGATGGAGCCCATGAGAAAGGCGGCTGCGAAAAGCAATACGATAACAATGTCCACGGTTTTCTCCGATTAAATCAGCTAACGTTTAACTGGACTATTCCCTGTAGCTTGCTACAGGGTTGCCTTTCCAGGTTCCTCCCCCTTGGGGGAGGTCAGGTGGGGGCGTGCAAGAAACTGGACACTAGAAAAAAATACTCCATAATATTATAGTCTCAAGTATCAAGTTTCTAGTTTCTATACCACCCTCCCCTCAGTCCCCTCCCCTCAAGGGAGGGGAGATATTCGGATACCCTGCAGCTTGCTGCAGGGAGGATTCATTTGCGCCGGTTCATCCCCCGCGGTCTTGCCGCGGGGTCGCCGACTCCCTGCCCTTTCGGGATGCCCCGCAGTCTCCGCAGCGGGGAGGTTTATCTGCAACTTTTTTTCTCCTCGCCCGGGGCTCATCACCTGCCGCCCGCTGCCGTCTCTTTCCAGAAGTTCAGCATGTACTGCGTTCCCGAGACGATGCCGAGCACTATCGCTATCCATATGGCCGCAATCCCCACGTCGTAGAGGTCCAGGCCGAGGATGTTCCACCCGAGTATCAGGCAGATGATGGCGGTTATCTGCGCCGTGGTCTTCAGCTTGCCGCCCATCTCGGCCTTGATGACGATGTCCCTGGAGAGGGCCACCACGCGGAGGGCGGTCACCAGAAACTCCCGCACGATGACGATGACGGCTATCAGCACCGAAATCCTGCCCATGTCCACCAGGAGTATCAGGGCCGCGATTACGAGGAACTTGTCTGCTATGGGGTCCACGATGACGCCGAAGGTGGTCACCTGGCCGGTGCGCCGCGCAAGGAAGCCGTCGAGGAAGTCGGTGAGGGAGGCGAGGCCGAAGACGACGGCCCCGAGAAAGTTGTTGCCCGGCGTCACGTATATGAACAGGGGGATTACCACAATCCTGCTCAGCGTCAGCGCGGTGGGCAGGTTAAACCTGAGCGTAGCCCTCGACGATGGCATCCAGCCTCCCCTTTGCCCTCAGCAGCAGGTCGGTGACCTCGCGCACCGCCCCCCGGCCTGCCCTGTTTCTGGTAACAAAAAGCGCGTACTCCTTCGCCTCCTCCGAGGCGTCCTCGACCGCCGCGGGAAGGCCCACGCGCACCATCACCGGGATGTCCACGATGTCGTCGCCCACATAGGCGGTCTCCTCGGCGGTGACGCCGAACCTCAGGAGCACCTTGCCGTAGGCATCGAGCTTGTTTTTGCTCCCCTGGTGCACCTCGGTTATCCCCAGCTCGGCGGCCCTCCGGGCGACGACCCCGGACTGCCTGCCGGTGATAAGCGCCACGTTCATGCCCTCGCGCTGGAGCATCTTGATGCCGTGGCCGTCGCGGACGTGGAATGCCTTCAGCTCGTTTCCCTCGTTGTCCATGATGATGCGCCCGTCGGTCAGCACGCCGTCGACGTCGAGTATGAGGAGCTTTATCCTCCCCGCCCGCTCCATGAGCTCCTTATTGGTTATGGGTATCAACCTCAGGCTATCCCTTCCTTCAGTATGTCGTGTATGTGTATGACGCCCTCGGGGGCCCCGGCGGAATCGGCCACCACAAGGGCGGTGATGGAGTGCGCCTCCATGATGGCCAGGGCCCGCTGGGCGAGGTCGCCGGGCCCGACGGTCCTGGGGTTTTTCGTCATCACCTCGCCGGCGCGCATGTGGAAGAATTTTTCCTCCCATTTTTCGATGCCCCTTCTTAAGTCCCCGTCGGTCACTATTCCCCTGAGCGCCCCGCCTTCGAGCACCGTCGTGAGGCCGAGCCTTTTTGAGGACATCTCAAGGACGGTCTCCGTCATGGGGGTATCGAGCGAGACCCTGGGCACGGCCTCCCCGCTGTGCATGAGGTCGCCTGCCGTGGTAAGGAGCTTCTTGCCGATGCTCCCCCTGGGGTGGAACGCGGCGAAGTCCTCCTCCTTGAACCCGCGTTTTATAAGGAGCGCCACGGCCAGGGCGTCGCCCATGGCCAGCGTGGCGGTGGTGGATGCGGTGGGCACTATGCCCATCGGGCAGGCCTCCTCCTCCACGGAGATGTCCAGGCCCGCGTCGGCGGCCCGGGCCAGGGTGGAGTCCCCGTTGCCCGTCATGGCGATGAGCTTTACGCCGAAGCGCTTGAGGAACGGCACGAGGGCCACCACCTCCTCGGTCTCGCCGGAGTTGGAGATGGCAAGCACCACGTCGGCGCCGGTCACCATGCCGAGGTCTCCGTGGCACGCCTCTGCCGGGTGCATGGAGTAGGCTGGGGTGCCCGTTGAGGCCAGCGTGGCCGCAATTTTGTTGCCCACGAGGCCGGACTTGCCCATGCCCGAGACGATGAGCCTGCCGCCGCTTGAATGGATTATCTCAACGGCAAGGGCGAAGTCCTCGTCCAGCCGCCCGGCCATGCCCGCTATGGCCCTGGCCTCTATGTCGAGGACCCTCTTTGCCTCCTTGATTAAGTCCGCTCGTTCCTTCTCCGTCATTTCAAGCAGGGGGGATACCCTCTCTCCCTCTTTGCTTTGGTTCGTGGCAACGATTCCGTTCGTACGAATCAAGGAGGCCGTGCCTCACAGTGCCCTTATTATAAATCTCTTAATAAGATATTGTCACCTGTTCGGGGAGGGAAGGGGGCGGAGGGTTAAGAGAGGCCCGTGCAAACGCCGCGATTTTGAGCATCGCCCAGAAAAATTCTATCGCCTTTATTCCCGTAGCAGACAGCCGATATTTTTCAGCAGTTTTTGTGGATTTCAAGTGTATAATATAGCCAGGGAGGCGATATGCGGTATAAAGTCAATATTCAAAAAAGTGACGAAGGATATTCAGTCTGGGTTCCCGGCTTGCCGGGCTGCTGGTCTCAGGGGCAGACCGAAGAGGAAGCCCTCGACAACGTAAAAGACGCCATCGAAACCTACCTTTCCACAACGGGAGAAAAGAGAAAAGGGGACGGTTCTATTTATTGCCGGGCATGAAAACAGAACCGTCCCCTTTTCTTTTCCCTTTGAGGGTTAAAGAGGGAAAAGAGCATTATGAAGATATTTGGAGATATCCTTTTCTTTGGAAGCTTTTTGATTGCAATATTTGCGTATGGTTATATTGTCATCCTATCATTCAAACAAAGTGCTGGGAAAGGTATTATGGCTTTTCTGATTGGTCCGCTTGTCGCTGTGTTTGTTTCCGAGATGCGCACAGATTCAAAAATGCGTAAGGCAATAAAAATTTGGGTAATATCTTTTCTGACTATGATTGCAGGCGTCTATGTACTCTCTGTTTAGAAAAGAAAAAGAAAATAGGGACACATCCCATTTTCCACTTTTCAACCACAAATCCTCACGCCCCAAGCTTTTTAATTCTGCGAACTCGTAGCGCAACACGCACATCCTGGGCCACTCTTTAAAAAAGTGAACTTGTCAAGATGAACCCGTTCACATGGACGAGTTCCACGTGGGGAATTATAATGGTCGGCGGAGCATTAAAGGAGCAGGTTACAAACCTGCTCCCGCAAAGGGATCACCCCTTGCGCCTTCGGCAAGGACAGGCGCTTCCCCATCACCAACCGCTACAGACTCAAAAAGGGCCGATAACCCTCAAGGCCGGTTGAATTGTGTTGATTATAAATGGAACTGCTTAGGGAGAGGTGCCTTTTGTATCGTGCACGCCCTGTTTTGGTATAATTGTGATGATTTCAAGTGTAAGCCAGTAGTTCGGCTGACCACAGAGGGATTTAATGAGACGTCAGGATATACAAGAACTACATTATATAACCCCCATGAGCAATGTCATTTCAATTATGGAAAGAGGTATACTATCGCATAGGTGTAGCGCCCTACGGTTAGTTGGACACATTTTAGCGTTAATCATGCCGCCTTG
>CBDVCR010000137.1:0-7378 GCA_965372535.1 uncultured bacterium | reverse complement strand
TTGGATTCCCGCCTGCGCGGGAATGACGGAAAGAGGGAAGCGGCAATGATGGATGAAGAACCAAAAAAATGGGGGAACTCCTGGATGCGTACTCCATTGACGGGCCGCCAAAGAATCTCCACCTCTTTGAGGGTTCAAAACCAGACCCCCAAGCCAATGCCTGCCATGTAAATGTCCTCCCACGGTTTTGTGCCGAGCGTTACTCCGGCGCTATCGGGTGTGGCCCCGGCATGTATCGCAGCCGTGAGTTGAAAGCGGACTTTTCCCTGGTGTATAAGATATAATGAACAAAGGATAACCTGAACCTGTTACTTTTTTATTCATGGTTTACTGAAACGTAACATTTCGTGACATAAAAGGAACGGCCATAGCTTCCGCGGCAACGGATAAGTTCAATTATTTTTCGCCCCTGGCCTTCTCTGTCCCGTTACATTCGGGCGTTCGGCGGCAAAAGCGCCTGGTGGGAGGCCGAAATGGCATCCAACTTGCTTGGTATAATTCCCAGACAGGTCTTTTCGTTTATTAAAAACAACTTTTCTGCGAGGAGGTTACGATGCCGGAAAAGGGGATAGAGGTCTTTACCGCTGAAAGCAGATTGTTCCCCCCTTCTGAGGAATTCTCAAAGCGCGCCCATATCGGCGGCATGGAGCGGTACGAAGAACTCTACAGGCGCTCCGTGGATGACCCGGAGGGGTTCTGGGCGGAGATGGCGGAGAAGTACGTCTCGTGGTACAAAAAATGGGACAAGGTGCTTGAGTACGACTTCCGCAAGCCTGAATTCAAGTGGTTTTCGGGCGGCATGCTCAACGCATCCTTCAACTGCATCGACCGCCACCTGGACTCCGACCGCAGGAACAAGGCCGCCATCATCTGGGAGGCCGACGACGGCTCCTACAGGACCTACACCTACCAGCAGCTTTACTACGAGGTCAACCGCTTCGCCAACGTGCTCAAAAAGCACGGCGTCAAGCGGGGCGACCGCGTGACCATATACATGCCCATGATACCGGAGCTTGCCTTCGCCATGCTGGCCTGCGCAAGAGTAGGCGCCATACACAGCATAGTCTTCGGCGGCTTCTCCTCCACCTCCCTCAGGGACAGGATTAACGACTGCGGCTCCTCCATGGTAATCACCGCCGACGAGGGCATAAGGGGCGGCAGGAAAGTGCCGCTTAAGACCAACGCCGACGCTGCCCTGGAGGAGTGCCCCTCGGTGGAAAAAGTCATCGTCGTCCGGCGCTCCTCGGGCGACGTGCCCATGACCGACGGCAGGGACCACTGGTGGCACGAGGAGATGGCCGCCCCGGACATAGAAAACCACTGCGAGCCCGAGCGGATGGATGCGGAAGACCCTCTCTTCATCCTCTACACCTCCGGCTCGACCGGAAAGCCCAAGGGCGTCCTGCACACCACCGGCGGCTACATGCTTTTCGCCGACATAACCTTCCGCTGGATATTCGACTACCGCGACGAGGACATCTTCTTCTGCACGGCCGACATCGGCTGGATTACGGGCCACAGCTACATCGTCTACGGCCCGCTCTCGGCCGGGGCGACGAGCGTGATGTTCGAGGGGGTGCCCACCTACCCGGACCCCGGCAGGTTCTGGAATCTGTGCGACAAGCACCGGGTAAGCACCATCTACACCGCCCCCACGGTCATCCGCGCCCTGATGCGCGAGGGCGAGCAGTGGGTCGAAAAATACGACCTCTCATCCCTCAGGCTCCTGGGCACCGTGGGCGAGCCAATAAACCCCGAGGCCTGGCTCTGGTACCACACCCACGTTGGCAGGGGCAAACTGCCCATCGTGGACACCTGGTGGCAGACCGAGACCGGCGGCATCCTGATTACCCCGCTTCCGGGGGCCATGACGCTCAAGCCCGGCTCGGCCAACCGGCCCTTCCCCGGCGTGGTCCCCAGCGTGCTCAGGGAGGACGGCTCCGAGGCGGCCGTCAACGAGGGCGGCTACCTGGTGATTGACAGGCCCTGGCCCGGCATGATTCGCGGCACCTACGGCGACCCGGAGCACAAGAGGGTCAAGGAGGTCTACTTCGACCGCTTCCCCGGCCGCTACTTCACCGGCGACGGCGCCCGTGTGGACGAGGACGGCGACTACTGGCTCATGGGCAGAATAGACGACGTCATAAACGTATCGGGCCACAGAATCGGCACCGCCGAGGTCGAGAGCGCCCTCGTCAGCCACGAGAAGGTGGCCGAGGCGGCGGTGGTGGGCTTCCCGCACGAGATAAAGGGCGAGGGCATATACGTCTACGTCACCCTCAAGGAGGGGGTCGAGCCCTCCGAGGACCTGGTAAAGGCCCTCAAGGGGCACGTAAGGACGGTCATAGGCCCCATCGCCACGCCCGACAGGATGCAGTTCTCCCCCGGGCTCCCCAAGACCCGAAGCGGAAAGATAATGCGCCGCATCCTCCGTAAAATCGCCCGCGGCGAGGTCGAGGACCTCGGCGACACCTCAACGCTCGCCGACCCCTCGGTGGTCGAAAGCCTCCTTGCGGGGAGGAAGTAAGGGGAGTTGAAGAAGTCCCCGCCCGGCAGGGACGGGGCCGCCCTCGTAATCGTAGACATACGGGAGCGGCTGGCCGCGGGGGTGCCATTTGCTTGCCTTTTCAGGATGCCCCGCAGCCTCTGCCGCAGGGAGGCTTGTTAAAGAAGCCTTGCCGGAGTGTTTTGGACACCCTGTTTTACACCCCATGAAATGCGGGGGGGGGGGTGCATTTACTTATTCTCATCTGAAATTGCTTTGAGAATTAATGATTACCAGGAGAAAGCGGGGCAGGTCAGTCTCAAGCACCATCATTTTTTAATGAATTGAACTTTTCGGTGTATTGCAATACCGTCCATACGAAAGAGGAATGGCTCCATGTGAGCGGTGAAACAGAGAGAGGGGAACTGTTTACAGGGTGCACCTGCTCTGCAAGCACACCGGAAGGAAGAGCATTCCTCCCGCACCATTCAAGGTAAGGAATTGCCTCGTGAAGTTCCTGGAGACTTTCGGCACGTGCAATAAAATACTCTCCTAACCAGAGCGTTGAGATAAACCAGGGATTGCCCGGAATATCCCGTGGGCTGTCTTTAGGCCGTTGATAAACATCAGTCTGGTATCGGGCACAGCCTTCAACAGGGGTTTTTAGCCATAATTGCCGACGTATTGCCTCCATTGTTTCGACCATCCGAGGATCTCCGGGAGGCAATGCTCCCAGAATCGTGAGTCCCAAAAGACTGACATCGATTACTTCATCGAGTTCATAGCCTTGACCTTTTCTGTAGCCGGAACGGGCGTATCTCTTCAGACCCTTGTGGTACAGATGCTTGGTAAGCCCTTCCATTATTTGTTCGGCCACATTCTCATATTTCTCTGCCAGGGAAATATCCTGAAATAGTCTTGCGAAACTCGCTGCCGCCCTGAGACCGGCAATTACTGCTGCTACAGTAAAGGTGTGCACTCCGAAACGCTCTTCCCAGAGGTCATAGCAGGGGATGGGCAGTTTAGTCTCAGGGTCTCGGTTGGTTGCCAAAAAGTCGGCAGACTTTTTAATAAGCTTATCATAGAGGGGTCTGATGAATTCTATGTCTTTCGAACTTTCATAGTGTATCCAGAGCGCCCATAGAATCAAGGCGGTCGAGTCCTCCTGTATCGGGAGCACTTCTTTTCCGTCCACTATCCAGGGGTGCCAGTTGCTGGCCAGTGATCCATCAGGATTGTAATGCTGGTAAAGATATCCTTCCTCTGATAGAGCACGGGCGCAAAAGTCGAAAAATTTCATACACACATGCGTGTAACCGGCCTTTGCCAGGGCAGCGGCTACGAAAGCCCCATCGCGTCCCCACATGTAAGAATACGTATCTCTTCCAAAACGGACTATATCCGAATCATTTGCCGCAATGATTGCTCCCCTGTTGTCTATCTGAGTTCTTAAAATAAGGAGGCTGCGGTTGAAAATATCGGTGATGGATTTTGGCAAGTCCGCAAAGGATTTGTATGTTTTATTGACCCACGCTCTCCAGTAATCCGATGTACGTTTAATCAGCTCATCCGGCGTCTTCTCTATCACATCCCGGTTAAGTTGAGCCACCTCGTTGTAATACGTTCCTGCTGCAATCCAGTAATTAGCCGCAGCCTTCCCCCCGGGATGCAGGTGCAGCCATATTCCTATGGCAGAGTCGGCAGAGCCCCATGAAATCTGGTTCCCGCTAAGTTCTCCATCCTCGGCGTCTTTCCATATTCCTTCCCTCCCCGGCACCTCCTTGTCTCCGCAGGCATAGTGATCTACACCACACTTTTCAGACTTGCAACAATTGATGAGAAAGTACCGATTGGCCTTGTAATGTATGATGGAACGGGTCCGTGGATCAAAATAAGCCGTGTCTCCGATATCATTGCCATAAAGATGAAAGTCGTGGCTGAGAAAGAGCCTCACCTGGCGCTCATTCCCCTTCAGATTTATCACCTCGACCTTTCTAATATATACGTCCAAGTCTATGTCGACCACGTCAGAGCATCGCAGCTCCAAACCAAGGGACTCGTTTTTCAGAAAGACATTGGTAACGAGGCTGTTATCCTGATACCTCAGGTCCTTTTCCCATTCCGGACCCATCCAGGAGAAGCGTCCATCCACCCACACGCCGAACCGAAAAGGGGCTCCTTTTGAGTGGTTCTCCTGTCCTATAAAGGGGAAATACACATCCCTGATCTGATAATCCGAGTCAAAATTAACAAGAAGATTGCCGTTGCCTACCGGGATGTCTTTGGGCATGGTTTATTATGTGCTATAGTCCCACTGGTTGAGCGGACTCAAAAGACAGCTGGGTGATTGCCTTCTGCAACCGTCTAATATCTTTATGATCGTTGACTGCCTGTTGATATAATTCTGAATATTTATAGGCCATACGTGTTATGGAAAAATGATTCCGCACATGTCTCCGGCATTCACGAGGGTCGATACTATCGATGCGGCCAACTGCTTCAATCATAGCATTCATGGAATCCACCACGAACCCTGTTTTTCCGTCCACCATTATTTCCGGGACGGCGCCCTTATTAAATGCTATAACCGGCGTGCCGCATGCCATCGACTCGATCAGGACAAGCCCGAATGGCTCTCCCCATTGTATAGGGAATAAAGTGGCCCGTGCATGCCGGTACCACTGTTTTTTATGCTCGCTGCTGATTTCTCCGATGTAGATAATCTGTTTGTCGCAGTCCAATAACGGCTTTATTACCCTGTCATAATAGTCATTATCAACTGGATATTTGCCAACTTCAACAAACAGGTCTATAGAATTCTTCAGGCCTGCAAAAAACGCCTTGTCTGCGGGTTTGTTCTGGACACAGCCGGCAATGACAAGTTTAGAACCTGTTTTTTTCGCAAGTTCCATGGCCTTGTCCTGTCCCTTGTCACGGGTTACCCTGCCGATAGTGAATAAATAGCTTCCTTTGTCCGGCCCTTCTTTTACAGGGTATTCTTCAACTTCAATTCCGTGGTGGACAACATTCTCTGCGTTTACCAAGTAATTATACTGCCTTTTTTGATATTCGCTTATCGCGGTGCAATACACCAGGGGAGATGACGGAGGATTGCACCAGCGCTGGTAAGCTCCTTTCAGCATGCTGTCCTTTGCGGACACGTGAAGGGTCATCACAACTGGCACATGCATGCTGAATGCATCGTCATAAATGAACTCAACCGCTTTTGCATCATGCGTGTGTATGACGTCAACGTCGCCCATCATTGCCCTGCCCAATGCCCTTGAGAGGTGTATGTTCGTGGTCTTGCGCCGTTCCGGGGTGTCCTTGCTAAAATAGTCGCCGATGCTCTTTTCAACAGTCACAAAATGTTCCCCGGCGACCCTGGAATCGCCTGAACAGGCAACGATTGACCTGTGACCAAAAGAATGGAGTCCTTTATCTATATTATAAATGACCGTTTCTATGGGACCATAGCCAAGGTCCGGCCTGATCGGCTGGTTAAGGGTTGCAAAGTGCAGCACTGTCGGTTTTTCATGTTTTGTCTTTATTTGCATGGTTCTCCCGGTCTAATAAAAGTTAGATTTCATTCAGATAGACCTGGAGGTTAAGGATCAGATATCTCTGAGTGATATGCTTTACTAGGCACTAAAAGTATACCATAAATCTGGCTAATTGCTTACATAATCTTTGAAACTCAAAACCATATGTTAAATATAAATGGGGCGAAAAGGGGAGGTTGTTCTATTTTTTGATGTTTTCTCATATCCGTTTATGTCAATTACCGGTTCTAATTATGTCAATTACCGGTTCTAATCTAAAGTTTTTGACCATTCTTGTTAATGCTGACTTCAGGAAGGGACTTCTTAACCCCCATTTGCCTCACGGGTTATACGACCCTTGTGCCCGGATTTGCCCGCCTTGAGGGACTCCCACGACTCCCCAAAAGTATTGCCCAGGGGGCTTACCGCCCCTATGCCCGTAACCGCCACCCTCCTCACAGTCAACTATTTTAGCATGAGAGGTTGACAGGAGGGCGGGGGATTATGCTTCTTGAATCCTCGAATCCTGTCGCACTGCCGCGCTGTTATCATCCTGAGCTTGTCGAAGGACGCTCTGTAATCATCCTGAGCCTGTCGAAGAATGCGTATACCGATAGGCGGGGTTTTCCAACCCCGCCGGGACAACGTAGCAACGAGCAATCGCGTCTTTCCTTCCCCCCTTTCATCCTGAGCCCGTCGAAGGACGCTCTCTTTTTTTATATGTTCAAAGCCTTTCCTTTAAAACCTTCGCAACCCCCTGATTTTGCGGGATATTCCGGCCCGTCCCGGTGTTCAAATGGTGTTCAAAGCGTCCGGCCTTTCTTCTTTGGCCCCCTTTTTTAGTAAAGGGGGGGAGGGGGGATTATTATCCTCGAACCCTGTCTTTTCTCCGTGCCTCTGCGCTTCCGTGATTAATCCTGCCGCCATCAGCCTACCCCGTCCGGACGGAACCCGTCAAGCGGAACGGGTTCACTGCCTCGTGTTCACTGACCGGCTCGCGCCGGGGGCGGGTACTCCGGTTGATTTTATACACCTCTAAGTGCGGATTTAGAGTATAATGTGTAGGCAAGACTTCTTTCTATAGTTTTGCTTGCGATTTTTCGCCAAAAGTTATAGATTACAATCAATAATTGATAAGTTAAAATCGAAGGGTAGACCATGCCGATGACTAATGAAGAACTAATCCAGAGAGTTGAAGCCTTACGAAATACAATGATTTCAGTAGCAACTGGTGGGCCAAGAATCAATGATGTTAACCGTAGTTATCAGAGAGATTATACGCAGGTGGATAAAGAGCAGAGGTGGCTCGGTTTGTTTGGACAGGTGGAAGCGGTTTATAAGTGATAAGCTG
>CBDVCR010000136.1:0-7432 GCA_965372535.1 uncultured bacterium | reverse complement strand
GCCTCTGCCCATCCCACATCCGGTCAAGCACATACTCCATTTCCCTTAGCTCCCGGCAGGGGTCAAAACACCTGAGGTTCCTTCCAAACATCTTCTCTACCTCCTTCGATTTTAGTGTGCGTCCCAATCAGGCATCATCCGCCGCCTTATTAACAAAACACGTGCCAGAATTTAAAAGCCTTTATTATCAAGGAGTTACAAGAAAGGAAGGGGAAAAGACAAACTGATTGGGCCAAATTGGCCTATTTCGGGCACCTTAAGGGAGGCCATATTGGCCTATTTACGAGGGTAAGTAGCCCGGGCAGGCCGGATATTTAGTGATAAAGCAGGAAGCGCAATGGAGGCTAAATCTCCTTGCCGAGCACTTTGTTATAAAACGGGCATTTCCTGCAGTCCTCGCATTTCTGGGCAAAGGTGCCCTGGACCCTGCCTTCGCAGAACGTACCGGCCACCACCCAGCAGACCCTGCCGAAATTGGGATATGCCGGGCACCTGGTCTCGCCCTCGGCGCCCCTTCCGCACTTCATGAACTCCCAGCAGGGCATCCTGGCGTTTTCCTCCTCGCTGACGTAGGGGAAATAGAGGCTTACAGTTGTCCCTCCGCCCTCGTTGTTGCGGGCCCTTATAAAGCCCCCCATCTCCTCGATAATCTTCCGGCTGATGGAAAGCCCGAGCCCCGTGCCGCGCTCCGCTATCTTCGTGGTGTAAAACGGCTCGAAGATGTAGGCGAGATTGTCCTCCGGTATTCCAGGCCCTGTGTCCGAGACGTGCAGGGCCGCGTAGGCGATGTTATGCACCCGCTCCCCGGCCGTGCGTATCGTAAGCCTGCCGCCCCGGGGCATGGCGTCCACGGCGTTGGACACAAGGTTGTTCGCCGCCTGCTTGAGCAGTTCCTCGTCCATGAGCACCGGAAGTTCCGTGCCGAAGTCCGCCTCGCACGTTATGGAGCGCTCCTCGCATATTCCGGAAAACGTCGAAAGAGTCGCCTTCACGGCCCCGGTGAGGGGCGTCCGTTTGAATTTGGGCTTTGTCTCCCTCGAAAACCTGAGTACGTCCCTGAGGATGTTCTCCAGCCTGTCCACCTCCGAGACCACGATGTCGGCGTATTCCTTCTCCTTCCGGCCGGTGGCCATCTTCCGAAGCCTCCTGCCGAAGCCGCCTAGGGCCGTCAGGGGGTTTCGTATCTCATGGGCAATCTCGGAGGTGAGCCTTCCAACGGCGGCGAGCTTTTCGGCCTGAAGGAGCCTGTCACGGGTCTTCCTTATCTCCAGGGTCTTTTTCTCCACCTCCTCCTCGAGGCTCTGGGTCCAACTCTCCATCCTGTGCCTTGCCGTGCCCAGTTCCCCGGTCATCTCGTTGAAACTGCGGCCCAGTGCGCCGATTTCGTCCCTCGACCGGGCGGGCACTTTCTGCGAGAGATCCCCGGAGGTGACGCGCTCCATGCCCTTTGAGAGCGCCGAGACGGGCCTTAGCACGAACCGCCAGAGCACAAGGTACAGGAGGCAGGCCGCCACGGCCAGGAACGCAAGCATGTAGACCGAGGTGTCCGCCATCTGCCTTTTTATCCGCGTATCCATCTCACGGAGGGAGTAGTCGGTGGTCAGTATGCCGAGGACCTTCCGGTCTTCGGCGTGGGCGTGGCAGTCCGCGCTATAGCAGTCCGGCTCGTTGTAGATGGGGTCGACGTAGCTGAGGACCCTGCTTCCCGAGGGGTCTTCGTATATGCTCATGCGACCGCCGTCCCTGAGACTCTCGCTTGGGTCTCCAGCCCTGTCATGGCAGCCCGCGCAGGCCGGGGAGCCCCGCTGGACGCGCCGGCCCACTTCGTCCTTTTCCGACGAAAAAAATATTACCCCGTTTCCGTTAAACACCCGCACCGCATTTATGGATTCCGAAGCGCCGATGGACTCCACGGTCCTCTGGATGTCCTCTCTTTTGAAGAGCAGCATGTCGTACCTGATGCTCTTTTTCACCACTTCGGAAAACGAGGCGACAAACTCCACGGTGTTGTCCATGAGGTCGTCCCTTCCGGTCCGGACGGTGGTATACCAGAAGGCGGCGCTCCCCAGCATGATGAGTATGCCGAGCGCCGAGAGAAGCTTGGCTGTGAGGGATGCCCTGAGACGGTTAAGCAATGAAGTCACTCTCGCCTTTCTTTAAGCATAACCGGGTTACGTCAGGTTAATCAAACGCGGAAACCCTTGAAAACGCCTGTCATCTCCCTTTCTCGTTAAGTTTCCTCCTGAGCGTCCGGACGCCTATGCCGAGCATTTTGGCCGCGCGGGTGCGGTTGCCCCCGGCCCTCCGGAGGGCGGCCTCGATGAGCGCCTCCTCGGCCTCGGCAAGCGTGGCGCCCCCGGGGATAAGTACGCCGTCGCCGCCGGAAGGCCCGCTTTGCGGCAGACCGGGCGGAGTTTCCTCCACGTGGGGCAGCACGTGCATGGGCAGCACCTGCCGTGCGCCCCGTGGAAGGAAGGTAGCCACGCGGGTCATGACGTTTCTGATTTCCCTTACGTTGCCCCTCCAGGGCAGGCGCTCAAGCAGGCCCGCCGCTGCGGAGGAAAGCGTGGGGTAGGGCTCGGGAGCCCCCATTTCCGCGAAGGCCCTGTCCATGAAGTGCACGGCCAGCATGGGGATGTCCTCCTTGCGCTCCGAAAGCGGGGGCAGGTGGATGCGGAGCACGTTCAGCCTGTAGTAGAGGTCCTCGCGGAAGAGGCCCTCCTGCATCGCGCTTTTAATCTCTTGGTTTGAGGAGGCGATTACCCGCACGTTTACGGGCAGGGAACGCTCCCCGCCCACGCGGGTCACCTGGTTTTCCTCGAGCACCCGCAGGAGCCGCACCTGGAGGTTCAGGGGCATGTCGCCGATTTCGTCAAGGAGCAGGGTGCCCTTGTGGGCCGTCTCGAACTTGCCCCTCCTTACCCTGTCCGCGCCGGTGAACGCGCCTTTTTCATGGCCGAAGAGCTCGCCCTCGATAAGGCCCTCGGGGATGGCCCCGCAGTTGAGGGCCACGAACGGGCCGCCTGAGCGGGGGCTCATCACGTGTATGGC
This sequence comes from uncultured bacterium, assembly GCA_965372535.1. Taxonomy (GTDB): domain Bacteria; phylum Nitrospirota; class Thermodesulfovibrionia; order Thermodesulfovibrionales; family JdFR-86; genus CBDVCR01. Next base: position 4,381 of record CBDVCR010000136.1, on the reverse strand, counting down.
GCGGGAGACTATCTCCTTGCCCGTGCCGGTCTCGCCGGAGATGAGGACCGTCCGGCCGGATGCCGCAATCCTCGGAAGGTCCTCAAGCGCCCGGCGCATGGCCGGAGAACGGAACTGGAAATAGGGCCTCACGCGCGATACAAGGGGGTCGACAACGGCCAGGGCGGTGGACGTGCCGGCCTCGAGCATGTGGGCAAGCCGAAGCGTGTCCACGGGCTTTGGCAGATAGTCCTCCACCATTAACCCCGAGGGGTCGGGCGTTGTAACCGTGGCGCCGGGCTCTATCAGGAGAAAGAACAGGCCCCCGGGGTTTCCGGCCTTGTACTTGCTTATGAACTCCTCCGAGCCCTCGTCCATTAGGGCCAGGTCCGCAATGACCGCGTGCACCCTCTTTCGGCTTAAGACCTCCTCGGCCTCGGCGGCGCTCCGCGCGGTGTGCGCCTCCGCGCCGCAGCCCGCCAGAGAGCCGGCAAGCTCCCTTGCGGCGCCGGGGTCGCCGTCCATCACGAGTACCGAAATACCCTTTAAATCCACCCTGTCAGCCGCCATATCCTTAAATTATGCCGATATAGGCCCTGAGGGTTGGCTTTAATCAAATGTCCGCTGTGTATCTTTTCAAGAATCAACTGACGGATGTGGACTTTGTGCGGGCAACCTTCAGTTCCAATTCCCTTGCAAGGTCTTCCGTTTTCTTGCGGGTTTTCTCGACAAGCTCTTTTGGAGAAAGATGCCTCGTTTCATTATAGTCCTGCTCCCTGACCTTGTGAATCCATTCAAGCGATTTATATTCCCACTGCTCCATATCCCGTCACCTCCTCGGGCGAAACAACCTCAACGGGTTTGTAACCCATCTTTATATTCGTACTGTTAACCAGCCTTCGCACGGTTATGTTCACCATGTGCTTATAATTCCATGATACAATAAAATCCACTTCGTGATACACGCCGATTGCAATATGCCTGGCATCATTTCGATATTTTTCAGGCACGGCCCTTTCGTTTACATAGGCATCCGACAACTCGACACACTCCTCCGTCTCTTCGAGTATCTTCAAGCCCGAACCGGCAATAATACTCCTTAATTTTTCCTGTATATCAGGAGGCGCCTTCAGGATTTCCTCCAGGGTCAAAAACGAAATGAACCCTTCGTAATCCCCTTCCTTTATAAGCCTGATAAGGCTCTCGGCCATGCCGACCCTTTTGGGGTCTTCCGCATCAAAGACCCCACCCAAAACCGATGTGTCTATGTATAAACCAGCTTTTTTCATTGCTTCATCCTCTTACAGTATGCCTGCATGACAGATGTTTTCTGAAAACCTGCCGTTCTTCTATTTGTAGTTGCTATTTCGTAATTTATTGCTGCTGCCCCTCCCCCGCAGACGCAAATGAGGTGAAGACCACATTTGATTTGCCAGACTTCGGTTGTATATACGGATATCGTCTATAGAACACCTTTATAAAAATAGTAATAAATACCAGAGATAAAGGACATAACGAGCCAAAGCTTAAATAAAATTGATATATAATCCATAATAATTTCCTAATTTATCATTAGTTATAGTATAATGATTACTCTATTTCTATCTGAATTACTAACCAGTTAGTTTTCATGTTTATATTGGAACCTTGTTTACATTGGAACCTCAAAAAATACTTGTTTTGCAGGCCATTTCCGGCATTATATTATTATGTTAAGTGTTTCATGCTCCCGGTAATATATTATATATTATAATAAGTGCTTACGCCAATTTCCCGCCCGCTTATCAAACGCTGCCGTCGCTGACGCTGAAAAGAGAACCTTTCAGGATAAAGAGCCCCCTGGTATCAACCGGCTCCCGGCGGGACTGGAAAGTCCCGCCTACCGTGTTTTGTTCTTCCCCTCCTTCTCCCATCAAAAGTAGTAATTAAGCCCGCGGAATTTCCGATGAGCGCAAGAGCGGTTGCCGGACAGCTGCGGGAGGAGCCGCAGCTGTCCGGGGGACTCGGCCCTACGAGCGGAGCTGCCCGTTTCCGAGGACGATGAACTTCGTGCAGGTAAGCTCCTCAAGGCCCATGGGGCCCCGGGCGTGGATTTTGTCCGTGGCGATGCCGATTTCCGCGCCCAGGCCGTACTGGAACCCGTCGCTGAAGCGCGTGGAGGCGTTGACCATCACCGATGAGGAGTCCACCTCGCGGAGAAACCGCATGGCGCGGGCGTAGTCCCTGGTCACGATGGTCTCGGTATGGTCGGAGCCGTAAGCCGCGATGTGCTCCATGGCGCCGTCCATGTCCGGGACGACCTTTACGTTGAGAACAAGGTCCAGGTACTCGGTATGGAAGTCCTCATCCCTGGCCTCCTCTATGCCGGGGTAGACCTCCCTGGTCTTCGGGCACCCCTTGAGCTTTACGCCCTTTTCCTCAAGCGCCTTTAACGCCCCGGGCAGGAACTCCTTTGCCGCGGGCTCGTCAACGAGCAGGGTCTCCATGGCGTTACAGGTGCCGGGGCGCTGGCACTTGGCGTTTACGGCTATGTCCAGGGCCATCTTCAAATCAGCGTCCCTGTCCACGAAAACGTGGCAGACGCCCTTGTAGTGCTTGAGCACCGGGATGCGGGAGTTTTCCGCCACAGCGCGTATGAGCCCCTCCCCGCCGCGGGGGATAATGAGGTCAACCAGGCCCTCCATCTTGAGCATTTCCATCACGGCCTCTCGCTCCGGGGTGTCGAGGAACGTTATGGCCCCCTCATGGAGACCCGCCCCGGCAGCCGCCTCACGGAGAATTGCGACGATGGCGCGGTTTGAGTTTATCGCCTCGGAGCCTCCCCTCAGTAGCACGGCGTTTCCGGACTTGAGACACAAGGCCGTGGCGTCGGACGTGACATTGGGGCGGGACTCGTAGATTATGCCTATCACGCCGATGGGCACGCGCATCCTCCCGACCTTCATGCCGTTTGGCCTGTCCCACATGCGTGTTATCTCGCCCACCGGGTCCGGAAGCGCGGCGACCTCCTCAAGCCCCGCGGCCATCTCCTCGATGCGGCCGTCGGTGAGGGCGAGCCGGTCTATCATGGCCTTGCTGAGGCCCTTTTCCTCCGCGCAGGCGATGTCTTTTCTGTTTTCCTCCTTAAGCTCCGCGGCCTTCTCCCTGACGGCCCGGGCCATGAGGAGGAGGGCCTGGTTTTTTTGGGCCGAGGAAGCCCTGCCCAGCGCCCTCGCGCCCTTTTTCGCCTCCCGCGCCCTTTCGAGCACAAACGCCTTTATGTCCATCTCGGCCTCCGGTGGTTTCTTTGATTTATTTATAATAAAGTCCTAGGGACTTTATTATAAGATGTCGCGGCGGGCCTTTTCCACAACGTTGTGTTCACAAGGCAGGGCATGGTAATATTGATTAGTCATAATTCTGGTCAATTTCGAGGAGGTCGCGATTATGAAGACTTTGCCCCTTTCCGAGGTGAAGATGAGATTGAGCGAGATAGTGGAGAAGGTCTCAAGCACCGATGAGGAGGTGACCGTTACGAAAAACGGAAGGCCCGCCGCGGTTATAGTAAGCCTGCGGGAATTCGAGAGCTGGAAGGAAACGGCAGAGATACTCTCCGACAGGGAGATGATGGACGACATACGTCGCGGACTCCGCTCGCTGGAAGAGGAAGGCGGGAAACTCTACTCCCTAAAAGAACTGCTGGGTTGAGTCTTTCTCATGCCCGGACGATATAGAGTAAGAGTTCCGGAGGAAACCGCCTCTTTCATACGCCGCCTTCACCCGGATATTAAGAAGAAAATCAAAGCCGGCCTTGAGGAGATAGCGTCCGACCCGGAATGCGGGAAGGCCCTCAGAGACGAACTTGCCGGGCTCCGGAGCCTGGGGGTCGGGAGGTTCAGGATAATTTACAGGAGGAAGCCGGGAAAACGTACCACTGAGATTGTGGCCGTGGGACCGAGAAAAGCCGTTTACAAGGAAACCTACAGGCTTTTGAGCAAACGCAGACACCGGGGCACGGAGAAAGGACAGGGTTCGCAGGGTTCAAGGATTCAATAATAATAATCCACCCACGCCTCCCCATGCGTCCTTCGACAAGCTCAGGATGCATGGGGGAAGAAAAGACGAGATTGCTTCGGCCCTTCGACAAGCTCAGGATGAATGGGGGGGACAAACGGCGGACGGGCCGGGCCGCCCTGAACGCACTTTGAACGCCCGGACGGGCCGGGAAGAAGGGGCGTTATTGTGCGTGGCGGCTGCATTACCACATGGTATTTCCCGGGAATTGCAGGGACTCCATGCTCGTGCGATATCCGGGTCAGGACTTCTCGTTCACCGCGATGATGTACTCGAAGAGGCTTCTGCACTTTTTAAGCCTGAAGATATAGACCTTTTTCTTCGTGTCGTCCGACGCCTCTATCAGCGG
>CBDVCR010000135.1:0-7528 GCA_965372535.1 uncultured bacterium | reverse complement strand
TGGTGATTATTATACCACAAAACAACCCTTTTAATCCTTATTAATCAGCAACTTATGCCCTTTTCAGGGACGACTAAATAGAGGGCTTTCCGAGGCTTTTTTCTATGTTGCAGGACCGCAGCCACTTTGCAGGGTGCTCTACCGGTCTGAAATCCAGACTTTTCCGGGGAAAGAAACAAAACTCTTGAGCACTGTGTACATATCCCGCAACAAAGGAAAGGCCGGGGTGTTCAGGGTTCTCATTTTTCCGGATAGGATTCGAACAGCTTGCCCCATTTGGTGTTCCTGGCCTTCAGCATCTGGATCTTTTTGCCTTTCAGGGGCCACCAGATGTAGTCGTGGTAGAAAAACGAGCCGAAGACGAAGAGGTATACAAGCGGGGTTCTGAAAAAGAGCTTCTGGACGGACCTGAGAGGGCCGAACCACATGAAATCGCCCACCTTGCTCGCCAGGTTATCGCCCACGGTAAATCCGAAATTAACGTCCGATATATCTTCCCCGACAATTTCAATCTCCTCGACCCTGCCTACGCCGAGGCCGTCTTCATGGGCCATCCTGATGTAGGGAATGCTCATGGGGTCAAAGCCCATCATTTTCGCGGCCACCGCGTCTATTGCCACGCTGTCTGCCCCGGCGAGCATGTAGTCTTTTTCCACGGGCACCATGGTCCTCGGGCCGGGGCCGTTTCCGCATATCGTGCCGTCCATGACCGCGAATATCCCCGTGTGTATCTCCTTCTGGATGGCGAGGAGGTCAACGAGCGTCTCGTGTATCCAGCTGTGGGTATAGTGCCTCTTGGTGCTCAAAAGCCCGCCAAAGGCATTTTTCATCGCCCCGGTGGTGGTCGTGTATATGTGGGTCTTGACGGTGGGGAGGTGGATTATGTTTTTCCCCATGAACTCCCTCGGAATCTTTATGCCTTCGGGGTATATTTTATCGAGGGCCCTCATTTTCGCCTTCGGTTTATACGTAGTCCATTCGATGTCCCCGGGGAGAAAATTATATTTTTCCGCAATGTTGTATTTCTTGTAGATTGGGGCAAGCCTGTTCAGGGACCCCCCCTTGTAGGGGTCGGTAACAACGGTGTTGTTGTGAACCGAGATGATGTCTCCATAGTCGGCTCTCTTTAGGGCCAGGATGGTTCCCTCGAGCTGCCAGGGGGTCGTATTGGCGCTTAAATAGGGAAAGTGCCACGAAATGTTATCCTTGAGGATTGTGGCGCTTCCCTTTGGCAGCGAATCCGTAACACCCGCCGAGCCCATTAGCTTTTCGATGTCCCCGAGCACGGTTTCGGGTTTGGTCTTGATTATGGAAACTTTGGGTTTCATGCGGGTTTCTCCTGGTTAGACGTTCATCATAAAATATAAATAATCAGCACGCAAGTGGTCAACCAGAGCAGGACGTTCGCCATAAAAGGCAAGTCCGCCAGCACCACCTTCGAAGGGTCCCCGCCCTCTTCCTTGTGATAAACCAGGTACAGGTAGCGGAAAATCCCGTATAAGACAAAAGGAACTGTCCAGATAAGGTTCCCCGTGCCGAAATACCTGACCGTTTCCTCGCTCGTTGTGTAAAGCATGTAGGCCGTCACCGTGGAAGCGGTGACCACGCTTATCATCTGGTCGAGAAAATATGCGTTATAGTGCTCAAGCACCTTGCGGTGGCCGTGGTCGTTCTTGTTCAAAAGGACTACTTCATAGCGCCTCTTGCTGAAGCCGAGGAAAAGCGAAAGCAGGATGGTGCATATGACCAGCCAGTCGGACAGGTGGATGTCGAGTACCTCCGACCCTCCGAGAATTCTCAATACAAACCCAGCGGCGATAACCAGAACGTCAACGATGACCACGTGTTTGAGCTTGGCCGAATACGCAATGTTCAGGAACATGTAACCCACCACTACGGCCCCGAAGGAGGGCCTTAACCAGAAGGACATGCCGAGCGTCCCGGCGCCCAGAACGGCTGCCATAACAAGGGCGAATGCAACGGAGACACTGCCGGAGGCTATGGGGCGGTGTTTCTTCCTGGGGTGGAGGCGGTCCGCCTCGGCATCCATGACGTCGTTTAGGACGTAAACCGTGCTTGAGGCCAGACAGAACAGGGCGAAGCCGGCAAAAGCGTTAAGAAACGCCTTGCCATAAAACAGTTCCTTTCCGAAAACAAGAGGGGCGAATACAAAAAGGTTTTTTGACCATTGGTACGGCCGGAATAACCGGACAATTGCCTGAAAGGGTTTTTCCATTTTATTGCCGGCAATATCCCGACACGCCTGGAAAAAGAAGAGGCTTCGGAATATTCTTATTACTTACTAACCAGTTAGTTTTCATGTTTACATTGGAACCTCAAAAAATACTTGTTTTGCAGGCCATTTCCGGCATTGTAATGTTAAGTATTACATGCTCCCGGTAATAATTTCACCACTTTCAATGGAAACCGGGCCCCCTCCCCCTGTAAATTAAGGATACTACCAAATCGGAAAAATTTGCAAGCAAAGGTTTTTCCATCCCACATTCATTGTGCACACAAGCATAACTATTTGTCCCTTTGGGCGAGGGCTTTAAACCGCCCATCTGGTATACTCCATCCATGAGCAGAAAAAAAATCAAGGTAACCGCCTACTCGGGCTATCGCGGGGAGGAAAAGCCGAGGGCGTTTGTCCTTGAGGGCGAAAGAATCGGGGTGCTCGAAACCCTGCGTGCCTGGGTGGAGGAAGCCCCTGGGGACAGGGCGAGGAAGAGGTTTTACGTGGTAAAGGGTAGTGACGGGCATGTGCATAAAATATTTTACGACGAGGAAAACGGCGAGTGGTTTTCCGTTGGCTGAAAGGTTTAATCGCTCTTAACATACCTGATTTTCGCCCTTCGCCCATTGGAATCCGACCTGCCTCATCCGACATTACTTATTCCTGAAACGGAAACAACTCTCTTACAGGCTGATAGCGAGACTTTTCCCTTTCGGGCCGAAATGCCGGATGTTCCTCCGGCCCTTGTCAATATTTCTCCCTCGCGGATATAATAAGGTTTGCTTTTTCAAGGAGGAACGATTGGAACGAAAGTACAATCCAGAGGCTGTCGAGCTTAAATGGCGGAAGTACTGGGCCGGCAGGGACCTTTACCGGTCCTCTCAGGACGTGGAAAAAGAAAAGTTCTACTGCCTTGAGATGTTTCCCTATCCATCGGGCAAGATACATATGGGCCACGTCAGGAACTACGCCATCGGAGACGTCATTGCGCGCTACAAGAGGATGCGCGGGTTTAACGTCCTGCACCCCATGGGCTGGGACGCCTTCGGCCTTCCCGCGGAAAACGCAGCCTTAAAAGAGGGCGCACACCCCGCGAAATGGACTTACGAAAACATCGACAACATGCGCGTGCAGCTTGACCGGCTGGGCCTGAGCTACGACTGGCAGCGGGAAGCCACCACGTGCAGCCCGGAATACTATAAATGGAACCAGTGGTTTTTCATCAAGATGTACGAGCGCGGCCTTGCCTACCGCAAGGCTTCTTTTGTCAACTGGTGCCCCTCCTGCGCCACCGTGCTCGCCAACGAGCAGGTAATTGACTCCCGCTGCTGGCGGTGCGACAGCGAGGTTGTCCAGAAAGAGCTTGAACAGTGGTTCCTCAGGATTACCGACTATGCCGAAGAACTCCTTGATGCCTGCGACACGCTCACGGGATGGCCCGAGAGCGTTGTCACCATGCAGCGCAACTGGATAGGAAAAAGCGACGGCCTCGATGCGGATTTTCCGGTAGAGGGCACGGACGAGAGCATCAGGATATTTACCACCCGCGCCGACACCCTCTTTGGCGTGACTTACATGTGTCTTGCCCCGGGCCTGCCCCTGGCCGATAAACTCACCGAGGACAAGGAAGCCCTCCGCAAGGTAAAGGAGCACTACGGCGACCAGGAAAACAAAATCGGCCTCTTTACCGGAAGATACGCCATAAACCCGGTTAACGGAGAAAAAACGCCAATCTACGTGGCGAACTTCGTGCTCATGGAATACGGCACCGGGGCCATCATGAGCGTTCCGGCCCACGACCAGCGGGACTTCGAGTTTGCCAGGGAGTACGGGCTTCCCATCCGGAGGGTGATAGCGCCCGAAAACACGGAGGACTCCGCCCCTCCGGCCGAGGAGATGGCCGAGGCCTTCGAGGACTACGGCGTGCTCGTTGAGTCGGGCGAATACACCGGGATGAAAAGCGCCGAGGCCCGACTGAGGATCGCCGAAGACCTTGAGAAAAAGGGCCTGGGCAGGAGGGTCGTCAACTACCGGCTGAGGGACTGGGGCATCTCGCGTCAACGCTATTGGGGCACGCCCATCCCCATGATATACTGCAACGCCTGCGGCATCGTGCCGGTGACGGAGGAGGACCTGCCGGTCTTGCTTCCCGAGGACGTAAAACTAACGGGTACCGGGGAGTCGCCGTTGAACTACCCGGAGTTCGTAAACGTTTCCTGTCCGAAGTGCGCGGGACCGGCGCGGCGCGAGACCGATACCATGGACACCTTCGTGGACTCCTCATGGTATTTCCTGCGGTACTGTCACCCCAAAGGGGACATAGACCTAACGTCGGAGGCGGTTAAAAAAGACGTCGCCTACTGGATGCCGGTGGACCAGTACGTGGGGGGGGTGGAGCACGCGGTGCTTCATCTCCTGTATTCCAGGTTCTTCACAAGAGTGATGAGAGACCTGGGGCTTGCCACGGTGAGCGAGCCATTCAAGAACCTGCTGACACAGGGGATGGTCTGCAAGGAGACGCACAAGTGCCCGGAGCACGGCTGGCTCTTTCCTGATGAGGCAAAGGACGAAAAATGCGTCAAATGCGGACGCCCCGTCGAGGCCGGAAGGGTGGAGAAGATGTCCAAGTCAAAACGCAATGTCATCGACCCCGACCACCTGATAGAGCGCTACGGCTCGGACACCGCGCGGCTTTTCTCCCTCTTTGCCGCCCCGCCCGAGCGCGACCTCGAATGGTCCGACAAAGGGGTGGAAGGCGCCCACCGGTTCCTTGGGAGGGTCTGGAACATGGTGCATCAGAGCCGCGACGCGCTGCATTCCGCCCGGAGCAGGAAAGACGCCGACACCCCGCTGGTCCGCAAGGCCCACCGCACGGTAAAACGCGTCACCGAGGACATCGAGCGGGAGTACCACTTTAACACCGCAATCGCCGCGCTCATGGAACTGGCAAACGAGGCGGGCTCCTTCAAGCCCTCATCGGACGAGGAGTGGGGGACGCTCAGGTTCGCCCTGGAGACGCTTCTGCTCCTTCTCAGCCCCTTTTCCCCGCACATCGCCGAGGAACTCTGGGAGGCCCTGGGAAACGCCCCTTCCGTTTCGGAAGAGGCATGGCCCGCCTGGGACGAGGAGATGGCAAAAGCGCAGGAAATAGAGCTGGTCATACAGGTAAACGGCAAGGTGCGCTCCAGGATGACGGTTCAGGCCGGGCTTCCGGAGGAGGAGTTGAAAGAACTCGCGCTCAATGACCCGAAGGTCAAGGAGCTTAAAGGGGAAAAACCTGTCAAGAAACTCTTCGCCGTCCAGGGAAAACTTGTTAATATTGTAATATGAAGGATTCGTGGATTCAGGTTTCAGGGGAAGGGATTTCCCGCTTGTGCCCGTCGAGCCTCCGAACCTCGAATCCCGTTTTAGCCTTATGAACAGGACATCCGTTCTGATAAACTTCGCTCTACTGGCGGCCGTCCTCACCTCGGCCCTCGCAGGCTGCGGCTACTCGCTCAGGAAAGGCCCGCCTGTTACGGCAGTGAGCATCGGAAGGATAGAGAACAACACCTATGAGCCGAGGCTCCAGGACTTCCTTTACGACGCGCTTACCGAGGAGTTGATGAAGCAGGGCGTACGGGTGGACGATGACGCGGACTATCGCATAGAGGGCGTTCTGAACGCGTTCGAGATCAGGGGCGCCGCGGAAAAAGACAAAATTACAGTTCAGTACGAGGTGATAATAAAGGGGATGTTCCATCTTGTAGGCCCGGACGGGGCCAGGAGGCCGCTGAGGGAACGCGCCGCCTTCATAGTCACCTTCGGGGGCCAGGGGGCGCTTGAGCTCCTCACGGCAGGAAAAGAGCTGGCCGTCGAGCGCGCCCTCAATGACATGTCCCGCGAGATAGCCGCCTCGGTGGTGCAGATGCGATGAGCATAAAGCACTTCTTCGACGAACTCGGAAAGGGCCTCAAGCACCCGGCGTACCTCTTGTACTCAGAAGACCCCTACCTGCTCAAGGAAGCCATGTTCGCCGCCAGGCACACCGTAGCCGAAGCCGAGCGCGACTTCCTCTTCCACGCCTTCGACATGGACTCCCCCGATGCCGCCCCTCCATTTGAGCAGGTACTGGACGTCCTTTACACTGTGCCGTTTTTCGCCGGGGGGAGGAAAATCGTGGCCGTCGAGGGCGCACAGAAAATAGACGCCGCAGGCATCAAGGCGCTTTCGGGATACCTGGCGAACCCCTCGCCTGACTCGGCCCTTCTTATTCTTTATGCCGGAAAGCTGAAAAAGGCCGTAAAGGACCTGAAGGGGACGAGGCCCATCACCCTCGACATCCGGGAAAGGGACCTACCCTACTGGGTAAGGGAAAAGGCCGCGCAAAAAGGGTTGAAACTCACTCAGGAGGCGGTGGACTATCTTATCGGCGCCGTGGGCACCGACGCGGGCCTCCTTTCCTCCGAGGTTGAAAAACTCACCCTCTGCGGCAAAAAAACCCTCGGCAGGGACGACATCACAGCCCTGGTGCGGGGAAGCGGCGACTACGACGCCTTCGACCTCACCGACGCCCTCAGGGCCGGTGACGCGGACAGGGTCTTCAGGGTTTACCGCGTGCTCTCGGAGACCCAGGAGCCCTATGCCCTGCTCGGCGCGCTCAACTGGCACTACGGAAAGACGGGGGGGAGCGAAGTCGAAAAAGCAAGGGTGTTCGGGCTCCTTAACGAGGCCGACACCCTGGTGAAAAGCGCCGGGAAGGCCTTCCCCATGGAATACCTGCTCGCGAGGCTCCTGAGGCTTTGAGCGCCCCGCAAAGACGGTAAAAGCGGCCCCTGCCGGGAGCCGCTCTCCACTGAAATCTCTATTGCGTAATGTGGCGGGGCTCAGGCCGTCGAGGGCCTGAGGGCCGAGTTGGCCCGCTTCGAAAGCCTCGAAATCTTCCGTGATGCGGTGTTGAGGTGCAGCACTCCTTTTGAGGCGGCCGAGTCTATGACTTTCACGGCCTCCCTCAAGGTTTTCTCGACCTGTTCCCTGTCGCCTGCGTCTATGGCGGTTAAAACCTTTCTCGTATAGGTCTTAACCTGGGAGTTGACGGACCTGTTCCTGAGGTTCCGTTTTCTCTCCTGCCGCGCCCTCTTAAGCACGGAGAGTTTTCTTTTCGGTGCTGCCTGGGCCACTTTTCCCTCCTTAATATGAATAAAGTCAATGTTATTTTTACCATAAAAATGATTGTAAAATCAAGTAGGCCCCTGGCCCGTGTCAAGCCAATTTAGAAATGTCCTATTCGGTTAGTACGTATGCGCCCTCCTT
>CBDVCR010000134.1:0-7705 GCA_965372535.1 uncultured bacterium | reverse complement strand
GAAGAAGGCCGCGCCCAAAAAGACCGCCCAAAAGAAGACCGTTGCCAAGAAGAAGGCCGCGCCCAAAAAGACCGCCAAAAAGAAGACCGCAGCGAAGAAGGCCGCGCCGAAAAAAGCCGTTGCCGGTGCGAAAAAGGGCAAGCTCGTCTACTTCTTCGGCGCAGGCAAGGCCGACGGCGAGGCGGAGATGAAGAACCTCCTGGGCGGAAAAGGGGCGAACCTCGCCGAGATGGTCAGCCTCGGCATCCCGGTCCCGCCGGGCTTTACCCTGACCACGGAGGTCTGCACTCTTTTTTACAGGAATAACCGCCGGTACCCCAAAGAGCTCGCGCCCCAGGTGGAAAGAGCCCTGGCCGGGGTGGAAAAAATCATGGGCAAGAAATTCGGCGACCCCAATGACCCCCTTCTCGTCTCCGTCCGCTCCGGGGCGCGCAAGTCAATGCCCGGCATGATGGAGACCGTCCTGAACGTCGGCCTTACGACAAAGACCATCCCGGGGCTTATCAGGAAGACCAACAACGAGCGGTTCGTCTACGACGCCTACCGCCGCCTTCTCATGATGTACTCCGACGTGGTGATGGAAAAGGCCGCCGGCGTCGAGCTTGCCGCCGACCACGACGCCATACGCCATAAACTCGAACACTCCATGGACAGGCTGAAGAAAGAAAAGGGCTGCCGCAGCGACACCGAGCTTACGGTGAACGACCTGAGGCTCCTCTGCGACGAGTTCAAGGCTATCATCAAAAACACTCTGGGCAAGGAGTTCCCCGACGACCCCATGGAGCAGCTCTGGGGCGGCATCGGAGCGGTCTTCCAGTCCTGGATGGGAAAGCGTGCGGTATCCTACCGGAGGATAGAGAAAATCCCCGGGGAGTGGGGCACCGCCGTCAACGTCCAGGCCATGGTCTTCGGCAACACCGGCAACGACTCGGCCACCGGCGTGGCCTTCACCCGTAACCCGGCCACCGGCGAGGACATGTTCTTCGGCGAGTGGCTCCCAAACGCGCAGGGCGAGGACGTGGTGGCGGGCATAAGGACGCCGAACCCCGTCAATGAGGCCGGAAAGACCGAGGACACCGGCCACCTGCACTCCCTCGAGGAAGCCATGCCCGCGGTGTACAAGCAGTTATTCACAATACAGAAAAAACTGGAGAAGCACTACACGGACATGCAGGACATCGAGTTCACCGTGGAGGACGGCAGGCTCTGGATGCTCCAGACCCGCGTGGGCAAGAGAAACGGCCAGGCCGCCATCCGCATGGCGGTGGAGATGTCCAAGTCGAGGCTTATCAGCAGGGAGACCGCTGTGCTCAGGGTAAACCCCGACCAGATAGACGAACTCCTTCACCCCAGCGTGGACCCGGAGGCGGAGAAGGCCGCGGTTGAACTGGCCAAGGGCCTTCCCGCGGGTCCCGGAGGCGCCATCGGCAAGGTGGTCTTTACCGCGGACGACGCCGAGGAATGGGCGGGACGGGGCGAGAAGGTAATCCTCGTAAGGAACGAGACCTCCCCGGAGGACGTCCACGGCATGCACGCCGCCGAGGCCATTCTCACGGCCAAGGGCGGCATGACCAGCCACGCCGCGCTCGTCGCAAGGGGCTGGGGCAAGTGCTGCATCGTGGGCTGCTCGGCCCTTGAAATCGACCTCATGAACAAGGTCGCAAACGTAAACGGAAGGGCCGTCAGGGAGGGGGACTGGATTACCCTTAACGGCACCAAGGGCCGCGTCTACGAGGGCAGGCTCGACCTCCTGTCGGCGGACCCCGAACACAACCCCTGGTACAAGGAACTCATGACATGGGCCGACCGGATGAGGACCCTCAAGGTGAGGGCCAACGCCGACACCCCGGGCGACTCCACCGTGGCCAGGACATTCGGGGCCGAGGGCATCGGGCTTTGCAGGACCGAGCACATGTTCTTCGAGGCCGACAGGATAATGGCCGTCAGGGAGATGATACTCTCCGACGACATCGCGGGAAGGAAGAGGGCGCTGGCAAAGCTGCTTCCCATTCAGAAGGGCGACTTCCTCGGGATATTCAGGGCCATGGAGGGCCTGCCGGTGACCATACGGCTGCTGGACCCGCCGCTCCACGAGTTCCTGCCCCATACGGACAGGGAGATTGAGGAACTGGCGGAGCAGATGGGTGCGGACGTGGAGAGGCTGAGGGTCAAGAACACCGCGCTCCACGAGTTCAACCCCATGCTCGGCCACAGGGGCTGCAGGCTCGGCGTCACCTACCCCGAGATATACGAGATGCAGGCCAGGGCCATTATGGAGGCCGCCTGCGAGCTGACCAGGGACAAGGTCAGGGTCATCCCCGAGATAATGATTCCGCTGGTGGGACACGTAAACGAGCTGAAGGCCATGCGTGAGGTCGTCGAGGGCATTGCCGAAGAGGTGCAGAAAGAGTACAGAATAAAGGTGGGCTACACCGTGGGCACCATGATAGAGCTTCCGAGGGCGGCGGTCACCTCCGACGAAATCGCCCCGTTTGCCGATTTCTACTCCTTCGGGACCAACGACCTCACACAGACGGTCTACGGCCTTTCGAGGGACGACTCCGGGAGGTTCCTGCCCTTCTACGTGGAACACGGCATCCTCAAGGAGGACCCGTTCATCTCAATCGACATCGACGGCGTGGGCGTGCTGATGGAGATGGCGGTCACTAAAGCGAGGAAGGTCAAGAAAGACCTCAAGATGGGCATATGCGGCGAACACGGCGGAGAGCCCAAGAGCGTGGAGTTCTGCCACAATATCGGTCTTGACTACGTAAGCTGCTCGCCCTACCGCGTGCCGATTGCCCGGTTTGCGGCCGCACAGGCCGCCCTCAAAAAGAAATAAGGGCGCGGGAGGCCGCTTCACCTTACGCTTCCGGGCCGGGGGGCTTCGCCCCCCGGCTTTTTTATATAGCGTGACGCCCCATCCTCACGTGCATCTTCACAGGTAATCTAAACCTGTAATTTCACGTTGACAATTCAGGCCCGTCCTGTTAAATTCCTATGGGAGAGAGGCATGTCATGGGCATAGGAGAGGCCAGAAAGTACATCTCGCAGCTTCACAGGAAACAGGACAACCCGGATTTCTGGCCCGACTTCCTCACCGGCCTGCCGGACAAGACGGCCACGATAAGAAAGGTCAACGAGGTGCAGCCCAGGCTCGGCAGGTACTCGGTCGTCCTGCTGAGGATTGCCAACGTCCAGCCGTATCTCCTCAAATACGGCTCCCGGCGGCATACCGAGATAATCCAGTGGGCCGCCGCGATACTGAAGACCACAATGGACAGGTGGGGGGGGTTCGTGGGGGCCTACGACACCCACGACTTCATCGCGGTCTGCGGAAAGAAAGACTCGGAGGAGTTCCTTAAGGAGGCCGCGAGGGTGTTCGGCAAGAAGATAAAATCCTTCTATACCGAGGAAGACCTCAGGAAGAAGAACATCCTCTCCTTCCCCGGCGAAGGCGGGCAGGTGGAAGTGGGCATCATGGAGCTTATCTCGGTCTCCGCGGAAGAAGCCGCGCCGGGCGAGAGCGTCATCCCTCAATTAATAAAACGCCTGAACGAGCTTGAGAACAGATAGCCCCTGCCCTCCGCGGCCCTGCATGGGGTAGAAAACCGACTCCCCGCCGAGGAGAACTTGCCCACGATGCACTTCGCTAACCTTCGATTGTTGCTCCCGCGTAGTCGGCTTTTTCGATGTCGTGCAAATGTCCTCCTTAAGAGGGTAAATAATGCCCTCTCAAGAAGGAAAGGCCGGTTGAAACGGAAAAAGGAGACAACATGCAGTATAATTAGGGGAATTTAAAGGAAAACCGAGACATGCCTGACGACAGCATTGAGCAATTCTGCAGCTACTTTAAAGAACAACTTCAAGGCGTTTCTTCGTTAAGTATTGATGCGCCTGTGACACAACCAACTAATATTAATATCCCCATGTATCAAAAAATACTTCTTGTATCAATCATTGATACACTGGGTCGAGCAAGGTTTCCAGATGTTCATCAAAATAAGGAAAGATTTATTCTTTTGATAAAAGAATGTTCAGACTGGCAGGACAGCCGTAGAATCAGTTTGCCCCAGCTTTCCCTCTCTTTACAGTCCATAGAGTCAACTGATGGACGACTTGCTGACGATGTCAGAAAAAGACTTGGAAGTTGGGAATCCGGTCGCATACATAGAATCAGCGAGGTTGACCCTTTAATAGATGAAATCATTGGGCTTGCTAATTCTGAGAGTGAACATAAGTTTATTACGGATGCCGAGCACGCGAGTCTTTTGTACACTTATCGTAATCATCTCGTGCACGAATTCAGACAGCCAGGCTATGGCATGGAAATTAGTGATGACGACACCTCGCCCTATTATCATGGGATGTTCGACTCTAAAAATGACCATTCATGGGAACTTGTATATCCCCGCAGCTTTTTCTTGAACATTGTTCGTTCTGTGTTAAGCAGCCTAAAAAGGCACTTGATAGAGAATAAGCTTGACCCTTACTCTTTCTATAAATTTGGAACGATATGGAGTCGAAGATAGAGACGATCAATATACCACTCCCATCTGCTCGCCGTCCGGAGCGCCGCCGGTGGTCTGGGCTTGGGCATTCTGGTGTAATCTCGTCAACTAAGTGAGAGGTAATAGAAAATGAACGACAAGATGCTGGATTATCTCAAAAAAAGAATTGCTATCACGTCGGTTGGCCCTTCTACCATGAGAGGAATGGGACCGAAAGGAACCATTGAAGCTGTAAGAGAATATTTAAAGAAAATGGACATCATGTCATTTAAAGTAAGGAGTAAAAGCAAGTTTATTAAAATACTTGATGTACAAACTTCGAAAATGATAAAAACCCTTCCAACTGAGGCCCGATATTGGGGTAGTGCCAGGAAGGCCCTAAATATTTTTCTTAGGGGCATCAACTATAATCGCTTCTTATGTTCCAAATATAAACTGTATCACCTTGAACCTTGGCTTGAAATACCTTTGGATAGCCATGTAGCAAAAGGACTTAAAATAGAACCCGAAGGTCATGACTTACCAAGATGGAAAACTGTAATCAGTCTAACTCCGGATATCAGTAACGAGTACCAGACTGTTGCCCAAGAAGTTGCCCGACGTTTAAATATCCATCGCGTTCACCTTGATCTGGTTTACTGGCGTGGCGATCATATAGGCAACAAGGCGCTCAGACAATCAAAACGCTAACATTGCGTCGTACGAGGGCCTGCACGACCCGTGGAGCGGCGGAAGGGCCACGCCGTGGCATTATCAATAGGCGGGACTTTTCAGTCCCCCTGCGGCAGACAATTAAACCAGGGGCGTATCGCCGGCAAAAACTCTTTCGGCGAAATCTTACTTATCGGAAGCTAACGAAGGCGGCCCCTTACGGCCTCCCTGAGAGCGCCGAACCCCGAACTGCGCCTCTTACGGGTACTGACATGCAGAAGCTCATACACGGGACACCATCCCAAAAGCCCACTGAGCAGGGGCACCGAGCCGAGATATGCCCATCGGCTTTTCCGCCTCCTTTTCCGCCCCCGAAGAGCCAATGATATGATCCCCATCCCTGCGGCCACCCGTACCGCCCTATCCGTACCGCCCATGTTTCGGTGCATCGTGAAAACCTCCTTCAAGGGTATTTCTTCGCTTACTGTTTTCTTAAAGCTTACAGGAGATCCCCTGAGCAGGTAAGTGCAAATCGCGCGCCTTCGAGGAGACGTGAAGTTTTTGCACAAATTCCCCGCCTCCAGAACAAAAGGGGCCACGGAAGCCCCCGCCTCGAAAACCAAATAATGAAACCCTCAAATCACCAATCCACCGTCCTCGCCTCACACACCGGAAGCAGCAGCCGTCCGGCCAGAAAAATCATGGTTGGCTAAAAAAAAGGTTCATAGCCATAAAACTGCAATAACAGCGGCCTGAAACCCGACAAGCCCATGTATTATAAGGAAAAATCGATACTCAGGCCGTTCACGGGCCAATGAACGTGAATTTAATTTTAATCACAAGGCAGGGGCAACCGAAATATTATATTGACAAAAGCGAGAACAACTATGATATTATATCGCAGGCGGCCCGGACGGTATTCGCTGTTATGCTCGGGGCCCGGAGAGAATTTACAGGGGGAGGGGAAAAAAGTGACAATAGTGTCACTTAAGCTGTAATGAACGAGCGCCAAACGTATTTGTAACCCTTTGGAAAAATTGATTATTTTTCACGTGTGCCTTTGATAGTAATTGGTATATTTATTGCTGCAAGTAGTAAATCAAGTACAGGTTGAAGTTGCGGTTAAATCGCTTTACAGGCGAAAATGAAAAAAGAATATATAATAACAGGACTGGAAACCCCCGCAGCTCTCCGCCTTCTGTTAATCACCGCTGGTTCGATATTTATTTCCGAGACCATAGTGATGGTTTTTCTGTCTTTTTCTGCCGCGGGCGCCTCTTTTCAGAAGCAGGCGTTTATGGATTCGTTCCTGCTCATCGTCTTGCTTCTCCCGATGCTGTATTTATTCTTGTACCGCCCGATGAACCTCAATATCAGGGAGCGCAAACAGGCCGAGAAGGCCCTTGGGGACAGCGAAAAAAAGTACCGTTCCCTGGTAGAGTCCACGGAGGCGTCCATATATCTGATAGACAGGGATTTCAAGTATCTTTTCATGAACAGGAAGCACCTTTCGAGGCTGGGCATTTCAGAGGCCCGGTATGCGGGCCTGGCATACGGCGAGGTGCATTCGCCTGCCGAGACGGCATGGTTCGTCGAGAGAGCCGGAAAAGTATTCGAGACAAACAGGTCGTATCAGTATGAAAAAAGCGATGGGGACGGCAGACATTTCCTCCTGACGCTGAGCCCTGTCAAGGAGCCCGATGGAATGACGGAAGCCGTGACCGTTGTTTCAAAGGACATCACTCACCTGAAACAGATGGAGGAGAGACTGCGCGCCCTGTCGCTTGCCGATGAGCTTACCGGCCTTCTCAACCGGCGAGGGTTTTTAACCATGGCGCAACGGCAATTGGAGGCCGCGGCCCGGATGAAGAGACGGGCGTTCATACTTTACGCGGATGTGGATGAGCTGAAAGTGATTAATGATACGTGGGGCCACCAGGCGGGAGACCTTGCGCTTCTGGACACCGCCGGGCTGCTCAGGGATACATACCGGGAATCGGATATAATTGGCCGCCTCGGGGGGGATGAATTCGCGGTCCTGCTGATGGATTTCGATGAAAGTCCGGATAAGCTCGCCTCCCGCCTGCTTGAGAATCTCAAGGCGTACAACTCGGAAAATGAACTCAGCTACAATCTGATGATAAGCGTGGGCACGGCGCGGTACGACCCGGAAAGCCCGGCATCCATCGAAGAACTGCTGGTCCGGGCGGACAAACTGATGTACGAGCGGAAAAGGCATAAGTACATAGTGGAATTCAGTTGACGGGCCGGCCCCTTTAGCATATTTACCCCCGGCAGCCCGAAGGCCGGGGGGGTATTCCGGGGCGGCAGTGGGCGGGTCGGGGGGCCGCTCTGTCGCCCTGCCGTTTTTTAACCATCCCGAGCCTTGAGCCTGCCGAAAGGTCGAAGGGTCTGTCGAATCATCCCGAGCCTGTCCTGAGCTTGCCGAAGGGCCTGCCGAATCATCCTGAGCCTGTCGAACCATCCCGAGCCTGTCGAATCATCCTGAGCCTGTCGAATCATCCTGAGCCTGTCGAATCATC
>CBDVCR010000133.1:0-7713 GCA_965372535.1 uncultured bacterium | reverse complement strand
AATGACGGAAAGAGGGAAGCGGGAATGACGGATGAACCAAAAAAATGGGGGAACTCCTGGAAAAAAATCCCTTGACTCCCCTTCCGGCGGTGATACAATCGAATTATTATCGATGCCAACGGCGCCTTGTGTTCCGTGGTTGCCGTGGCTCGGCGGAAGGGCGAATTTTGACAAATTTTGTTATTGACTTCGAGGGCTTCACGGTATATATTAGCAACGTGTCCTCCGGACTCATAAGTCTATAAGTATTGCTTATGGACTTTATTATAAGGTTTGAGGGTGGCTGAAGAGAGAACCTTTTAGACCGAAAGGAGGGCATGTGGACATCTCAAGACGCGGTTTCCTGAAGTTCTCCGGTGGGGCGGTGGCGGCGGGCTCCGTGGGGCTTGAGCTTGCCAGGCCCGGGGAGGCGAGCGCCAGGGAACTCCCGATACGGGACACGAAGGTGACCACCACCATCTGTCCCTATTGTGCCGTGGGGTGCGGCATCCTGGTGCACACCAAGGGGGGGAAGGTCATAAACACCGAGGGCGACCCGGACCACCCCATCAACCAGGGGACGCTCTGCTCCAAGGGGGTCTCGCTCTACCAGATTGTGAACAACCCCAAAAGGCTCACCAGGCCCCGCTACCGGGCGGCGGGCTCCGGCGAGTGGAAGGAGGTCGAATGGGACTGGGCCCTGGACAAGATAGCCAGGAAAATCAAGAAGACCCGGGACAAGACCTTCGTAAGGAAGAACGCCGGGGGCCGGGTGGTAAACCGCACCGACGGGCTGGCCCACGTGGGAAGCGCCGCCCTGGACAACGAGGAATGCTACGTCCTCCAGAAGTGGCTCCGCTCCCTGGGCCTCGTATATATAGAGCACCAGGCCCGAATATGACATTCCGCAACTGTAGCGGCTCTGGCAGAGTCGTTCGGACGCGGCGCGATGACCAACCACTGGATTGACATCAGAAACGCCGATGTCATCCTCATAATGGGCAGTAACGCCGCGGAAAACCACCCCATAAGTTTCAAGTGGGTGATGGAAGCCAAAAAACGCGGGGCCAGGCTCATAAGCGTGGACCCCAGGTTTACGAGGACATCGGCCAAGGCCGACCTCTACGCCCCACTCCGCTCGGGCTCGGACATTGCCTTCTTAAACGGCATGCTCAAGCACATCATCGACAACGGGCTCTACGACGAGTTCTATGTCACCAACTACACCAACGCCCCGTTCCTCGTCAACCCCGGCTTCAAGATGCCCGGCGAGCTGGACGGCGTCTTCTCCGGCTACGACCCGAAGGCCAGGAAGTACGACAAAAAAGCCTGGGCTTTCCAGACGGACGCGGACGGCGTGGTCAAAAAGGACAGGACGCTTCAAGACCCTCGCTGCGTATTCCAGCTCCTTAAGGAGCACGTCTCCCGCTACACGCCCGATGTGGTCTCAAGCATCACCGGCACGCCGAAGGACAAGCTCCTTGAGGTGTACGAGCTTTACGCCTCGACCGGAGGGCCGGAGAAGTCCGCCACCATCATGTACGCCATGGGCTGGACCCAGCACACCGTGGGCACGCAGATAATCAGGAACATGGCCATCATCCAGCTCATGCTCGGAAACATGGGCGTGGCCGGCGGAGGCGTAAACGCCCTCCGGGGAGAGAGCAACGTGCAGGGCTCCACGGACCACTGCCTCCTGTTCCACATCCTGCCGGGCTACCTCAAGACCCCGAGGGCCAGGGACGCCACCCTGAAGCAGTACAACGAAAACTACACCCCCAGGACCCGGGAGCCGATGAGCGCCAACTTGGTGGGGCAACTACCCCAAGTACTCGGTAAGCCTCCTCAAGGCCCACTACGGCAACGCCGCCGCAATGGACAACGAGTTCGGCTACCAGTGGCTCCCCAAGCTCGACGACGGACAGAACGCCTCCTGGATAATGCTGTTTCACGAGATGTTCAAGGGCAAGTTCGAGGGCTTCTTTGCCTGGGGCCAGAACCCCGCATGCTCCGGCACCAACGCCGGGAAGGTCAGGAAGGCCCTGGCCAGGCTCGACTGGATGGTAAACGTAAACCTCTTTGACAACGAGACAGGCTCCTTCTGGCGCGGGCCGGGCATGAACCCCTCGGAGATACGGACCGAGGTCTTCCAGCTTCCGGCAGCGGCCTCGGTGGAAAAAGAGGGCAGCATCACGAACTCCGGCCGTTGGGCCCAGTGGCGCTATAAGGCCGCCGGGCCGCCCGGCGAGGCCAGGGCCGACTCCTGGATAATCAACGAGCTTTTCTTCCGCGTAAAGAAGCTCTACGAGGAGGAGGGCGGGGCGTACCCCGACCCAGTGGTAAAGCTCGCATGGGACTACGGACACAAAGGCCCCGGCGGCAAGGTCAACAATATGGACGTCCACGCCGTCGCCAGGGAGATAAACGGCTATTTCCTCGAAGGGGAGAAGAAGGGGCAGCTTGTGCCGAGCTTCGGAAAGCTTAAGGACGACGGCTCCACCTCCTCGGGCAACTGGCTCTACTCGGGCTCCTACACCGAGCGGGGCAACATGATGGCCAGGAGGTCGGGGAAGGACCCCACCGGCATGGGGCTTTATCCCGAATGGTCGTGGTGCTGGCCCGTGAACCGGAGGATTATCTATAACCGCGCCTCGGTGGACGAGCACGGAAGGCCCAGAAACCCCAAAAAGCCGGTCATCTACTGGAATGGCTCAAAATGGGTGGGCGACGTGCCCGACGGCGGCTGGCCGCCCCTTGCGAACAGGGAAAAGACCAGGCTCGCCTTTATCATGAAGCCCCACGGCGTGGCGCACATCTTCGGCCCCGGCCGCGCGGACGGGCCGTTCCCCGAGCACTACGAGCCCCTGGAGTGCCCCATTCAGGAAAACCCCATGAGCAAGGCCCACAGGGTAAACCCCGCTATGATGCTCTTTATCGACGTAACGCCGGGGACAGAGGCCGCCGTGGAAGGGACCGGCCTCCCGGAAGACTATTTCGCCACCTGCGACGTCCGCTACCCCTACGTGGCCACCACTTACCGGGTGACGGAGCACTGGCAGACCGGGGTGCTTACAAGGCACCAGCCCTGGCAGCTTGAGATGCAGCCCCAGAATTTCGTGGAGATGAGCATGGAGCTTGCCGGGGAAAAGGGGATTAAGAGCGGCGAGAGGGTGACCGTAAGCTCCGCCAGGGGCAAGGTCGAGGCCGTCGCCATCGTTACCGACAGGTTCAGGCCCTTTGTGGTACAGGACACCACGGTCCACCAGGTGGGCCTCCCCTGGTGTTTCGGCTGGCGCTATCCCGAGGACGGAAGCGGGTTTGACAGCTCCAACCTCCTCACGCCCACCATCGGGGACGCCAACACGATGATTCCGGAGACCAAGGCGTTCATGGTCAACATCAAAAAGGCTTAAGGGGGTGGTGCGTTATGGCCAATGAGAAGGAAAGATTAAGCGGAGTGGACGTATTCAAAAAGCGAAAGGGCCTGCTGATAACCCCCGAGGCCTGCATCGGCTGCCGCGGATGCCAGACTGCCTGCAAGGAATGGAACAAGCTCCCCGGCATAAGGACCGTAAACCGTGGCACGTACGAAAACCCCCCGGACGTAAGCGCGCACCTTTATAACAGGATACGTTTCGTGGAGCTTTCAGAGGGCAGTGCCCTGAAGTGGCTCTTCATAAGCCAGAGGTGCATGCACTGCGGGGATGCCGGGTGCATGAGCATCTGCCCCGCCCCTGGGGCGTTATTTAAAACGCCGGAGGGCGTCGTCTCCTTTGACAAGCAAAAGTGCATCGGCTGCAAGCTCTGCCAGGCCGCCTGCCCCTTCGACATCCCCCGCTACGACGAAAACGACCGGGTCTCCAAGTGCCACATGTGCGATGACCGCGTCCCCCACGGCCTTGAGCCGGCCTGCTCCAAGGTCTGCCCCACGGACGCCATACAGTACGGCGACAGGGAAGAGCTGATGTCGGGCGCCAGGGCCGACGGGTACAGGACCCTCTACGGCCAGACGGACCTTGCGGGCCTGGGCGTAATGTACGCCTTCAAGGAATCGCCAGAGTACTACGGCTTCGACTCCACGCCGGGCCTCCCGTGGACAGCGGCCCTCTGGAGGAGCGTGCTGAAGCCCCTCGCCCTCATCGGCCTCGGAGCCTCGGTGGCCGCGGCCGCCGGGCACTATATCGCCATCGGGCCGAAGGAGGAAGGGGAGACGAAGGAGGGAGGTGAAGGGCAATGAAAATGGTGGAAAAAGCGACCAGGGCCGAAAGGGTCAACCACTGGGTCCTGATGCTCAGCTTCTTCGTCCTGATGCTTACGGGCTTCGGGTTCGACTTCAACTCACTCAGCTGGCTCAACACCATATTCGGCGGCAGCCATATCGCCTCCGGCATCCACAAGTGGGTCGGGGTGGTATTCCTCCTCTCGCTGCTCTACAGCATTTTGAACTACCTTGGCGAGGCCCTGCGGTGGAGCCGCGAGGACTCGGACTGGATAAAGCGCCTCGGCGGGTATTTCTCCCGCCAGGAGACGCCCCCCCAGGGCAGGCTCAACGCCGGGCAGAAGCTGTTTTATCTCTGCGTGCTCGTCTTCGGCCTTGCCGTCTCGGCCAGCGGCCTGTTAATCTGGCTCGCCGGGGGCCAGCGGGGGTGGGTGCAGCTCGGGCACCTCGTGCACAACATCGCCTTCGTGGTCTTTGTGATTGCAGTACCCCTTCACGCCTACCTCGCCACGGCCGCAAACCCCGGCACGTTCAGGGTTATGACGCGCGGCACAGTGCCCCTTGAGTGGGCGAAGAAGCACCACGGCAAGTGGGTCAGGGAGGCGCACCTGGAGTAGGCGGGCCAGCCTGCGCCGACTTATGGCCCTTAATCCCCGGAAGGATGGGGAATAAGGGAGGACAAACCAACGGGGAGGGGGCTCAGGCCCCCTCCCCTGAAGAGGACCGGCAAATGGCCGCCCTGCGGCATGCGATAATCGCCCTCGTGCTTGTGTGTATTCCGGCGGCTCCTCAGGCCGGGGTAAAGCGCCACGAAATCCCCCTTGAGGGCTCGCCCTCCATGGGGCCCGAGGACGCAGCCGTCACCATCGTGGAGTTCCTTGACTACCAGTGACCGCACTGCGTGGGGGTCGGTCCGGCCATCCATCGACTGGTCGATGAGTACGGCGACAGGGTGCGGTTCGTCATCAAGTTCTACCCCTACCGCTACCGGCACTTCGCGGCCATTGCGGCCGAGGCCGCCCTGGCCGCCCGGGAGCAGGGCAGGTTCTGGGAGATGCACCGGAAGCTCCTTGAAAACTCCCCAAGGCTCGACCGCGAAAACCTCATCCGCTACGCCGGGGAACTCGGCCTTGACATGGGCCGCTTCATACGCGACCTGGACGCCATGAGGCACCGGGAAATCATAGAGAGGGACAAGAAACTGGCCGTGGAGATGGACCTTTATAACACACCGGGTTTTTTCTTTAACGGCAGGAGGGTACTCGGAAACAGGCCTTACGAAAACCTCAAAAGCATACTGGAGGAGGAACTGGATGAGGCCAAAAGGTAGTGTGACGGCGGCGTTGTGCGCCATGCTGGCCCTCGCCCTGGCCGTCCCTTTGTGGGCGGGAGAGCTCGAGCCCCTGGGGCCCGCGCCCGTGCCGGAGGAAAACCCTCTCACGCCCGAGAAGGCGGCGCTCGGCAAGCTCCTCTTTTTCGACCGGCGGCTCTCCGGGGACGGCACCATGAGTTGCTCAAGCTGCCACATCCCCGAGATGGCCTTTACCGACGGGCTGGACATCTCCCTTAATTACCCCACCACGCGGAACTGGCGCAACGCCCCCACGCTCATAAATGTGGCCTTCGCCCGGTACATGTTCCACGACGGCCGGGACCTGGACCTCGAACAGCAGGCCCTGTTCCCCATAATGTCGGCCTTCGAGATGAACCAGAACCTCGACTACCTGGAGGAGGAGCTCAAGGAAGTGCCCGAGTACGTGGAGGCGTTCGGGAAGGCCTTCGGCGGGGGGATTACCAGGGAGCGGGTGGCCCTGGCGCTGGCGGCGTTTCAGCGCACCCTGGTCTCCGGAGACGCGCCCATCGACAAGCACCTCAGGGGCGGGGAGGACGCGCTTTCCGGGGACGCAAAAAAGGGGCTTTCCATATTCACCGGCAAGGGGGGCTGCTCCCGCTGCCACTACGGGGCCGTCCTCTCGGACCAGGGCTTCCATGCCCTGAACGTCCCCGACAACCCCAAGCTCAAGGACCCGAAGGTCGCGGCGACCGTCAGGTTCGTTGCGAAAGTCTCGGGCTATGACGACTACGAGAACCTCCGGCAGGACCCCGGCAGGTTCCTCGTCACCAAGGATATCGCGGACTGGAGGGCCATCAAGACCCCCACTTTGAGGGAAATATCCCGCACCGCCCCGTACATGCATAACGGGGTATTCCGGGACCTGGACGATGTTATCGATTTCCTCGACAGGGGCGGTGGAGAGGGCAACAAGGAACTCAGGCCCCTGGGGCTTACAAAAGACGAGAAGCGGCATCTCAGGGCATTTCTCGTCGAGGCGCTCGCGGGGGAAGAAATTATTGTAGAATATCCCGAGGTTCCGTAAAGTGGCCAGGGACGGGTTTAACAGGGAAATAGACTATCTGCGCATCTCCGTGACCGACCGGTGCAACCTCGGCTGCCTCTACTGCACGCCGGGCCGGAGGCCGGAGTGCCTGTGGGAGGACGAGCTCCTTACCGCCTCCGAGATAGGCCGCATCGCGGAGTCCGCCATGCGCTACGGGGTGCGCAAGGTCAGGCTTACGGGCGGAGAGCCGCTCATGAGGGCCGACATTGTCGAACTCGTCTCCGCCGTAAAGGCCAGGGGGGTGCGGGACCTGAGCCTTACCACAAACGGCATGCTCCTTTCGGCCATGGCCCGGAAACTTAAGCGGGCCGGCCTTGACAGGGTAAACGTAAGCCTCGACACCCTCGACCCGAACGTCTACGCCGAGATGACCGGAGGGGGCAAGCTTGAGCGGGTGCTTGAGGGGATAAGCGCGGCCGAGGGGGCGGGGCTTTCGCCCGTAAAGCTCAACATGGTCCCCATCCGCGGGATGAACGACCGCGAGATACCGGGTTTCGCCCGCCTGACATACGAGCGCCCCTGCCACATCAGGTTTATAGAGTACATGCCCACGGGGCGGAGAAAGGACTGGGACGAGTCAAGGTGCGTCAAGACCCCCGAGGTGATGGATAAGGTCGCAACGCTCGGGCCGCTCGTAAAGCTTGAGTTCAAGGGCAAGGGGCCTTCGCGGAACTACCGCCTTGAGGGGGCCAGGGGGGTGCTGGGCTTTATCAGCCCGCTGAGCCACAGCTTCTGCTACTCCTGCAACCGCCTGAGGATTAACGCAGCGGGGAAAATAAGGCCATGCCTGTTTTCAAGGAGCGAGGTGGACCTGCTTGCGCCGCTGAGGCGGGGCATGGACGACAGAGGGCTTGACAGCCTCTTTGCCCGCGCCATCGACATGAAACCCGAGGGCAATTACTTTGAGAAGCCCTCCGACGCCTCCGTGGAGTCCATGTCCGGCATCGGGGGATGAAGGGCGGCTGAGCAGCGGCGCAGGGGAGGAGATGCGGGCTGCCAGGGAGTGAGTGGCCAAGGAGGAGGTCGCAGTAATAAGTTGATTTTTTTGTCTTGTTTATACTTATTAATCCGGTCATTAAATAGGTGACAAATCAGGGGTAAATATTGTATAATTAT
>CBDVCR010000132.1:0-7730 GCA_965372535.1 uncultured bacterium | reverse complement strand
AATGGGCGGATTTGTATGACGGTCTGGTGATGTGAGTTAAAATGGATTCCCGCCTCCGCGGGAATGACGGCATGAGAGCGCGGCAATGACGGAAAGAGGAAACGGAAACGACAAGAGGCGCGGGAACGGATGAAGAACCAAAAAAATGGGGGGACTCCTGATCCCCCTCCTCCCCTTGCATCTCTCCCTTAATCCAATGTAAAATGCCGCATTAGCCATGCCAACGGAAGGAGCGATATTGTACGACTTCGACGCCTGTCCGGGCTGCGGGCAGAAGGTGATAAAAGGCGCCATGCGGTGCGCGGGGTGCGGAAAGCTCCTTATCACCCCCGAGGAGCAGCTTGAGAGGATAAGGAGGCTCAAGGAACCGCAAAAAAGCTTCACCCTCGGCAGGCTGCTCAGGCTTGTCCTCTTTCTGGCCGTCGCGGGCGTTGCCTATTACCTCTTTGCAAGCCGGATTGCCGGGTTCGTCCACGGAATCCTCGATTAGGCTCCAGGAAGCCGTTCCCTCATTATTTTCCATTCCGGGCAGGGCCTTCCGCCCCTATTGCCCTGTTGGCAAGGGCTTAAAGAAACGGGCGGCGAACGCGAGTTGCCTGCCCAGGGGTGCGTGCGCCGGGTGCTTTAACGGGATTGATTACGGGGAGGAAAGGGGCTTTGACCGCAAGGCCGAGGAAATCCAAGGTGCAGGGCATGGTTCGTTCCTCCGGGGTGGAGCAGGGACTTTCACGGACTAACGGTTGGCTCTACTTATTTTTGCGCTCGCTCAATTAGAGCTTGCCCTCGGGGTTGCCGAAGAGCGGGCCTGCAATGCAAAGTGCCTCTGTCCTCCTTTGGCCGCCGCCATCACACCCGCATTCTGATTGACTTTAGCCGTTTCTTACTGGTATAACAAATAACTTATGCTCGATAAGACCGAAAAAATCTGGATGGACGGCGGGTTCGTCCCGTGGGACGAGGCCAACGTGCACGTGCTCGCCCATACCCTGCACTACGGCCTCGGCGTGTTCGAGGGCATACGCTGCTACAGCACCGAAGAAGGCCCCGCCGTGTTCAGGCTTTCGGAGCACGTGGAAAGGCTCCTCAAGTCCTGCCACATCTTCCAGATGGAGCTGCCGTATTCCCACGAGGAAATCTGCGAGGCCGTGACGGCCACCGTAAGGGAAAACGGCCTCAAGGAATGCTACATCAGGCCCATCGTCTACCTGGGCTACGGGGCCATGGGCCTTTTCCCCAAGGGAAACCCCGTAAGCCTGGCCATCGCCGCCTGGCCCTGGGGGGCTTACCTGGGGGAGGACGGGCTCAAAAACGGCATCAGGGTCAAGACCTCCTCGTTCGTGAGGGCGCACGTAAACTCCAGCATGACCATGGCCAAGGTATCGGGCTACTACGTTAACTCCCAGCTTGCAAAAAGAGAGGCCATGAACTGCGGTTACGACGAGGCCCTCCTTCTGGACCCCGAGGGCTACGTCTCGGAGGGAAGCGGGGAGAACATCTTTATCTTCAGAAACGGAGAACTGAAGACCACCCCTCTTACGAGCATCCTCGAAGGCATCACACGCGCGAGCATCCTCTCAATCGCCGGGGAAGAGGGCCTGACAGCACGGGAGGAGCGGTTTACCCGGGACGAGGTCTATATATCCGAGGAGGCCTTCTTCACCGGCACGGCTGCCGAAATCACACCGATACGGGAACTGGACGGAAGGAGCATCGGCGAGGGAAAACCCGGGCCGGTGACAAAAAAGCTCCAGTCGATTTTCTTCGACGCGGTAACAGGAAAGAGCAAAGCCCACAAGTCCTGGCTTACGTATATTTAAGGGGACGCCCGTCTCACCCTGCAGGCCGGGCCTCGGCCGTCCCGCTCAAGCGGCTTTCGTTTCCACCCCTGGCCACTGCGCTTACGCGGTAATAAAGCCCGTCCTCCTTTATAGCGTCGCCGTCGAAATAGCTGCTTGCCTTTACCGAGGCTATCTGCTCAAAGCCCGCATCCGGTTCGCCGCTCCGGTAGACGCGGTAGCTCTCCACATAGCTCTCGGGGTTTCGGTTCCATCTCAGGGAGACCCCCTCCTCGCCGTCCTCGGCGGCAAGCCCCCCCGGAGCGGAGGGGGTATAGACGAGGGCGAGGACCTGCACCCTGTTGTTTCCGTGGTCGGCCACGAGGAGCCGCGTGCCCTCCAGTGCGGCGATGGAGGCGGGATCCCGGAAATCCCCCTTTCCGCTGCCCCTTGTGCCGAACTCCCTCAGGTAGCGCCCCTTCATGGAGAAAGCCTGCACCCGGTTAAGCCCGGCGTCGAGGACGAATATCTCGTCTTCCGTAATGGCTATGTCAACGGGTTTTCTGAACCTTCCCCGGCCTTCCCCTTCGCCGCCGAACTCCTTAAGCGGAAGGCCCATTGTGGAGTATACGGTCACTGTCTTCTTGGAATCGTCCAGTACGTAGAGTATGCCCTCTTCGTCGACGGCCAGGGCCACGGGGCTTTCAATCAAAGCGCTGGTGCCGCCCATTCCCACGACGTTGAGGAATTTCCCCTCCGGGCTCAGGCGCAGGACCCTGCCGTTTCCCCTGTCCGCGACGTAGATGAACCCTTTGTTTGAGATGACCAGGTCGGAGAGGCTCGAAAACAGCCAGTCGATGCCGCCCAAAAAGCCGGAGGAGAGGATGTCCCGGCTCTCGCTTCCGAGCGTGATAAACCCCTCGCCTGATAAAACATGGTCCAGAGGGCCCGAAAACAGCCCGCCGCCGCCGCCCAGAGGGCCGGTGGACAGCAGTACCTCGCCTTCGCTTCCGAGCTTGAGGAGCCGGTTATTGGCCCGGTCCAGAACCCACAGGAACCCCCCGGGGTCCAGGGCCATGGACACGGGGTCCCAGCCGAAGACCTCTATTTTCCGGGCGACCTCGCCTCCTTTAATGACGAGCACCGGCCCCCTGTCGGAGGCGTAAAGTGTCCCTCCCTTTTCGTCCCACATTAATTTGCGCGCCTTGACGTTTATGTCTTCGACCCACCGCACGGAGGTGGGGGGCGGGGCCTTCCTGCCGGCGTCCGGCATCTTGAGGTTCAGCCGGTAAAGCCCCACCCGGCCGCCGGACGGGTCCGCCACGTATACCCTTCCCTCCTCGTCCACGGCAATCCCGCCGATGCTCCTGAACCTCTCGATTTTCTCGTACTCGAGGAAGAAAAAAAGCTCAGGGGCCCGGCGGCCATGGGCATAGAGATGAAAGCCGCCCTGTTCGATGTCGGTGACGAATATCCCGGCATCGGCCACGGATACGGAGTAGGGCTTTCTGCCGTGCTCCAGCATGCCCTTGAACTCCCCCGAGGGAGTGTATATCTTGACCTTCTCGTCGTTTCCGTCCACAACAAGGACGTATCCGCTGTAATCCACCGCCACGTCGGTGGGGGCGATAAGCTTTCCTCTGCCTTCGCCCCTCGCGCCGATTGAGCCCATGTAAACCCCGTTGGGGCCGAATACCTGCACCCTGTTGTTTCCCATGTCGGCCACGTATATGACCCCGTCGTGGACGGAAATCCCCGTGGTGTCCATGAACTCCTTTTCCCCGCTTCCCCAGCCGCCGAAACTGTCCAGGTACTCGCCGTCTCCGGAGAATATGACCACCCTGCCAACGGCTTCGGTCACGTAAACCTTCCCGCCGTAGAGCGCAACGCCCACGGGTTCATGGAGGACGCCCTCGCCGGGGCCGCCCTTGCCGCCGATGGTCCTCAGGTGTTCTCCGTCCCGTGTCATGACGGCCACGGCGCCGTCTCTTCGGGGCAGGTAAATCCTTCCGTCTTCGTCCACGGAAAGGAACATGGGGGCGGGGGTGGATATCCTCCCCTCGAACTCGACCTCGGCCGCGGAGGCGGGAGACATCCCGGATGTTAGGGCCAGAAATAATGGGGCAATTATGTGTTTTCGCATCTCCGTCGGCTTAAGCCCTGCACAAGGGAGCACAAGTGCATATATTTTGAGCTATTATATCAGATAAGACAGGCCGCCTGAGCGCGGGCCTTTTGTATTGGTAATGCCGGGGGATTATTTTTAAGCCAGGTCTGTCAAGGGAGGCGCCCACTTTGTCCGTAAAGCATATCTTATTCATATTCCCGCTCCTTTGCGCCCTTCTGACCCCGCCCTCCCCCGCCCTTGCGGGGGGCGAGGGGTGCTCTCAGAACATGGAGATAAAGGACATCAGGTTTTCGGCCACGAGCACCGTGGGGGCGCCGGTCAGGTTCTCCGACATAGGCTGCGCGGTCATATGGCGAAGCCTCCAGTGCGCCAGGGACCAGATGAAGTTCGACGCCGCCGCCATGGTCCGCGACTACAAGACCGGGGAGGAGGCACCCATGGAAGAGGCGTTCTTCGTCATAAACTCGGGCCTAAAAACCCCCATGGGCTACGGGGTCGCCGCGTTCAGGGAACGGGAAGAAGCGGAAAGCTTTGTCTCGGAAAATGCAAGGGGCAGGGTCCTTACATACGCCGGCCTTCTGGAAATGACGTTCGAATAACGATGGTTTTCCTCTGTGCCGTCATTTACAAGGCGCCTCCGCCCTTTTACGTGAGGCAGGAAAACTTGACAACGCCCGCCTAAAAAAATAAACTCAATAAACCGCCCTGCGGCCAAGACCGCGGGGAATGCGCTGGCGTATTTATTAAGGGGAGCATAAAATAGATTGCATGACGAACACCGGCCTGGAACGAATCAATACGGCTTCCCCCTTTGGAAAAGGGGGAATGAGGGGGATTTTTCTGAATATTCAAATCCCCCCTCGCCCCCCTTTGCTAAAGGGGGGTATAAACTATTTTATGCTCTGAGTAATAATACCGGCTCGGCGCTTTTCTGCCGGCGGGAAAGGAAGAGACCCAATCAGCGTAATACTCAGGAAAGAAGTCCGGGAAAGGCTCTCCGACATAAAGGAAGCCGACCTGCTCGTGGGCATCCCGAGCTACAACAACGTCAAGACCATCGGCCACGTGGTCAGGGCGGCGCAGGTGGGCATTGCCAAGTACTTCCCCCGGATGAGGGCGGTCATCGTCAACTCCGACGGCGGCTCCACGGATTCGACGCCGGAGGTGGCCCGGAACTCCATGGTACACGACTTCGACTCGCTCATGATACCCCGCAGGATAAGCGCCATCGAGAAAATCGTGACCCCTTACCACGGCATACCGGGCAAGGGCAGCGCCTTCCGGACCATCTTTGACATTGCCGCGAAACTCAACGTAAAGGCCTGCGCCGTGGTGGACTCCGACCTCCGCAGCATCACCCCGGAATGGATAGACCTGCTCCTCCGCCCGGTGCTGGAGAGGAAGTACGATTTCGTGGCCCCATACTACCTCAGGCACAAGTTCGACGGCACCATCACAAACTCCATCGTCTACCCCCTCACCAGGGCGCTCTACGGCCTGAGCGTCCGGCAGCCCATCGGAGGGGACTTCGGCTTTTCCGGCGAGCTGGCCGCATATTACCTGACAAAGGACGTCTGGGAGTCGGACATCGCCAGGTTCGGCATCGACATCTGGATGACGACCACCGCCATCGCAAACGGCTTCAAGGTCTGCCAGTCCTTCATGGGGGCGAAAATCCACGACGCCAAGGACCCCGGCGCGGACTTGAGCGCCATGCTGCACCAGGTGGTAAACACGGTGTTCGAGCTGATGGAGACTTACAAGGACGTGTGGAGGCAAGTCAACGGCTCCAGGAAGCCGGAACTCTTCGGTTTCAGCTACGAAGTGGGCCTGGAGCCCATACACGTGGACATCGAGCGGATGATAGACAAGTTCATGCTCGGCCTGAACGAACTCGGCCCCATATGGGAGACCTTCATCCCCCGCGACATCCTCGACTACCTGAGAAGCCTTTCCCCCAGGCCGTGGCAGGAGTTCAGGCTCCCGGCCGACATCTGGGTGGATATCCTCTACTGCTTCGCCATCGCGGCGCACAAGAACGTCTTCAACAGGGAGCACCTCATAAAGTCCCTGACCCCGCTGTACCTGGGGCGGGTGGCCTCCTTTGTCGTGGAGGCGCTTGACAGCTCCGCCGCGGAGGTGGAGGACATCATAGAGGAGACATGCAGGATATTCGAGAAGAAGAAGGATTTTTTGATAAAAAACTGGGACTGAACGAAAGGGGGAACCCATGAAAAGCGGTCTGATTAAAAGTCTCTTTATCAAACCTTTGGAGAAATTCTACGAAAACGTCATCCAGTACCTCCCGAACATCATGAGCTTCCTGCTCATCATAATCGCGGGCGTCGTCCTGGGCAAGGTGCTCAAGGTCGTTTCGGTCTACGTCTTCAGGCTCGTCCACATTGACACGTTCTCGGAAAGGGCCGGCATCAGGAACGTCCTCCTGAAGGGAGGCATCAGGGACAACCTCTCGGTGCTTCTTTCCCGGCTCGTTGGGTGGGGCACGGTCTTTGTGTTCCTCATCATAGCGCTCAACGTACTGGCCGTCCCGGAGGTGGAGCGCATCCTCGGCACGTTCTTCCTCTATCTTCCGAACGTCTTCATCGCGATAGCCATACTTTTTGCGGGGTATCTCCTCGGCAATTTCCTGAGCCGCGCCGCGCTCATCACCGCCGTAAACTCCGGCATCGGCATGCCCGGCGCCATCGCCAAGGGGGTCAAGCTCGGCATATTCGTCCTTGCGGCCACCATGGCGCTGGAGCAGTTAGGCATAGGCAGGGACACCATCGTCATCGCCTTTACAATCATCTTCGGCGGCATCGTCCTGGCACTCTCCCTCGCCCTGGGCCTCGGTGGGAAGGACCTGGCCAGGGAGTACCTGGAGCGCATGCTGAAAGCCAGGGAAGAAAAGCCGAAGAAGGAGGACGACATCCAGCACATATAGTCCGGCGGGCTGATACAACCCCTGTCCCCGTGTCCCGAACCGTCTCCTCCCCTGCGCGGCCGCCCCCTGTGCCCCTGTGGTAGAATAGTGACGCATGAAGAGATACGTGGTGGGCATAACCGGCGCAAGCGGCGTGGTCTACGGGGTGAGGCTTCTGCGCGAGCTTCTCAAGACCTCGGAGGCCCACCTCATCATGTCCGGCACGGCGTTCGGCATCCTGAAGGAAGAGACGGGCATCGACTGGGGAGTGCGGGACGAGGTGGAGACCCGCAAGAGGATACGGGAGTTTTATTCCACGCAAAACGTGCATTACTGGCCCGAGGGCGACATGGACGCCCCGGTCTCAAGCGGCTCCTTCCTCACCCACGGGATGATGGTGGCGCCGTGCTCGATGAAGACCCTCGCGGGCATCGCCTCGGGCTACGCCGAAAACCTCCTCCAGAGGGCCGCCGACGTCACCCTCAAGGAGGGGAGGCCCCTGCTCCTGAGCCCCAGGGAGATGCCTTTCGGCGCGCTGCACCTTGAGAACATGCTCAAGCTCTCCCGCCTCGGGGTGACAATCGCCCCGCCGGTGCCCGCCTTTTACCAGAAGCCGGAGTCGGTGGAGGACATGGTGGACTTCGTGGTCGGGAAGATGCTGGACGCCATGGGCATAGACCACCGGCTCTTCCCCCGCTGGGGAAGCCAGGGGCCCGGTTAAACCCGCAGAGCGTTTACTATACCTGTCAGGTCATCCTGAGCCTGTCGAGCATCCTGAGCCTGTCGAAGGATAAGCCTGTCGAGCATCCTGAGCTTGTCGAAGGATAAGCCTGTCGAGCATCCTGAGCTTGTCGAAGGATAAGCCTGTCGAGCATCCTGAGCTTGTCGAAGGATAAGCCTGTCG
>CBDVCR010000131.1:0-7840 GCA_965372535.1 uncultured bacterium | reverse complement strand
AGCCTGTCGAATCATCCTGAGCCTGTCGAATCATCCTGAGCCTGTCGAAGGACGCTCTCTTTTTTTATATGTTCAAAGCCTTTCCTTTAAAACCTTTATAACCCACTGATTTTTCGGCACATTCCGGCCCGTCCGGGTGTTCAAAGGGTGTTCAGGGCTGCCCGACATTCATTGCTCACTTTTATTGATAGGCGGGGTTTTCCAACCCCGCCTCGACGCTTTCTTCTCCCGCCCATGTCAAAGAACTCTCTGCCGCCCTATTGTACTTTCAGCAGGCGGAACGCGTCCATATGAACGGGTTCACTTTGAGGTGTTCCTTTTTTGGAGCTTGTGCGGTTGGAGGGGGATTAGCTGAAAGCTTAGAATACGCCTATACGATTACAAGATCTGACCCCGTGAACCCTTGAAGGGAGAAAATAGAATGTGTCCCGATTTATTCCATCGAATCGCCGTATAAGAGTCTCCTGATGAAAAATGATGTATAATAATCAAAAAGATATATAACATGAGCAACCTTAGAGATAAAGAGCTAATTGAATTATTCAGGGATT
Organism: uncultured bacterium; assembly: GCA_965372535.1. Lineage (GTDB taxonomy): Bacteria > Nitrospirota > Thermodesulfovibrionia > Thermodesulfovibrionales > JdFR-86 > CBDVCR01. Next base: position 7,289 of record CBDVCR010000131.1, on the reverse strand, counting down.
TAGAATCAGATAGAACCGAGCGGAAAGCATCTGATTCTGATAAGAATAAAATATGTCAGGCGATTTGTGCCTTTGCAAATGATTTGTCCTACAATCAGCTCCCCGGTGTAATTTTTATAGGGGTTAATGATGATGGCACGTGCGCTTATACAGAAATAACTGATCAGATGTTAACAAATCTAACGAGTTTGAAATCAAATGGCAATATTCATCCTTTTCCAGTAATGTCTGTTCAGAAGAAAGAACTCGATGGTTGTACGTTAGCAGTCATTACGGTTGAGCCATCCAAAGATACTCCAATCGCGTATAAAGGAAAGGTCTGGGTAAGATCAGGGCCCAGAAGGGATGTAGCAACAAATGAAGAAATACGAATTCTAACTGAAAAGAGAAAACATAGGGACTTGCATTTTGACTTGCACCCTGTCGATGAGGCATCTATTGATGATGACTTGGATCTGACCCTTTTTAAAGAAGAATACCTTAGAACTGCGATAGACCCGGAAATTCTCGCACAAAATGATAGGTCAATTTATGAGCAATTGGCGTCCCTGCGTTTTATTAACGATATGGAAAACCGAAAGCCAACTGTAGTCGGCATTTTAGCGTTAGGGACAGACCCTGTCCAGCATCTTCCAGGAGCATATATACAATTTCTCAGGATTGACGGCGAGGAACTTACCGATCCAATCAAAGATAAAAAAGAGATCACTGGCCCAATGTCACGCATGTTACGGTTATTGGATGAAATCTTTGAAGCTCATATATCTGTGTCTTCTGATATAACTACAGGTTCGACAGAAATCTCCCGTCCAGAGTATCCAATGGTCGCATTGAGAGAAATTGCTCGTAACGCGGTCATGCACAGGAATTACGAAGGCACGAATGCGCCTGTCAGAATCAACTGGTTTAATGACAGGATTGAGATACAAAATCCTGGAGGCCCCTATGGACAAGTCAGGGTAGATAACTTTGGGACCCAGGGGGTCACTGATTATAGAAACCCCCACCTTGCAGAGGTTTTGAAGAGTCTCGGCTATGTACAGAAGTTCGGTCTCGGCATCAGCCTGGCCAGAAAAGAAATGGAAAAAAACGGGAACCCCGATCCGGAGTTTGTTGCTCAATTGGCTCATTGCCTTGTCATTTTGAGGAAAGCTGTATGAGCATCCCGGTTATCGCATTCTTCAACAATAAAGGAGGGGTCGGAAAGACATCCCTCGTTCACCATTTATCATGGATGTATGCTGATATGGGATATAGAACATTGGCTGTTGACCTCGATCCACAATCCAACCTGACTGCATCATTTCTTACTGAAGATGAGGTAGAAAACTTAACAGATTCAGGGGCAAAAACTGTATTCGGCGCCATAAAACCTTTGAAGGAGAGATATGGCGATATTGTGGACCCAGATGTTCAACACATTGTGGATCCAGATGTTCAACACATTGGTGGGAACCTGAATCTTGTCCTTGGTGATATGCTATTAACCGGATTTGAAGATGCTTTGTCTGAAAGCTGGCCCAAGTGTCTTGGAGGCGATCCCGGCGCGTTTCGGGTCATATCCGCTTTCTGGAGAATAATGCAAAAAGCCGCAAAGAAGGTGGACGCTCAATTGATAATAGTTGATCTTGGCCCTAACCTGGGCGCTATTAATCGTTCATCACTCATCGCCTCTGACTATGTTGTAATACCTCTTACACCAGATCTGTATTCCATCCAGGGATTGCAGAACCTTGGGCCAACCTTGGATAGCTGGCGTAATGATTGGAATAAAATACTAAGGGAAAAAGGTGATTTGGATATTGAATTACCAGAAGGCAGGATGGCCCCGGTTGGATATATAGTCCTAAGACATTCCGTCAGACTAGACCGACCTGTAAAGGCTTTTGAGCGATGGATAAGCCGAATACCGATTGAGTATCGCGATGTAATACTTAAAAGAAGAACAAAGCAGAAACTAGCTACTGCAAATGATCCTAACTGTTTAGCACTGCTAAAAGACTACAGAAGCCTGATGCCTTTGGCCCACGAAGCAAACAAGCCGATTTTCCATCTTCAACCAGCAGACGGCGCTATTGGTGCTCATATGAGCGCAGTTCTAAAAGCAAAAGAAGATTTTGCAAAGCTTGCAAAATTAATTTTAAGACGGGCGAAAATCAATTAGAATTATGCAGTCCCATGAGTAACAGTTAAATGGGTACACACCCTTGTTTTCTATCGTTTCCCCTCCGGACATATTCAATCGCAACCATCACGGTCATCCCTGCAACTTCTGCATAGTATGCCCGAAATCCGGAAAAAAGGGAAGGGGAAAAGATTACGTCCTAACGTCACTGGGCTCCTGCCTTCGCAGGAGTGACAGACAGATTATTAATTATAGTTTTTAAACGCTATTGACTGCTTCATTCTTTCATGATATGGTCTGGCGTGGAGTATGGAAATGGACATAAATGGGCAAAAAGGGGACATCCATTTTCGGCATAATTACTTTTTTCGGTGTCTGTTTTGCAGGATAGAGTTTATTTTTTCTACAGAGTGCTTATCTCGTAGTTTTCCTGGTGGAGGTTGGGGTCCGCGGTGACGATGACCTTGATGTTGTACTGGGTTTCAATGTCCTCAAGCCCCTGCCGCTCCTCTTCCGAGAGCCGCTCGGCCACCGCCGGGTGGGCGGTGATGATGATGCGGTGGACGCCCTGGCGGGCGGATTTCTGCACCTTGCGGAATATCTCGTAGCACAGCGTCTGGGCCGATTTTACAAAGCCCTTGCCCTCGCAGTAGGGACACGTCTCGCAGAGTATCCTGCCCAGGCTCTCCCTCACCCGTTTCCTGGTCATCTGGATGACTCCAAGCTCGGAGATTTGCGAGATGGTGTTCCTCGCCCTGTCCTTGGACATCGCATCGGTAAAGGCGGCGAAGACCCTGGCCCTGCTTTCTGACCGCTCCATGTCGATGAAGTCGATGATGATGATGCCGCCGAGGTTTCTGAGCCGCACCTGGTAGGCTATCTCCTTTACGGCCTCCAGGTTCGTCTTGAGGATGGTCTCCTCCAGGTCCTCCTTGCCCACGTACTTTCCGGTGTTTACGTCTATGACGGTCATGGCCTCGGTCTGGTCGATGACGATATAGCCGCCGGACTTGAGCCAGACCCTCCGGTCCAGCGCCCTTGAGAGGTCGAGCTCGATGCCGTATTGCTCAAAGAGCGGCTCGGCGCCCTCGTGGAACTCTATCCTTTCCAGGAGCTTGGGGAAGTATGTGCCCAGGAAGTCCTTGACGTCCTCGTACTCCTTTTTCGAATCGATGACCAGCCGCTCGACGTCCTGGGTCATGAGGTCGCGGATACTCCGGTAGATAAGGTCAAGGTCGCTGTAAAGCATGCACGGGGCGGACACCCTGTCCTTTTTCTTGTTGATGTTTTCCCATGCGCGGGTCAAAAACTCAAGGTCCCGCCGTATCTCGTCCCTGCTCGCGCCCTCGCTGGCGGTCCTGATAATCATGCCCACGCCCTCCGGCTTTATGTCCCCCACGACGGACCTGAGCCTCGCCCTCTCCTCCTCGTCCTCGATTCTCCGGGAGATGCCGATGTGCTCCATGTTGGGCATGAGCACCAGGTAGCGTCCGGGAATGGTGATGTAGGAGGTGACCCGCGCTCCTTTGCTCCCCAGCGGGTCCTTGGCCACCTGCACAAAGAGTTCCTGGCCTTCCTGCAGGAGGTCCTCTATGTGCATGTCCTGCTTCTTTCGCCTTGGAAGCAGCTCAAGCCCCTCCGGGCTGCTGTCGTCGAATATCTCGGCGTAGTCCTCTATGAGGTCCGCCCGTATGTCTCCCACGTAGAGGAAGGCGGATTTTTCAAGGCCCACGTCCACGAATGCCGACTGCATTCCGGGCAGTATTTTCACCACCTTGCCCTTGTAGATGTTGCCCACGTGGCTGGCGTCGCGCTTGCGCTCCACGTAGAGCTCCACCACCTGGCCGTCCTCCACCAGGCCCACGCGTATCTCCTCCCTCGTAACGCTCGTCAGGATGCTGCTGACCATTGCTCTTCCTTCGCCTCAAGGGGCCTGGCCCATCCGCCGTTTCTTTTGCCGTAAACCGCCACCCTCGTCACCTCAAGTTCCGAAAGCGGCATGCCGAAGACGTGCCGGGCTATCTCGTCAAGCCTGACCTTCGCACGCTCCAGATCCCTCAGCGTAACCCTCACCCTGCCGTCCTCAAGCTCCAGGGCCTCCTCCACCATGGGCCGGATGTCCACCGTGCCCTTTTCCCTCTCCACAGGGGCCTCCTCTTTCTCCAAAAAATCCCTTACCCCGGAGGCATCGGCTCCCGATACCTCGTAGACGTACCTGGTGAGAAAGGCCTGGAGCGAAGGCTCGCGAAACCCCACGGGCGAAATCTCCGTTACCTCCACGCCATCGCCGAGGGTGGAGTTGAGTTTCTCCTTGATGAGGGGAAGGGGCATGAGGGGGAGCACCTCCATGTCGAAGTACTCCTCAAGCCCTGCTATGCCCACGCCGAGCGGGGGGCCGAAGGCTATCTTCGGCGAGGGGTGGAAACCCTGGGAGTACTCAAGCGCCACGCCGACCCGCATGAGGGCGCGGGTGACGTGGGTGATCAGCTCCCGGTGCGAGAGAAACCGCAGGGGGCCGGCCTTCCTGAACCCCACCCTTACCCGTATGGGCTTCCGCTGCTGCGGCTGCCGCTCAATCCGCCCGGGGGCGTGCAAAGGTGCAAGTGAGGCCTTGGGCGGCTCACCCCCGCTCCGGCACTTGAGGCCGCAGGCCTCGCAGGATACGTCGCAGCCCGGCGTCAGCTCCGCGGCAAGCGCACGGCGGTACTCGTTCCTGAGGAAATCTTTATTAATGCCCGTATCCACGACTTCCCAGGGCAGGGCCTCCTCCGGGCCAGGCTCCCACCGCGCGTAGGAGGCGGCGTCGATTCCCGTTGAGTCCATGGCCGCGCGCCACTTGTCCATATCGAAGGCCTCGGTCCAGCCGTCGAGCCGGGCGCCGCTCAGGAAGGCGGCCTCCACAAGCCCGCCGAGCCTCCTGTCGCCGCGGGCAAAGGCCGCCTCGAGCATGCTCATGTTCTCGTCATGGCCCTTGAAGTTCACCTTCCTGAGCCTCGACCTCAAAAATTTCTTCTTCTCTTTAATGTATTCCATGTCCGCCTGGCCGGCCCACTGGAAGGGGGTGTGGGCCTTGGGCACGAAGGGCGAAGCGGAAACGCTGAGGTTGACGAACCGCTTTGAGTGCTTTCTGGCGGTCTTGAGCGTCCGGTTGACCATGTCCGCGATGGCCTCAACGTCCTCGTCGGTCTCGGTGGGGAGGCCGAGCATGAAGTAGAGCTTGAGGTTGAGCCAGCCCTCCCTGAAGAGGGTCTCCACGGCGCGGTCGTAGTCCTCCCCGGAAAAGTCCTTGTTTATCACTCCCCGCAGCCGCGAAGTGGCCGCCTCCGGGGCGATGGTAAACCCGGTCTTCCGAACGGAGCGTATCTCCCTCAGCACCCCTTCGTTTACGGCCCGCACCCGAAGGGAGGGAAGGGAGACCGAGATTTTCCGGTCGGAGAATTTATTATTGAACGCCTTAATGAGCGGAAGGAGGGCGCTGTAGTCCCCCGCGCTCAGGGACGTGAAGGCCACCTCCTCGTAGCCGGTGCTTTTGAGCGCCTGCTCGGCGACGGCGAGCACCCTCTCGGGCGAGCGCTCCCTAAGGGGCCGGCATATCATGCCCGCCTGGCAGAACCTGCAGCCCATGGAGCAGCCCCGGGAGACCTCGACGTTTATCCTGTCGTGCACAATCTGCGTGTAGGGCACCACCGGGGCCAGGGGGCACGGGGCGTCCTCAAGCGACTCGACAAGCCTCCTTTTGACGGCGCCGGGTGCGTCGCCGTGGACAGACGGCACATACACGCCCTCTATCGTTGCGAGCGCCCGGAGCACGGACTCCCTCCTGCCGTCGCCCCCGGACTTCCATGCATGGACGATGTCCACGATTTCGCCGACCGCCTCCTCGCCGTCGCCCACCAGGAAGGCGTCCATGAACGACGCCATGGGCAGGGGGTTCGACGTGCACGGCCCGCCGGCTACCACCAGCGGGAAGCCGTCCCCCCGTTCCTCCGACCTGAGGGGCACCCCCCCGAGGTCGAGCATGTTGAGCACCGAGGTGTAGGAGAGCTCGTACTGGAGGCTGAAACCGACCACGTCAAAATCGCACAGCGGCTTATTGGATTCAAGAGAGCGCAGCGGCTCGCCCCCGGCCCTCATGGCCTCCTCCATGTCGAGCCACGGGTGGAAAACCCTTTCCGCCGAGGCGTGGGGCATGCGGTTTATGATGTCGTAGAGGACCTTGAACCCGAGGTGGGACATGCCCACGTCGTAGATGTCCGGGAAGGCGAGGGCCACCGTAAGAAAGGCGTCCTTCCTTATTGCGTTGATTTCGCGGTTGATATAGCGGCTCGGCCTTTGAATTTTCAATAAATTCGCCATCTTGATAGCATATCATTCGCACGCGCCCGTTGGCAACAAAAGAGCAGCCGGGGGTACTCCTCCCCCCGGGATGCCTCCAAAATGACGCTTCTCTATTTCCGACCGTTCGTTACAATTACCATAATTAAAGTGTTGCCTGGCATGCCGAAGCTTTGCATTTCATGCCATGACAGGGAAGAGGTCGAGAAAAAGGCCATGCATAAATCAGCCGGGGACAGGTGCATTGCCTGCCATCGGCCCCACGCCTCGCGGAACAACTTCCTGCTTGACTGAGAAGGCTTTTTGCGGTGGTGCGAGAGGGGGAATTCGAACCTCCACGGGTCGCCCCACTGGATACTAAGTCCAGCGCGTCTGCCAGCTCCGCCACTCTCGCGGCCTAATTTAAAAGGGTTTTTCGGGGGGTTGGCAATCCGTGCAGAGGGGGTGTTGTCGATTCTGCAACCGAAATGAACGGACTCCACAGAAACAGCAGGCTTACTGCGGCCAAATTATTTTCTTAGCTGTCTCACTAATGACGTCAACTAAGATGTTTTTGAATCCATCAGCCGTTTCTTTCCCAACTTTGAGCATAATATTTGATTTGATAGAAAGATCCACCTTTTCAAAATCATAGTCCATATTGAATGCCCCCGACCGAGGACACCCCGGAGGCTTGCCCGGCGGCCGAAGCAGGGCTGAGGCCGCCTTTTGAGGGTGGAACGCACATGGATAAGTACAAGGAAAATAAATGTTTCCTTTCGAAGAAAGGGTGTACCAGCAACAAATAAGGAAGGAGGTGCGGCGCCTGTAAAGGGCCGCCCGGATAATG
>CBDVCR010000130.1:0-7915 GCA_965372535.1 uncultured bacterium | reverse complement strand
GCTTACCGTCCAGGCCCAGTACCTCCTCGAGACGGTGGAGTTCTTCGACACCGGAAGGGGCGGTTCAGTAAAAGGGAGGCTGCCTTCGGCAGGGAGAAAAACCCGGGTGGCCGTAACCCGGAAGCCTATGGTTGCCCATCAGGCGCAGCCCAAGGCATGTCCGGTAAAAGGAACCGATATCGATATGAGGACCGGCGGAAGGGACAAGAAGGACGACGAGTTCGAGAAGTTTTAGGGAAGAATTATCAACCAAAGGAGAGAGGCCATGAGCGTATCGTCGATAAACGAAACAGCCCAGTACCTGAGCTTCATGTTGGGCGAGGAGGTCTTCGCGCTCGACATATCGAAGGTGCGGGAGGTGCTGGACCACACGAGCATCACCAGGGTCCCGCAGACCCCGGAGTTCATGCGCGGGGTGATAAACCTCCGGGGCGGGGTGGTGCCCGTGGTGGACATGCGGCTCAAGTTCGGGATGACGAAAACCGAGCAGACGGTAAACACCTGCATCATCATCGCTGAGGTCTCGCTGGAGGAGGAGACCACGGTGCTCGGCGCGCTCGCGGACTCTGTGCAGGAGGTCTTCGAACTCGACCCGGAGCAGATAGAGCCCTCGCCCTCGATAGGCACGCACCTTAAGACCGAATTTCTAAAGGGCATGGGCAAGCGGAACGAGGAGTTCGTGCTCATACTGGACATAGACAGGGTGTTTTCCGCAAAGGAGCTCGAGGCCGTGCAGGCCGCCGAGGGCGGCGCCCGGGAGCAGGGCGAAGAGGAGGAGTAACACCTTTGGCTGTGCCTTGACTTAGCGGCCGCCTGTTACCGCTGGCAGGCGGCCGCTGAAAGCAAACCCCTCCCCCGGATGCCCCCGGAAAGAAATTTGCCTCAAAGCCGTTTTTGGGGGAATTGCCGATTGCCCCTCTCCATATTGTCTGCTATACTTTCAACCGAGAGGAGATACCATGAAAATGAGAATGCCGCGTCCGGCCCTATCAGCCCTGTTTTTTCTCTTGTTCCTCGTCTTTTTGTCCTGCGGGAAGGCATATGCGTTGCACATACTGCATTCTTATGAATTCGGCGTAGGCACGGGCATAAACACGGACGGCGAAGATACGAAGCAGTTACTCTTATATCCCTCCGTCAACTGGTTTCTTGATAAGTACCCTTTCCTGGTTCTGCACCTTGAGGCGGACTTCGAGTTGATTGTAAACGGGGGCGCGGTTTATATCGCGGGCATTGCGCCGTTTCTCAGGTACGACCTGCCGCTCGAAAACCGCTGGAGACCCTTTGCCGAGGCAGGGGGCGGAACGAACGTTATCAGCAGGGACGAGGCGGGAGACAGGAGGCTGGGCGGCACGTTCCATTTCAGTTTTATGGCGGGCGTGGGGCTTGAGTACGCGACAGGGGGGAACAACGCGATAAGGTTCTCCACAAGGTACAGGCACCTTTCAAACGCCAAGATATACGCCCAGAACGCAAGCATAAACGAAATAATGTTCATCATTGCGTTCGGCTTCTGAGCGCAGGGCCTCCCTCACCGCCTCTTTGCACCTTTCAAAAGACTTACGTTGCCCCTCCGGGCATTGTCTGCTATGATTTGGGTCGGGAGCGCAGTAAGTCTCATTCCGAAATGGAGGACGCCTTGCGGGTCGCGAGACTGTTTTTCCTGATGCTTGCCCTCTCCTCCCCGGCCCTTGCCGGGGAGGTGGAAATAGTTGAGCACACGGCCGCCGTGGGCCAGGACGGCGTGCAGGCAGTGGAGATAGTGGGCGGGGAGTACTACTTCAGGCCCAACTATATTATCTTAAGGAAGGACATCCCCGCGAGGTTCGTGGTCAGAAAAACCCCGGGCATCGTCCCCCATAATATCGCCATCGACGAGCCGGAGGCGGGCATGGCGTTCGACGTGGACTTCGGCACGGAAGGGGAGGTCATAGAGTTTACCCCCACCATGACCGGCATTTACCCGTTTTACTGCGACAGGAAATTCCTGTTTTTCAAGAGCCACCGGGACAAGGGCATGGAGGGCCTTATAGAGGTCGTGAAATAGGCCTCGCTTTGGCCGTAATGCCTGTCTATTATAAAGCCGGGGAGGAGGGTCGAACTCCCGGCCTGCTGATTACGAATTTGGCGTTTAGCTTCGCCTGATTTGTTGAGATTTAACAGATAAACTATTTTGACCAGTTTGACCAGCGATTTTGGTTTTCCTGAAAATTCAATAAATACAATGCATCCAGGAAACCCAACGATAGATTTTAGAGCTTGCCAATACAGAATATATGCTGTATTATAAAAGATGACAGGGAAACAACTAATTAAATTACCGCAAGAGAAAGGCTGGAGCCTGGACAGAATCGAAGGAAGCCATCATATAATGGTAAATGGCAATAAGACCTTGTCTGTACCGGTCCATGTAAAGAAGGATTTGGGAAGGGGTCTGATGCATAAGTTGATGAAGCAGGGAGGTTTGAAATGACAATTAGTTATCCGGCGACGATAAAATATATGGTTGAGGATAAGTCGTATTTAGTGGAGTTTCCTGGTCTTCAAGGGTGTCTGACTGAGGGCGATACCATTGAGGAAGCGAAATATAATGCCAGAGAAGCTTTGACAGGTTACCTTGCGTCACTCTTCGAAAGAAATCTCAAGATCCCAGAACCCTCTAAAATAAAAGGGAAAGATATTTATTATATAGAGCCCGAACCAGAGGTGTCAGTTCCTATTCTTCTTAGAAAATTCAGAGAAAACAGGAAGCTTACCCAGGGAGATGTGGCTAAAGTGCTCGGTATTTCGTATCAATCATATCAACGATTAGAGAAGCCGGGCAAAAGCAATCCAACATTAAAAACGCTTGAAAGGTTGGCAAGGGTTTTTGACAAAGAACTTCATCTGGATTTTGCGTAAATCAGAATAAATTTACACCTAAACTTTCTCTAAAAGAAAATCAGCAGTTTAAATTGCCATTAAACCCCTTGATTTTATACAGCCGGGGAGGAGGGTCGAACTCCCGGCCTGCTGATTACGAATCAGCTGCTCTACCGCTGAGCTACCCCGGCTTGAGGTAATATTCTACTACAAAAGCTTGAGGATTTGGAAACACACCGGGCGCGGAGGCCCCTCTTTTAAATCCGCCTTTCCCTGATATATACTAAAATACGTTTATCCGGATTGATTCGGCAATCCCTTGAATTGTCACCCTGAACTTGATTCAGGGTCTTGGATGCTGAAATAAATTCAGCATGACATTATCATTACTGAGTTAACCGGATAAGCATTTACTAAAAAGCCGAAAAGTTTATTGAAAACATGGTGGCGTTGTGCCTCTTTACGGTGAAATTTTCGCAAGCGGGATACTCAAAAAGCCCCGCGCGCCCCTGGTCTCGCTGATGGTCATGTCCTCCGTGCTAAACGGCATACTTCTGCCCTTTGTGCTTCTGTTCGTGCTTTCGCTCGTAAACAACAAAAGGCTTATGGGCGGCTACACGAACCCCGGGGCGTATAACTACGTCACCCGGGCGACGATAATCACCGTAATCGCCCTGTCCGGCGTAATGCTGGTGACTGCGGCGGCGTCTTTCGATTAAAATAGGAATGCAAAAGCCCGACCAGGAGGACCGATGGTAAAGACAATATACTGGGAAGACGGCAAGGCGATGATACTCGACCAGGTCAGGCTGCCCCACGAGGTGGCCTACATCGAATGCGCCGAGTACCGCGACGTGGCCCGCTCGATAAAGGAGATGAACATACGCGGCGCCCCGGCCATCGGCATAGCCGCGGCCATGGGCATCGCCCTGGGCGCGGCGCAACTGAAGGCGAAAAGTTACGACGAGTTCATTAAGAAGCTGGAGCCGGTCTTCGACGCCCTACTTGCCACCAGGCCCACGGCGGTAAATATCAGGTGGGCGGTGGAGCGGGCAAGGCGGCTCCTTGACGGAAGCAAAAACGAGAGCGTCCCCGCCCTCAAGCAGGCCCTTGTCGAGGAGGCCCGGAAGATACTTGAGGAGGACATAAGGACGAACAGGGCCATCGGCGAATGGGGCGAGAAGTTTATCCAGGACGGGGCCAGGGTGCTTACACACTGTAACGCCGGAAGCCTGGCCACCGGCGGCTACGGCACGGCCACGGCGCCCATGCTTGCGGCAAAGGAAAAGGGCAGGCGCCTCTCGGTCTTCGCCGACGAGACGAGGCCGCTTCTTCAGGGGGCGCGCCTTACGGCATGGGAGCTGAGGGAGGCGGGCATCCCCGTAACCCTGATTACCGACAGCTCGGCGGGCGCTCTCATGAAGCTCGGGGAGATAGACCTGGTAATCGTCGGCACCGACAGGACCGCGGCAAACGGGGACGTGGCAAACAAAATCGGCACCTACACGGTCGCGGTCCTCGCCAGGGAGCACGGCATCCCCTTCTACGTGGCGGCCCCCTTGAGCAGCGTTGATTTCTCCACGGCCTCGGGCGATGATATACCCATCGAGGAAAGAGACCCCGCCGAGGTCACGGACATATGGGGCCGGCTTCGCATCGCCCCGGAGGGCATAGGCGTTCGCAATATAGCCTTCGACGTGACGCCCGCCAGGTACGTTGCCGCGATAATAACCGAGAAAGGAGCTTTCAGGCCCGGAGACCTTCACAGGCTCGCCCAGGACGGGGCGGACGTCGAGAAACTCAGGGTCTGACCCGGCAAAGCCATGGACAAGTTGCTGAAACATCAGGGCGGGCGGACGGTGGACATCAAAAAAATATTCGACTCGTATGAAAGCGAGCTTCGGCTTGTCGAGCGGTACATCGAGGACATATACAAAAGCGACGTACTCCTCATAAACCTGATAGGCAGGCACCTGACGGGAAGCGGCGGAAAGAGGATGCGGCCGCTGTTTTTGCTGGCCGCCGCCAGGCTCTCGGGCTACCGGGGCTCGGACCACATCGAGCTTGCGGGCATCATAGAGACCGTGCATACCGCTTCGCTCCTTCACGACGACGTGGTGGACGGGGCCGACCTCAGGCGGGGAAAGCCCTCGGCCCATTCCATATGGGGCAACCAGACCGTCATACTGGTGGGGGACTACCTCTACTCAAACGCCCTCAGGCTGGCCGTGGGCTTCAAGAGCCAGGGAGTAATGGAGGCCCTCTCGGCGGCCACCACGCGCATGACCGAGGGAGAGCTCCTTCAGCTTCAGCGCACCGGCGACGTGGACATCACCGAGGAGGAATACATGGAGATAATCTCCGCAAAGACCGGCGCCCTCATCTCCGCCGCCTGCCGCATAGGCGGGATACTGGGCGGGGCCGACACGCAGAGGCGGGACGCCCTGCAGAGCTTCGGCATGAAGGCGGGAGTTGCCTTCCAGATGGCCGACGACGTACTGGACTACATGGCGGACGAAAAAGACCTCGGAAAGACGCTCGGCAAGGACCTGGAGGAGGGCAAGGTAACGCTCCCGCTCCTGTGCCTCCTGAGGGCCGTGGCCGCTGCCGAGAAGGAGGAGATAAAGGACGTCCTCGAATCGGGCCTTTCCAAAGAAGGATTAAAAAAGATACTCGGGCTTTTCAGGCGATACAACGCCCTCGAGGAATCTCTGGAGCGCGCGGGGGGGCTCGTGGAGAGCGCAAAGCAGGACCTCCTCGCCTTCCACGGCTCGGTGGAGAGGGACGAGATGTTCGTCCTTGCCGACTACGCGCTCCAGAGGGGGAGTTGATGCACCCCATCGTGGCCCTCGCCAAAAGAGCTGTCGAGGAATACGTGCGGACCGGCAGGGCGCCGGAGCCCCCGGGGGAGCTTGACGAGGTGATGTGCTGTCCGGCGGGCGTCTTCGTCTGCCTCAAAAAGCACGGCGAGCTCCGGGGCTGCATAGGCACCATCGAGCCCGCCACGGAGTGCGCCGCCGCGGAGTGCATTAAAAACGCCGTCGCCGCCGCTGCCCAGGACCCCCGCTTCCCGCCCGTAGGCGAGGCCGAACTTGTGGACATCGAATACACCGTGGACGTGCTCCACCCGGCCGAGCCGGTCGGAGACTTCGGCCAGCTCGACCCGGGGCGCTACGGCGTCATAGTCTCCAAGGGGCTCAGGCGGGGCCTCCTGCTTCCGGACCTCGAAGGGGTGGACACGGCCGAGGAGCAGGTCCGCATCGCCGCCTTGAAGGCCGGCGTAGACCCGGGGGAGGAGGGGGTCGCCATCGAGAGGTTCGAGGTTAAGCGGTATAAATGAGCAGGGACCTGCCTCCCAAGTCGTTCCTCCGAAACTACAGCCTGCCCAAGATACTCATACACCTGAACCGGCGGAGGGCCACCGGCGCCCTGTCGGTCACCGCCCAGGGGGTGACCAGGAAAATCTTCATCGACAAGGGAAACGCCATCTTCGCCTCCTCCACCTACGAGGACGACAGGCTGGGGGAGATGCTCCTTAAGGCCGGCAAGATAGACTACCGCCAGTACGACCAGGCGGTGGAGGACATGAAGTACTCCGGCAAGCGCCTGGGCGCGGTGCTCGTCGGGCTGGGAATCCTCGCGCCCAATGAACTCTTCCAGGGCGTAAAGTACCAGGTCGAGGAGATAATCTACAGCCTCTTCAGGCTCAAGGACGGCCTTTACGAGTTTGAGGAGGGTGAAGTGCCCCCGGAGGTCATCACCCTCGACCTGAGCACGGCAAATATAATCTACGAGGGCGTGAGGCGCATAGACGACTGGACGAGGATAAAGACCGAGCTTCCCGACCCCGGAACCGTCTTCGTCTTCAGCGCCGACCCCCGGAGCCTCTTCCAGGCCGTGGAGTTCGGCGAGGAGGGCAGGAAAATCCTCTCGCTGCTTGACGGCGAGCGGACGATGAAGCAGGTCATAGAGGCATCGGGCTTTAAACCCTTCGACGCCATGAAGTCCTTCTACGTCCTCTGGACCATAGGCATAATCACCGACCAGTTCGGCCAGGAGCCCGTGACCCTTACCCTCGAGGACATCCTGAGGCCGGTTGAAGACAGGCGGGAGGAGTTCGTCGCGAGGGTGGAGAGCATCCATGCCGCCCTGGGCACCCTGAGCCACTACCAGCTTCTGGCCGTCCCTCCCAGCGCCGACCTCGAAGGGATAAACGCCCAGTACTACAAGCTCGCCAAGGAGTTCCACCCCGACCGCTACGGCGACTCCATGGACCCCGCCCTGAGGGACAAGATAAGCGAGGTCTTCGACGCCATCGCCTACGCCTACGAGTCTTTAAAGAGCAGCCAGACCACCCGGCAGTTCAGCCCCGGCGACATGGCCCTGGCCGAGAGACTGCTTGAAAGCGCCAAGGCCGAGATAAAGGGAGGAAACCCCCGCCGGGCGGTGGACTTCCTTAAGGAGGCGGTGGACGCGGACCCGGAAAACGCAGAGTGCTGGAACTACATCTCCCTGGCCCATACGAAACTCGGCAGGCCGAAGGACGCCGAGACGGCGCTTCGGAAGGCGCAAGAGATAAACCCCAACCGGGACGACTACCACGCCAACCTCGGGCTCCTCTACCTCAAGAGCGGCCGCCACGAGGACGCCATGAAGGAGTTCGAACGGGCGCTTTCCTTAAACCCCGGAAACTCCAAGGCCCAGAAAGGGCTTTCGAGGCTCCTGGCGGGGTAGCGGGGGGGAAGTTTTTCCTGTACTTTGCAGATTGGAACTTGCTTCAATTCCGCAGAGTTCAATTGAAATAATGGCAAATTTATCAAGAATGCCAGAAAACCCCGAGCTTTTAAGCTCGGGGTTTTCTGGCACCCGGAGCGCAGCGGAGGCTATCTGCCTTTTGTCTTGCGAAGCAAGACCGCGAAGCGCTCGGAACACTTTTATATATTACCGAGGCCACTAAATAGGTGACAATTCTCCATGCGATCTTTTTCACTGCAAAGCATATTGCACCATCGGGGCTCTGAAGTAACTTCTAACAATCTCTGGCCGTTTTTGA
>CBDVCR010000129.1:0-7965 GCA_965372535.1 uncultured bacterium | reverse complement strand
CAGGCTCAGGATGATTCGACAGGCTCAGGATGATTCGACAGGCTCAGGATGATTACAGAGCGGTAGCGCGACAGAGCGACAGGATTTAAGGATAATCCCCCCCCAGCCCCCCTTTGAGCCGCGGCAATTACGGGAACCAAAAAAGACTTGCAAAACGGTCCGGCAAATGCTATATATTTATCATGAAGCGCATGCTGCTTTATATTTCCGCCGCCGCGCTGTTGTCCTCCTGCGCCGCCCACGTAATATCCGGGGACATGCGTGAAGGCGCGGTTAAAGACGTCCCCTTCCGGGTAGCGAAGGAAAATATCGAAAAATATAAAGGGATGAAGTTCATCTGGGGCGGGTTTATCGCGGGAACCAGGTTCAACAAAGAAGGCTCCTTCCTGGAGATAGTCCAGAACCCGGTCGATGACTACGGCGGCATTATCGACACCGACGTGTCCCAGGGCAGGTTCCTCGCATTTACCGAAAAAGACCTCGACCCGCTGATTTACGAAAAAGGCCGCCTGGTGACGGTCGCGGGCGAACTCACGGGAAGCAAGACGGTAAAAAGGAAAAACAGGGATTACACTTATCCCATACTCACTTTAGAGGAAATCCACCTGTGGAAGGAACAGGATTACGCATACTACCCATATGACTACTGGTACGGGCCGTACTGGGGATACCCCTACTATGGCTTCCCCTACTATTTTCCACACCGCTTTTATTATTAAGGCAGCCTCTAAAAATAGGTTTTGTATACGAAAGGGAGCGAAATCGCGGAAGACAAGGAAGCGGGGGAAGAACGCCCGGAGGCGCGGCAGCGTTGCGTTGAGGACGTTATTGTCCCGATGACGATGTATGCCGCGATTGCAGCCCCTTGCAGTAAAAAGATATTTTTAGAGGTTGCCTCAAGAGTTAGCCTCCTTGAGCTTGTCCTGGTTGAGCTCGATTACCTTTGAGCCTTCCTTGAGCATGGATATCTTGCCGTCTATTATTCCGCCCTCTATAACGAGGAGCTTGCTCGTAACGATGTCGCCCGATATCTGGCCCTTGCGCTTTATCTCGACGACCTCCCTGGCCTTGACATTGCCCTCGAGGGTTCCCCCGACCACAAGGCCGGTAACCTGGGCGTCTCCCTTCACCAGGGCCTTTTCGCCGATGATGAGCCAGTCGGACTCGACATTGCCCGATATCCTGCCGTCCATCCTCAGGGTCCCCTTCGTCGTTATGTCTCCCTTAATGTGAGTGTTTGCGCCGACAAAGGTCTCAAGGTTCTCTTTCTTGGACATCATTACCACCTACCCCCTTTAAGATATGGTTTCGGGTTGACGTTCTTGCCGTTCTTCCATATTTCGTAATGCAGGTGAGGGCCGGTCGAGCTTCCGGTGGAGCCCACATACGCGATAATGTCGCCGCGTTTTACCACTTCCCTCACTTTCACCTTCAGCTTCTTGTTATGTGCGTAATAAGTGGTGTATCCAAAGCCGTGCTCAAGGGCCACGAGGTTTCCGTTGGCCCCGCTCCGCCCGGCGAAACTCACTATGCCGTCGGCCGTCGCCCTGACGAGGGTGCCGGGTCTTGAAGCGATGTCAAGCCCGGTGTGGAAGTCCCTTGTGGCCCTTATGGGGTGCAGCCTGTAGCCGAAGCCGGAAGTCAGCCAGCCCTTGGCAGGCCACCCCATGGGTGTCGCCATGTACAGGTCCCTCTGCTCGCTCAGATAGTCCCTGATTTCTCCGACAGTGTCGATGGTCTCGTTTATCTGCTTTCTCAGAATCGTCATGTCGATGGCGCCGACGTCGGAGGTGTTCATGTTTTCGAGCACGTCCTCTTTGTTCTCAAGCGAAAAAAGCTTCCTGAACTCGTTGTTTGCCATCCTGAGGGACGCGATGGTGGATTCGAGCTCTATAAACTGGCCCTGGTAGTAATCGAGCTTTTCTTTTGTGGGGGCGTATTTAATGGCGTCGCCGATAAGCTTGTATAAATAACCCGTCCCGATTAAGGACAATAAAGCGATAGCTAACAAGGCGACGGAGGGCATCTTTATCCTGAAGGTGCTCCTGCTGTTATGGGGGATAAGCATTATCGTAACAGGAGTTACAAGCTTCCTGAACAGGTTCCTGAACTTGCCCTTAACCATATACTACGCCTTTCTCACCCTTAGCAATTTTCCCTATTGCGTAAGAATAATAACCATTTTCGCTAAAAATCTCAAGTGCTTCGTTAACAAATTCGCTGCCCAATATTATAATATACCCAATCCCCAAATTGAAAGTTTTTTTCATGTCCTCCTCGGGCACGTTTCCCAGTGCCCTGAGAAGTCCGAAAACCGGCTGTTCGGGCCACGAGCCTTTCTTCAACTCAGCCTGCAAGCCCGGGGGCAATATCCTGGGCAGGTTGCCGGGGACGCCTCCCCCCGTGATATGGGCCATCCCCTTGACGGGCGCCCTGCCTTTTATGGCGTTATACGCCCTGACGTAAATCCTCGTAGGCTTAAGGAGTTCCTCGCCAAGGGTGGCGTCGAGTTCCGGGACGCGGGTGGAAACGTCCATTTTCTCCTTTTCGAATAAAATTTTTCTGACCAGGGAGTAGCCGTTGCTGTGAAGCCCGCTTGAAGAAAGCCCGATGACCGCGTCGCCTTCCCCGATGCCCGAGCCGTCGATTATTCCGGCTTTTTCCACCACGCCCACGGCGAACCCCGAGAGGTCGTACTCCCCTTCCGCGTAGAAACCGGGCATCTCCGCCGTCTCGCCCCCGACCAGGGAGCACCCCGCCTCCTCGCACCCCTCGGCAATGCCTTCCACGACCTTTGCGGCGGCCTCGGCCCGGAGCTTTCCTGTGGCGAAATAGTCGAGGAAGAAAAGGGGCTCGGCCCCCGAGGTAAGGATGTCGTTGACGCACATTGCAACGAGGTCGATGCCCACGGTGTCGTGTTTATCGGCCATGAAGGCCACCCTGAGCTTCGTGCCCACGCCGTCGGCGCCGCTTACGAGGACTGGCTTCTTGTACTTTTCCGTGTCAAGGCCGAAAAGGGCGCCGAAGGAGCCGATGTCGGCCATGACCTCGGGCCTGAAGGTCTTTCTGACCCTGGGCGAGATTAACCTGACGAACCTCTCGCCCTCGTCTATATCTACACCGGATTTCCGGTATGTCAATTCAGACATGGTTCTCCCCGGATTCTCAAGGCAATTTACCGCCATTGATATTTTGCACAAAACGGTCCGAATGGGCAAGGTTTTTTTTGATATTTGATAGAATAAGATGATGCCGCTGCTGCTCATAACAAACGACGACGGGTTCGACTCGACCGGCATAACGGTCCTTTACGAAGCCGTAAAGGACCTGTCGGACGCCTATATCGTAGCGCCCGACAGGGAAAGGTCCGCATCGGGCCACTCGCTGACAATCCACAAGCCCCTCAGGGTCACCAGGATGGAGGAGCGCGTCTACCGCGTAAGCGGCACCCCGACCGACTGTATCGCCGTGGGGGTGCAAAAAGTCCTTCCCGGAAGGCCCGACCTCATAATCTCCGGCATCAACCACGGCCCGAACCTCGGCGACGACATTACATACTCCGGCACCGTCTCGGCCGCCATCGAAGGCACCATCCTGAACATCCCGTCCTTCGCCATATCCCTCGACATCAAGGGCAAGGAAAAAGCACATTTCGAAACAGCGGCGGAAGTCGCCGTGAAGGTGGCGCAAAACATCCTCGACAAATCCCTCCCCTATGACACGCTGCTTAACGTAAACGTGCCCAACAATGAGCGCGGCGGCATCATGGGCATGAAAATCACCCGGCAGGGCAGGCGCGTATACGACGGCGCGATACGCGAGACCCGCTCCCCCTGGGGCGAGGTCTACTACTGGATAGGCGGCGGCACGCCGTACTGGGAACACAGCGAGGACACCGACATCCACGCCGTCCTGAACGGCTATGTATCGTTGAGCCCGCTTCATCTGGACCTCACAAACCACAGCTCCATGGACTTCCTGAGAAAGCAGTGGAAGACGCTGATTTTGTAGAAAACAGAGAGCGCATGGTCTCCGCCCAGCTCATCCCGCGAGGCATAAGGGACGAGCGCGTCATTGCGGCCATGAGGGCCGTGCCGAGACACAGGTTCGTAGGCCGGGAGTTTATCCACCAGGCGTACGACGACATTGCCCTCCGGATAGGCGATGGGCAGACCATATCGCAGCCCTACATGGTCGCCGTAATGTCGGAGTTACTCGAACTTGAGGGGGACGAAAAAGTGCTTGAGGTCGGCACGGGTTCGGGATACCAGTGCGCCATACTCGCCGAGCTCGCAAAAGAAGTCCTTACCATCGAATACCACGCAGCCCTTATGTCAAGGGCGGAGGAAAGACTCCGGGAGCTTGGCTACATAAATATAAAGTTCAGGGCCGGCGACGGGACTCTGGGCTGGCCCGAGGAGGCGCCGTTTGACAGGATTCTCGTCACCGCCGGGGCGCCCGGCATCCCCGGGCCCCTGAAGGAGCAGCTCGCCGAGGGGGGCTTAATCGTCGCGCCGGTCGGAGACCGCTGGTCGCAGGAACTCGTCAAGGCGAAAAAAAGAAAAGGGAAGCTCAGGGAAGAGCACTCCACCCCGTGCATGTTCGTGCCGCTTGTCGGGGAGTACGGGTGGCGGGAGTGAGGTAATCCCTCGCCCGGTTCGGGAAACTCATCTTTATTTTCTTAAGGCAACCTCTAAAAATAGGTTTTGTATACGAAAGGGAGCGAAATCGAGGCAGACAAGGAGGCGGGGGGGAAACGCCCGGAGGCGCGGCAGCGCTGCGTTGAGGACGTTATTGTCCCGATGACGATGTATGCCGCGATTGCAGCCCCTTGCAGTAAAAAGATATTTTTAGAGGGTGCCTAAACAGTCCCTCGTACCGCCGCATATCCTCCGCGCCCATTGCTTTTCCTCCGAACCTCGCCTCCTCATACATCCTGATAAACTCCTCCGCCCTCCCCCCGTCCACCGAAAGCCGCCGGGCCTCGCGAAGCACCTCTCCTGCCGTGGAAGAAGGGCCTATCCGTCCCCCCTTCTTCTTTATCTTTTTCCTGAGTCCAAGGTACAACCTCGTCTCGAAGGAGGGCCTGCCGCGGCCAAAGACCCGCAACATGTAAAAAGCCAGTATAAAAAACGCCGCGCCGGCCGCCAGGGAGATATACAGCGGCCTTATTGCGAATTTTCCCTGCCCTGTTTTCGACAGCTTAAACTCCGGCGGCGAGAAGGACATCAGCATCCTTCTCTGGTCCAGGGTGCTGAAACCGACGACATAGCGGTACCAGTTCATTTTAAGCGAGTCAAAGGCCCTGGCAAGGAAAGACGCCTCCGGAGGGATTGCCTGGGGCGTGGGGTCGAACCTCCTCCACCTCCCGTCTATCGCGGCCTCCACCCATGAATGGGCATCGCTCTGCCGGACGATGACATAGTCTCCGTCGTCGTTAACTTCCCCGCCGGAGAAACCGGTCACCAGCCTCGATGGAATGCCCGCGGCCCTGAGCATGAGGGCCATGGCGGTCGCATAGTGCTCGCAGTAGCCCTTCCTTGAGCTGAAAAGGAAATCCTCGACCGGCGTCATTCCTTCCGGAGGGGGCTCCGTCTTGAGCGAATACTCGTAATTATCCCTCAGGTGGGACTCTATCAGGCCAGCCCTTGCACTTGCTGTAGCGCCGCCCGAGGACACCTCGCGGGCAAGACGGCCTATCTCCTCCATGCCTTTTGGCAGACCGAGATGCCTTTCAGCGTATCCGGCGGCCCTCTCAGGCCCGGCAACGCTGTAAACCGTATATGAGAAGCGCCTCTGGTTTTTCACCGGAAGGAAGACGGCGCCCGACTCGTCCCTGTCAAGCACCCACCCCCTGGCCTTTACCGCCGCAATCTCGCCAAGGCCGAAAACCACGTCAGTGTCCATTGGCTCGACAATAATATTCTGGACGGTCAATTCCCTGCCCCCGGAAGGAAGGATATTAAACCTCCCGCCGGTTCGCCTGACCCGTGTCCGCCCCTTCAGGGTATTTTTCCAGGCCACGCCGTTGAACTCATCAAGCGTGGCCCCCCTCCAGTAAAGGGGGAGCCTCCCGCCCGACAGCTCGACCCGCATCGCAATCCTGCCGTCCTCGAGCACCTCGCCGAAGGAGCCGAAGTCCACTTCCTCGGAAAACCCCACCATGGAAACGGCGCCGGTGTCCCTGCGCCCCCATATGCCCGCCTTGAACCTTGGCAGGGATACGAAAAATACTATGGTCGCCAGCAGCGCCACAAGGGATATTGCAATAAGCGGCCTCTGGAACCTTACCCTGTCAAGCGTCCCCTCCTTCATGAAATGGGAAAAGACCATGGCGGCCATGAAAATAAAAAGGAACACCACAAACGCCGCGCCCATGGAAATGGAAAGGGTGAGCTCAGAGGTAATGACCAGTTGCAGGAGCGCCATGAAATAGACCTGCAGGGGGTCCCACGGCTCCCTCAGGTCGAAGCTCTTGAGCGCCTGGAAGACTATGCTCATGTGGGCGACGGCAATCAGGAAATCCCCCGATACCATGAGCGCATCGAAGGCCACGACCAGGAGTTCCACCAGGGCGAGGCCCGCGATAACCCACCGGTTTGCGGGCCGGAGCCCCCTGAGATAACGGTAGTAGCCGGGTATCATGGCCACGCCGGGAAGGGCGAAAAGCGGGTTCAGCTCCCCGGACGCCGCGAGGCTGACGCTCCCGGTAAAAGCGAGGGCCGCGACCAGCAGCCTATACGTCAGATGCACAGACCACCTCGTCACGGCTTGCCGCAAGGCCCCTGAGAGCGGAGGTCTCCGACTTGAGCACCAGGAGGCAGCCGCCGGTTATCTCATCATCAACCGGGCAATCGGAGGTCTCTTTTTCTTCTATCGCGGCCAGCGCGTCGAGTATCTTGTAAAGCTGCTCCCTGCCGCCCCCGAAAGGCAGGCGTTTCGAGGAAGTAACGAGGGCCACGAAGAAACCGTCCTCAATGAGCTTCCACGCCGCCGACGCGGCGTACGTCACGCACCGCTCAAAAACGGCCGGGTCGGGCCGCCCCGCGTCGTCCAGCACCAGGGTGACCGCCCTCGGCTCCTCCTCCGCGGGCTCCCTGACCATAAGTTTATTCGCCTTGGCGCTGGCCTTCCAGTGGACCATTTTCATATCGTCGCCGTGCCTGAATTCCCGCATCATGAGAAGCTCCTCGCCCCTGCCGGGCCGTGCCGAACGGCCATCTTCAACACGCCCCCTGAACACCGCCGGAAGCTCCACGTCCTTTATCTCCGGATACACGGTAACCTCCCCTTCCACCCTCGCCTTTATTCTTTTCGTAAAGAATATAAACGGAAAACTGCTTTCGATAATGAAATCGCCCAGGCTGTAAATGCCTCTGTTTCGAAAAACAACGTCAGCATGCCCGTGGGCCGTCGAGGAGGCGGGCGCATGGGTGACGTAACCCTCGCCTTTCAGTGCCCCCGGAAGCCGGACCCTCAAAGACCATGAAGCCGGGAAGGACTTGTCGTTTTTAACGGACAAATCCATGCGGAAGCCCTGCCCGGCGAAGACGGGTTGGTTTACCGCCACGGCAAGGCTCAGGCCCTTGAGGTTTATCCCGAGAAGAACATAAGAAACCGCGAGCACCGCAAGCATCATCGCGAGTATGAGGTACATGAGGTTGTTTCCGGTGTTAAACGCCGCCACGGCGATGAGGAACGTGGAAAGCAGGAACCGCTTGCCCTCCCTGGTCGCCCTCACCGGCTCAGAGCCTCCCTATGCAAGTCTTGACCGCCATTAAAAAGTGATGAAACCTTTGTGATAAGGGGGAAAACTCATACTCCTGAATACTATTACTCCGGCAATTAAATACCTTAATGCCGTCATTCCCGCGCAGGCGGGAATCCAGACGAAAAGCGCTGATAGGGGTAGGGAAGGCATTCGCCTCCCCTCCCTCCGAACCGGACATGCGGTTCTCCCGCATC
>CBDVCR010000128.1:0-8233 GCA_965372535.1 uncultured bacterium | reverse complement strand
GAGGGCACGGCCCCCCGCGACTTTCCGCATCCGCCGCGTTGCGGGCCGCTCGCGGCATTGATAGTGCCGGGGGACGCTGTCGCCCTTCGCGTCCCGTGCGCGCTTTGCGTCCGCGGCAGACCGGACTCGTGCAATATCCGGGTTAACGGGCGGGCGGAACGAAACGAAAAAATCCAGCCGAAAGCCGAAATTCCGCTCCGGAAAAGTGAACAATTCCTTAAGAAAACGACAAATAACCCTTTGACATTTCGAGGTATTCGGTGGTAAGATTTGGACATGTATAAGCGAGCGCTTATAGCGGGAGTGGTATTGAGTTTTCTCGTATCCGCTTCGGCGTATGCCGAGATGTACATGTACACCGACGAGGCCGGAGTCGTGGTATTTACCGACCTGCCGAACCGCAAAACCGTTAACCTTAAACAATACAACAAAAAAAGGGTATCGCTTAGTAGCGCCGATTACCAGGAAATCATAAGGAGGTCTGCCGACAGGTACGGCATCGACCATAAGCTGATTAACGCGGTCGTCAGGGTTGAGTCCAACTTCGACAAGTACGCGATTTCCCGGCAGGGCGCACTCGGCCTCATGCAGCTTATGCCCTCCACCGCTTCCCAGCTTGGCGTCTACAACCCCTTTAGCCCGGAGCAGAACATAGACGGCGGGGTGCGTTACCTCAAGGAACTTATCGAGAGGTTCGACGGCGACCTCCGGCTCGCCCTGGCCGCTTATAACGCCGGCCCGACGGCAGTCGAGAAATACGGAGGCGTGCCCCCGATACCTGAGACGCAGAATTATCTTAAGAAAATATCCTCGCATTACAACTTAAAGCCGGGGACTGCCTCCAAAAAAAGGAGGCCCGTATACAGGGTGGTGCTCAAGGACGGAACCGTATTGTATACAAATTCCAAGCAGGCCCTGGCTAACGCTTCGAGACTTTAAGTGGCCACCGGCGCCGAGACTCTCCAGGAGGAAATACTCAGGCTTAAAGAAGAAAAACGGGCGGTAATCATCGCCCATAACTACCAGCGCGACGAAGTGCAGGACATCGCCGACTTTACGGGCGATTCCCTGGAACTCTCAAGAAAAGCCTCCGGGACGGACTGTGACGTCATAGTCTTCTGCGGCGTAAACTTCATGGCCGAAAGCGCCTCCATTCTCTCACCCGACAAGACCGTGCTCCTCCCGGAAACCGGGGCCTGCTGCCCCATGGCGGACATGGTCACTGTAAGCACGCCGAGGAAGCTCTGGAAAGAGTACCCCGGATACGAAGAGCAGCCCACATTCGTCTATCCCGGAGAGTTTACCCTGAGGGACATCAAGGCCCGGAATCCCGGCGTCCCGGTAGTGGCCTACGTAAACACCACCGCCGAGGTAAAGGCCGAGAGCGACATCTGCTGCACCTCGGCAAACGTCGTCGAGGTGGTGGAGTCCCTGCCCGACGAAAAGGTTATCTGCATCCCGGACAGGAACCTCTCCATGTGGGCGCGGAAGAACACTCACAAGGAGATTATCGCCTGGGACGGCTTCTGCCACGTCCATGACCGCATTGCCGCAAAAGACGTACATAAGGCCCGTGGAGAGCACCCCGGCGCGGTCCTCATGGCCCATCCCGAATGCAGGCCCGAAGTGCTCGAACTGGCCGACCACGTGACGAGCACGTCGGGGATGCTCAGGTTCGCCAAATCCTCCGGCGCAAAGGAGTTTATCGTGGGCACGGAAGTAGGCCTCATGCACAGGCTAAGAAAAGACAGCCCGGATAAGACTTTCCATCCGCTCAGGAAGGACATGATATGCCCCAACATGAAAAAGACGACCCTAAAGAGCGTCCTGAACGCCCTTGAAACGATGGAACACGAGATAAAAGTCCCCGAGGAGATACGCATTCCCGCGAAAAAAGCCCTTGACAGGATGCTCGCTATAACCGCTCCCCGAAGCTGATTCTCTTTCCAATTACACCAATTATTCCCCCCCCACCCTGCCCTTCAAGGAGAGGGAACAATGAGGCGGCCTTGCTGCAAACAGCTTGTCCGGGTTAATCGAAACGCACTTTGGGGGTCTCGGCCTCGCCTTCGGGCAGTTCGTAGTAATCGGCTTTCTCAACCCCCGCAAGGGCGGCAAAGAGCCTGCCGTAAAATGTCCTTACGTAGGTGTTCACGAGCTGTACGGAATCGTTGTAGCGTTTTCTTTCCACAGCGATACGGTTTTCCGTACCCTCGAGGCTGTCCTGGAGTTTTAGGAAGTTTTCGTTGGCCTTGAGCTGGGGGTACTGCTCCCTTAGCAGGAGGAGCCGCGAGAGCGTCCGTTCAAGGCCCTGCGACGCCTCTATCCTGCCCCCTATGGTCTTCTGTTGGAAGTACTTCGTGCGGGCCTCGGCGATGTTCTCAAAGAGTTCCTTTTCATGAGAGGCGTAGCCCTTTACGGTCTCCACAAGGTTTGGGATGAGGTCGTAGCGGCGCTTGAGCTGGTTTTCCACCTGCGCCCAGCTCCCCTTTACGTTTTCGTCCATTGCCACGGCCCTGTTGTATCCGCCGATGACCCAGCCGAAAAGGCCGATTACCAGCACGGCCAGTACGGCAACGACTATGAGAGTGACCTTGAGTCCTTTTGACATCTCGAAACCTCCTTTAATCCCTCAATAATTAACCGCAAACTCATGGACCATATAAAAACTCTACCAGCCGCCGGAAGCGCCGCCCCCGCCGAAGCCGCCGCCCCCGCCGCCGCCGAAACCTCCGCCGCCGAAACCCCCTCCTCCGCCCCAGTGGCCGCGTCTTCCGCCCATGCCGGAGAACAGGAAGAGCAGAATGAGCATCCTCGGATGACGGATGAACATATATATCAACCCGACAAAGAAAAGTATGGAAAATATTGTTCCAAGTATGCCGGGTTTCCCGGCGGGCCGTCCTCCGCCATCTCCGCCGCCCGTCCTGAGCCTCGGCATGCCGGTTATCTCCACCGCGCTGTCCCGGGCTATTACGGTCGCCACGGCAAGGGCCGCCCCGGCTATGCCGCTTGTGTAGTCGCCCTGCCTGAAGTACGGCACAATGTACTGCCTGCCGATGCTGCCCACCCGGCTGTCGGGCAGAATTCCCTCGAGGCCGTAGCCCACCTCGAAACGGTATTTGCGTTCCTTCATGGCAAAGAGGATAAGGAGGCCGTTGTCCCTGTCCTTGCGGCCAAGCTTCCAGCTTTCCGCCACCTGGAGGGAATAGTCCTCAAGGGGTATGCCCTCCAGGGAATCCAGGGTGAGCACGATGACCTGCGCGGTGGTCTTCTGCTCAAGCTCCTGGAGGTAGCCGTTAAGCTTCATCTCAACATTGTCCTCGACGGCCCCCGCCAGGTCCACCACGTACCTTGGGGGCATCTCGGGCAGAGCGGCGGCCAGGCATACGGCGACCCCAAGGAGTATGACCAGCGCGGCTGCCGGAAGACTATGCCTGTATCTCATCCACTGCTTTCCCGAGGCTTTCGGTGGCGGCGTAGTAGTCCTCGAACAGCCGGTCGGCCTCGTCCTTTGATAGTTTCACTTTCCGTCGTTTTTCTTCGAGGACTTTCCTGAATGCCCCGCAGTCCACTCCGGTGGCATCTCCGAGGGCGGTAATCACGTCGTCATGGAGGACAGGGGGCGCATGGCCTTTGAGCATGACAATCCCCCTGAGAAGCGGGACATGGCCCGTTATGGAGCTTGCCAGTTCCTGCGCGATAGCCGCCGCGTCTCCCAGGGAGGAAATGTAGCCCTGCCGGAGCCCGATGAGCTTGGTCTTTATCTCCCGCTCGCACTGATGCCTCAGGTCGCGGGGGCGTATCTCAATGTCCCTTAAAATATCCTCTCCGTAGACCGCCTCGTGTATGAGCTTAAAGCTCAGGAACTCAACGGGGAAGACGTCAGTGGATTCCTGGATGTAGCCCGGGGTCATGATAAGTGGTGCGGAGACCTTCCGCTTCCGGTATTTCTTGCCCTTGGGGGCGAGCACTTCGAGGAATTTTACGTCCATCTCCCTGAGCACGAAGATGGAGTTTATGTCAGAGGTCTTCTCGTCAAAATCCCCTGTAAGGGCGCTTCCCACCACATGGATGGAATGGACATTGTCCTGGTACCCCCCAAGCACGTCCTCAAAGAAGGGCCTCACTTTTTCCGCCACCGCGTCTCTCAGGCTGTCGAGCCTTAATCCAAGCATCATCACCTCCGGCTGTTTGGTTCATCAATTATAACTTACTAACCAGTTGATTTTTATGTTCACTGCCCACCAAGAAGGATGGACCCCTGTGTAAAGAACGTACCCGCAACGGACGCGGTCATGAGGCAGGCCAGGGTGGCGGCGGCAAGGGACCTGAAACCCAGGGCCGAAAGGTCGCCGGTGCGGCCCGGCACGAGCGCGGAGATGCCGCCCACGAAGATGGCAAGCGACGCCACATGGGCGAACCCGCAAAGGGCGTATGCCGCAAGGAATGCGGAGCGCGGCTCATTGAGCGCCCCGGCACTCATGAGCGCCGCAAGGTCCTGATAGGACTTAACCTCGGTGGCCACGACCCTCTCGCCTATAAGCCCCGCTACCTCCATGGCGTCGGAGGGCGGGACGCCTATTATCAGCGCAAAGGGATAGAAAAGATACCCCAGCAGGCCTGTCAGGGAAAGGTCGAAATCCGCGCTCAAAAGCCCGCCCGTGCCCTTTAAAACAGCGTCCAAAAGGGCCACTATGCCCAGAAACGCAAGCAGGAGCGCCACGATGCCGAAGACCAGCTTTAGGCCCTCGTCGGCCCCTTTGATTATGGCCGCTATAACCGAGGACTCCTTCTCGTAATGCGGCTCCACGTCAACGCCGAGCGTTTCTGGCCGTCCGGTCTCGGGCACCATGAGCTTTGACATCACCACGGCCGCCGGTGCGGAGAGAAAAGAGGCCGAGACCAGGTGCCCGGCTATGGTCGGGAACTGGCCCTTGAGTATAAAAACGTACAGGGCCATGACGCTGGAGGCGATGCTCGCCATGCCCACGGAGAGGATAGTGCAAAGCTCCGAGCGGGTCATCCTCTCAAGGTAGGGCCGCACGGTCACGGCGGACTCGACCCCGACGAATATGTTGCTCGCGGCACAGAGGGACTCGGCGCCGCTTATCCGCATGAGCCGCGTGAAGAGGCCCGAGAAGCGCTTTATGAACCAGGGCATTACCCCCGCGTAATAAAGCACGGCAATAACGCTCGCGAAGAACACGATGGTGGGCAGGGCCTGAAAGGCGAGGATGAAGCCGAGGGACTCTTCCCCGTGCTCATTTACCGTGCCCGGCGGAAGGGCGAGCCTCCCGAAGAGGAATCTCGTGCCGGCGCCCGCGCTGTCGAGCACCTTAACGACGACGTCGTTTAAAAAGAGAAAAAAAGAAGCGCCGGCCGGCACAACGAAGATAAAAATAGCAAACGCCATCTGAAGCCCCACGCCCCAGAACACCACCCTCCAGTTGACCGTTTTCCTGTCCGTGGAAAAAGCCCATGCAACGGACATCAGCACGAATATGCCGGCAAAACTTATGAGGTTGTACATTCCGAATCCTTTTCCGTGATTAAGGGTGTAACACTATAACGCAAATCCGCAATTTATTAAAGGGGGGCGGCTTCACGAAATCAAAGGTCTGAGGCCGGGTTCAGAAGGCTTTGATGCCTATTTCCACGAACATGGGGTCGCCCCCAACGGTGAAGGGGATAATCTTGGCAATGGTCCCGGTGGGATGGAATATCTGCTGGGAGCCCACCACCACCGTGGGGATGGAGGAGTCGAATTTCATGTCCAGGCCCGCAAGGATGCTCCTGAGGCTGCCGCTTATCATGTTGGTGATTTCCCCCACCAGGTCGCCCATGTGGAAGACGGTGACCTGCGAGGCGTCATCAGGGAAGACATGCGCGTAAATTCTTGTTATCAGTTCCTTGCTGAAGCTGACGGTGATGGAGATTTTCATCTCGCCCGTCATGCCCACGTTGCCGCTCACATAGCCGATATGGGGGTTCTTGTCGGGGGAGCATATCTCCCCCGGCACCGGCTCGGGGGCGGCCAGCGATACAAGGACGTTCTTGGTGGCGTCCCTGAGGGTGATAAATAAGGAATCGATATCTATCATTTCCGGCTATCGTAAAAAACGTTTTATTATAATACCACAGGCTGAAATATACAAACACCCGCCGCCCTGTTTTTTTTCATTTTCCGAGTGACCCGGAATGCTCCGCTATGCTAAAATATTTCCGCGAAACACCGGTCCCGGAAAGGAGCCGCGCCATTAAGAACACCATTATATTCGTTGTATTCGTGCTTGCGGTCATCGGGTTTCTTTATGCCATATCAGGGAAGCGCTCCCCCCGGATACCGGAAAACGGCATGCACCGGGGCATAAGCGAGGAAACGGCCTGCCTCGACTGCCACGGGGCGCGCAAATACGCCGCGAGAAAAGAGACGCATCCCCCAAAGGACCAGTGCTTTATCTGCCACAAGAGAAAAAGAACAACCTCCGTCGAATAACTCGAATCAGTCCTCTCCTGTCTATTCGCTTTCCTTGGTCGAGACGCCGCCGGAGACGATAAATTTCATTACATCGCCGCTCGGCGCGGTTATCGGCTTTACCTGTTCCCTGGGCACAATGATGAGGTTTCCGGCGAAATTATACGACTGGGGAAGATACACCGCCACATTGCCCCGAAGTCCCATGCCGACAAGGCTTTCCGAGGTGATAAACCCAAGAACCTTCACATTGCTCCCGGGCGACAGGGCCACTTGCACCGGTTTGTTAAACCCTTTCTTGTCGCCCACAAACGCCCCCACGAGGTCTTTGACCGAGGTATATATCATCTTTACGAGTGGAAGGCGCCTGAACAGCCTGTCTATCACGCCGACGAGTTTCATCGTCAGGAAGTTCGAGGCGATAAAGCCGATGAGAGTTATCAGGACAACGGTAACCGCAAAGCCCAGCCCCGGCACCCTGAAGTCGAATATTCCGTCAATCTTGACAATCACGATGTAGATGACGTATACAGTCGCCACAACGGGGCCCAGGAA
Source organism: uncultured bacterium (assembly GCA_965372535.1). Classification (GTDB taxonomy): domain Bacteria; phylum Nitrospirota; class Thermodesulfovibrionia; order Thermodesulfovibrionales; family JdFR-86; genus CBDVCR01. The sequence goes on along the minus strand of CBDVCR010000128.1, from coordinate 1,200 downwards.
AATAAGCCCCTCAAAAAAATACCGCGTAAGCCTTCCCATCCAATCCTCCTGGATTTTTTTTTCGCTCAGTATTTTACCGGCCGCTTATTATGATTATCGCCTAAAAGGAAAAGAAAGTGAAGCCGGCCACGGTCCCGGACGTGCAATGACTCGCGGGAAAAGAAGGCCCGGTTCCCGTCCGGTGCAACCGGCCCGGGGGAAGCCTCAATTTTCGGTTATGGCCTTATGGTAGATTAAATCTTGAAATTTAAAGAGACGCGTGGTAATATCTTTAAAGCTTTACTTTAAATACCAGGGAGAACAGAAGCCGTCCGGCGTTAAGATGCGAAATGTGCCTTAAATACCCGGAATTCAGAATTTCATGGAAAACTAACCGGTTGGTAATTTCGGCGGGCATCAAGGGGTTATCATGGAACAGGAGTTAATAAGAGCCTTAGGGGAGTCCGCAAGAAGCGTAATTGATTCAATGGCGGGCATCAAGCTCGATGTTTTCAAGCCCGAAAGCAGGGAATCCCTTAGATCCTTTGTTACGGGAACCCTGGGGATTACGGGAGAGGCGAGCGCGTCCGTCGCCATCAGCTTCAGCAAGGAGGCGATAGAGGATATTTACCGCGGGGTGTTCGCTGGAGAGGAAGGCGATATTTCCTTCTCAAGCATAGGGGACCTGGTGGGAGAGATTACCAGCATGGTATGGGGAAACGCGAAAAAAATACTCACCGGAAAGGGCATAAATGTAGACGCCTCCATCCCGACCGTCGTCCTTGGCGACAGGCAGCACCTGCATAATCCCCCTGGCAGCATTACGAAAATCATCCCCTTTACTTTCGGCGGAAACACCATGTTCATCGAGCTGAACATCAAGCAATAGCTCATCCGGCATTAAAACGCATGTTTTACTATCGCCACTCCGGCCTTTCCGCCTCAAGGGGGAAGAGGCCTGCAAGATAATCCTCTGAAAAGTTTAACCCGTTCATTGCATGAACACTATGGAAAAAGAGAACAAAAGATATGAAAACAATCACGGGCATAGGCGGGGTTTTCCAGTCCCGCCGGAGAACCGGCCCCCGGCGGGACTGGAAAGTCCCGCCTATCGGGAGGGCGGATGTTATATAAAAGTGTCCCAGAGGAATATTCTATTTTTATTTTATGCTTGGCCGGTTGATTCGGCAATCCCTTGAATTGTCACCCTGAACTTGATTC
>CBDVCR010000127.1:0-8300 GCA_965372535.1 uncultured bacterium | reverse complement strand
AACACAGTTGCTTCGGGCGAGCCTGGGGGTCACGGACCCCCGCGAAATTCCGCATTCGCGGCGTTGCGCGACACTCGCGGTATTGATAGTGCCGGGGGACACTGTCGCCCTTCGCGTCCCGCGCGCCTTGCGTCTGCGGCAAACCAGACTCGTGCAATATCCGGGTCAGGCATATCATCATTAGCAAAGGCTGGAAGAGGCGGGGCTGCCCCCGCCTCTTCCTTTTTTAATCCATTCCAGACATTTACCTCCGTCCTCCGGGAGGAAAAGGAGGCCTGCCACCTTCGGGACCGCCGTACATTGGCTCCCCTTCCCGGCCCTGACCGCCGTACATCGGCCCACCTTCGCGGCCCTGTCCGCCGGGCCGCCGTCCCCGGGCGCGAGAGATAATCCGGCGCATCTCGCGCGCAAACTCCTGGTTGAATATCAGGAAACGGGCCTGCTGCTCGTAGGTAAGATGCTCCCTGGCCGCCTTTATTTCCTTTTCACTTAGTTCCTGAAGCTTCCTGGACACGCTTTCCGCCATATCAATGCCTTCCTTTATCCTCCGCTCCCCGGGGGCAGGAGAATTCAGGGCTTCCCTTAGCCGCCGCAGGGCCTCCATGCGCTCTTTCATCAACTCCCGCCGCTCGCGGTCAATTGAGCTCAGCATGGGGAGGAAACTGTCGGCCGTCTTCTCGTCCAGGTTAAGCTCCTCTATGAGACGCCATTTCTTAAGCGTCTCCACCTTCTTCATGGCCTCCTCGCGTTTACCCTGTGGGGGAGGCCCCCAGCTGCCCGGCCTTTCGTCAAACGCAAGGACGTAGGGAGCGCCCGTTCCGGGCGGGGCATGCTCCTCGGCAAGGGCAGGCACACCGGCTACCGTAAGAGTGAAGAGCGCCGCTGCCATAAAAATCTTCCCATATTTCATGTCACACCTCCTGTTTCGCTTTATCGAGCATTCTGGAAAAACTTTCCAGTTCTTGAGCGTCCATATCGGAGAATTCCTCATAAAACCCGCCCGCCGTGCCGTCGGCCAGTGCAATAGCGGCTTCCTCGCCCGCGGCTTCGAGTTCATCCCCTGCCCACGAGGCAAGGGCGTCCAGTTCGCCTCCCTCAAGCCCGTTAAGGCTCACGGCGCCGGCGGCATCCGCGTATTCATATATATAGTCGTCCGCTGAATACAGGTCCACGGCGGTATCATTCCTGACAATGCCGTTGGGCCATAAGGCAACGACAAAAACCACCGCCGCTGCCGCAACCCCGCCGGCCCAGGCCCAGACGGGCGGGCGCAGCTTTTCCCGGAAACCCTTCCCCTTTTCCTTCTCTTGCAGGCAAGCCCGGCGTATTCTGCCCGGCATCCCGGCCCAGAACCCCTCGCCCGGGTCGGGGACGGTTTCCGAGGAAAGGGCGCGGAGGACGTCCATCTCGGCCCGGCAGTCCACGCAGACATTGAGATGTCCCTCGACGCCTGCGCGCGCATCCCGGTCAAGCTCTCCCGACAGGTACTGCGGAAGCATCTCTTTTATGCCCTTATCCCTGCATTTCATGCCGTCATCTCCGTTATCCGGTTTTTTTTCCCACACTGTCGCCGACGGCGCCGGAGCCCGGGTTTTCGCCGGCAAGCATGCCCTTTAATTTTTGAACCGCGTGGTGGTAGTTGGCCTTTGCGGTCCCTATGGAACACCTCATTATCCCGGCTATCTCGGCAAAGGCGCATCCCTCCTGCACCCTCAGGATGAGGGTAAGCCGCTGCTTTTGTGGAAGCCCGCCCACCGCGCGCCTGAGCAGTTGCCTGTTTTCCCCCTCGATTAAGGACTCAAGAGCGCGCGGCCCGTCCCCGATGTCCATGCATTCAAGGGGTACGTGCTCTGTGGAGGAACGCTCGCGGTAGACGTTCTTTGCCAGGTTAACGGCTATCCGGTAAAGCCAGGTCTTGAAGCTCGACTTCCGCTTGAAGCCAGGAAGCCCGGTAAAGGCCCGGACAAAGGTCTTCTGGAGCACTTCGGCGGCGTCGTCATGGCTGCTCAACATCCGGTAAAGCAGCGAGTAAAGCGGTTTCTGGTATTTCATCACCAGCACGTCAAATGCCTCGCCTTCTCCTTCGATGCATCTGTTTACCAAAACGCTATCTTCGCCCATAAATGCACCTTGTTCTAAAGGATAAGACACTCAAAAGGCAGAAAGGTTTAATCATCCGTGGAAGGAAAATGGTTCCGACGGGACACAAAGGGGGTGGTCAGGCCTTCGGGTTGCTCACAACGGTCGTGTTCTTCCCGGAACCCCGGGCCTTCTTGAGGTTCTCTTCGGCGGAGGCCGCAAGCCGCCCTATTGCCTTCTCGGCGTCCTTGTCGAGCATGCCCTGGCATGCCCCCACGCTTATGGTCATGGGCAGTTTATTCATGGTCTCAAGCTCGACGAAATTGCGGATAAGCTCCGCTATCTTAAGGAGAGCGGCGGGCGCCACCTGCGGGAGGAAAACGATGAACTCGGCCTCTCCGTACCGGCCCACCACATCGGAGACCCGTATGTGGGACTTGATGATGTTCGCGACCAGCTCACGCGCCTCTTCCCCCGGCCGGGCACCGTGGGTTTCGACGAATTTTTCGAAGCCGTCGATGCCCGCGATGAAAACGCCGGAGCTGAACCTGTTTCGCTGGGATAAGTTGGCCATCGGCGTGACGGCCTTAAAGAAACCGTCCCTGCCGTAGACCCCGTCCACCAAGTCTTCTCCGCTCTTGTCGTCCAATCTTCCGTTCTCCTTTCCGGGGAGATATCCGAGGGCGGAAATGCCGCCTGCAACAGCCTTTACAGCTTCAAACTATACCCCTGCCAATAAAAAAAAGCAAGAAGCCCGTGCTGTCCCGGACTCTCCGGGACGCGCCCGATTGGGTTTCCCGCGCCGGACAATGCCATTGGCCGTTGAAAATACAGACCGTCACGGCTCGACAGGCTCGCCATAACGTCTGCCGTGAAAAAATAACGCATCCTTCGAAAAGCCTCCTGAGTTTCATCTATATCCGTATTGAATGCACCAGTGCATTCCCCGTGGTCTTGCCGCGTGGTTGTCAACTCCCTGCTTTTTCAGGATACCCCGCGGTCTCTGCCGCAGGGAGGTTTATCGACCGCGTATGTCGTCTGATGCGGCGGGCTTCACAGAAATGTCCGTTTAAGATAGAATACGACTAATGGAACGAGAAATCCTCACTGCCGACATGAGGGAAGCGCTCGGGGAGAGTTTCAAGCTCCTCAGGGAGCCCGTCTTGGTCATGCTTTTTACGAAAGAGGGCGTAAACGACCAGTACAACGACATCGCAACGGCGCTGATAAGGGAAATCTCCGAGACCGAGCCCCGCATAAAGGCCGAGTTTCATAAGGTGGGGGACGAGGCGTCAGGCAAATACAAGGTAGAGCGCTCCCCCACCCTGCTCATAGCCCCGGAGAAATACTCCATACGGTTTACCGGCGCACCCCTGGGCGAGGAGGGCCGCACGCTCGTAATGGCGCTGATAATGGCCTCCACGGGGAAGCCCGCCGTCACGGAGGACTCCCTGAAACGGCTCGAAAAAATAAAGGAGAAGAGGCACGCGCGCGTCTTCGTAAGCCCCACCTGCCCCTACTGCCCGCAGCAGTCGCTGTATGCCGTATCCGCGGCCGTCGCGCGGCCTGACCTCGTCACGGCCGAGATTGTCGAGATTTACGAAAACCGGGACCTCGCCGAAAAACACGCCGCCCTCAGCGTGCCCAAGACTTTCATAGACGGCGTTAACACCTCTCAGGGGCTGGAGCCGGAGGAGTATTTCATGGAATCCCTCGTGCTCGGCAGACGGCCGGAGTACGTCATGCCCGCCGACAGGGAGGGGCGCAGGGATTACGACCTCGTCATCGTGGGCGGAGGCCCGGCGGGGCTTACCGCCGCCATATACGCCGAAAGGAGCGGGCTTAAGAGCGTGATACTGGAAAAAGCCAACGTCGGCGGGCAGGTCGCCATCACCCCGGTGGTGGAAAACTATACGGGTTTTCCGAGCATAGCGGGCAAGACCCTCGTGGAGCTGATGGCGCAGCAGGCCATGCAGTACTCGGCGCTCCTGCAGGGCATAGGGGTGGATGACATTAAAAAGACCGAAAAGGGCTTCGAGGTCTCCACGAAGGCGGGCGCTTTCACCGCCAGGGCGATAATCATCGCCACGGGCGCGGAAAACCGCAAACTCGACGCGCCCGGGGAGAAAAGGCTCGCGGGCAGGGGCGTTAGCTACTGCGCCACATGCGACGGCTATCTCTACAAGGACGGCGGAAACGTCGTTGTGGTGGGAGGGGGAAACACCGCGCTTACCGACGCCCTCTACCTCGACAGCATCGGAGCCCATGTAACCCTCCTGCACAGAGGAGACTCCTTCAGGGCGGAGGAAAGGCTCAAGCAGAGCCTCTTTCAGCGAAACGTCGAAGTCCTCTATAACACCCGCCTGGTCGAAATCCTGGGAAAGGAGTTGGTCGAAAAGGTACGGGTGGAAGACCTCAAGACCGGCGGCAGCAGGGATATAAAGACAGAGGCGGTCTTCATATCCATAGGTTATGTGCCCAGCAGCGGAGTTGCCGCGAAACTCGGGCTTGAAATCGACGCCGAGGGCTATATAAAGACGGACGGGCGGATGAGGACTTCCATGCCGGGCGTATACTCCGCCGGTGACATAACGGGCGGCGTAAAGCAGATAGCCGTGGCCGTGGGGCAGGGAAGCATCGCCGCCATCACCGCCTTTGAGGACCTCACCCAGCGGCGGGTCAGGGAGCCGTTGAAATAATTGCTCAAACACCGGCCCTTTTTTTATATGTTCAAAGCCTTTCCTTTAAAACCTGCGTAACCCCCTTATTTTTCGGAATATTCCGGCCCGCCCCGGCGTTCAAAGGGTGTTCAATGCCCGGCCTGCTTTTCTCCCCCCTTTAGCAAAGGGGGGCGCGGGGGGATTATTTTTCTGAATCCTGTCGTTCTGCCGCTTTGCCGCTCTGAAATCATCCTGAGCCTGTCCTGAGCCTGCCGAAGGGCCTGTCGAAGGATGAGCCGCTTTGTACCCCCCATGCCGTTATTCCCCACAATCAAGTCTACACCCCGCGCAAGCGGCCTGTCAATGAAACCGGAGTTTATAATGCTTGAAAATCAAGGGGTTAGGAGGTGATTTTTTGGGTAACTTCAGTTTGTATGAGGGGATGCTCAGATATTCTGCTATAATATCGCTCTGTATGGAATCCATTTTCTTACTGAAAATGACAAGGGTTTCAGCTTTAGTTGACTTTCGATTTCCCTTCCAAAGACGCGAAAAACACAATTGATTAGGGTTGCGATGTACACCTCACAAGGACACAGAATTAAGGAATTTGATGAGCATATATTTATGGATGAAAGAGGGAAGGGGGCGCTGTCCCCTTTTCCTCTTTTAACTTATAATTACCTTGACTCTCCTGTTACAAAATCCTGGAGAATTCTTCGAGCACGTTTGTCCGCATTCTGCCTTCTCATATCACAGTAAAAATCGAGTATCTGTGCGCGATTTCATCTCTGATAGTAGATCGTCAAGTGTAATAAGTTTTACTTCCTTATTGCTAGCAAGAAGCCAACGCCATTCCTTATGAGGAATTTGCGGTCTTCTTCCAGCTACAATATGTAGAGATGGCTCAAAATATTCTATGCCCTCTTTTGCGAATTTTCTTCTAATTGAATCTTGGGATAATAGTTTTGCATAGTTTTTTACTTGTTGCATTGCGTGAGATATCTCAGCGCTGAACACTGGGATGTCACGATAATTCCCTGTGAGATTAATTGCTCTCTTAACCTCAAATAATTCCCAATCATTAATTACGCTGTTTCTGAGAAATATATCTAGCCTTCTGCTTTTATTTCTCATGTCGGCTTCTGGAAATTTGAGCCATAGTTGAGTTTCGATCTGGTCATATTGTGGACCAAAAATCAAGCGATAGTTCTCGGTCAAGAACTCTTCAACCTCTTTCTCTTTTGAATCGCTTTCAATTAGCTGCTCAAATTCATGTAATATATTCGGTTGGTTAGCTTCAATAATTACTGGCTCGTATGGAAATTTACTTTCTCTCGAAACCCCTGAGTAAAGGTATTTCTCTGAGTTGAAATATCTAACGCTTGCTCCTCCTGAGGTGATTGTGATTGATAGACCATCTTTATGGTTTTGTATTAAATCTTTGAAGGTTTTCTCTGCGTTTTTTCTATCTTTTTCGAAAAATGAGTCAATGCTGCCGATGCCTGAACCTTTTGAGTGCAAGCCAATTATATTTAGTATTGTTTTGTATTTTGGAAGCAGCACTTCAAAATATTCATCTCTATTATGGCCGGATAGATTGCTTATGAAATATATATATCGTAATTTATCATCTTCTTCTACAAGTTCTGGCGATACCATACCCCAATAGCCCACTTTCCCCTCATAGAGGCTCTTAATATTTTTAAGTCGTGAAAGAAGAAATGGATCAGACAAATTAAACGTGTCAGGATTATAGAAGATATCTATCGGAGGATAATGTGAAACATACACATCATGTATGGTGCCACCATACGAGTCTAATAATTCATTGAAATAAGTTCCATCTCCATCCTTATTTAATTGTTTAAATCTGTAGTCATAACTGTTTCCAAACAAGTTGATGATAAACAGTTCAAAGGCATCCCTGTTCATCAAGGCCAGAATCTCTTTAATTGTGTTAATGTCCATTTAAATATCAGCAAAATTAGGTATGAAATTAATTATATATTAAGCATATATCCCGGTCAAATATTTTTAACTTCTGCGAGCTTAGAGTATGGGAGGTTTGCACAACATAGGATACTTTAAATAATTTCATCGGAATTTAAAAAAGGCTCCTGCTCGTAGGAAAGCCGCAACTTCCATCTGATTCTTACCCCACCCCTCAAGGGAAACAGAATGGAACAGAAAAAGGAACTCCTCAAGGTGAACCAGTTCACATGGACGGGTTCCGCCCCGTAGAAAACGGTATTCTCCCTCCCGCAAACAACCTCCCACTGAGCAGCGCCATGATAATTTGAAATTGAAATTGGGGGGGGAAGGATTGCTTCCTTAACACCGCAGCTGTTTCATTTTCCGACAACTGCGGCTTTCCCCTCCAAAGACGCGAAAAGCACAAGCCGTTCAGGGTTGCGACTTCCGCTTGAAGCAAACACTTTGTTAGTGTTTCCCTTGGCACTGCTATTGCCTATTGGCTATATTCCTATAAACATCTCTCCTATGAATTATCCCGAGTATCCAGACTTCATCCCCCGCTATCCTGTACACCACCCTGTAATCGCCGACCCTCAGTTTCCAGTATCCTTTAAGGGTCTTCCTCAGGGGCTCCCCGTACTCTTGCGGAGCGGCGGCAAGACGGCTCTCGATGGCTTTCTTGATTCGTGTCTTCAGCCTGGAATCGAGTTCAGGTATGTCGACCGCCTTCACATCCGGATGGTACAGAAGCCTGAAACGAGAAGCTACCATGCATCTTCGCTGCTGAGAGCCTTCCCCTTTTTGAAAGTCCCCTCTCGTTCCTCTGCCAGCATGGCAAGAGCAGCGTCCTCCTCAAGCTCAAGGGCTTCCCTTACGAGGTCGCGCATCTTCAGGGACATCGAGACGCCGTCCTTTTTCGCAAGCCTTTCCACGGCTTTGTACAGGGGCTTCTCCAGGACTACATTGACCCTGGGATTCTTTGCAGGCATAAACCACCTCCTGAAAAAGTGTATCACTTTTGCTACACTGAAGTCAAAAGGAAGATATGCTCCCTGTGGATTTATGCTTGAAGTCGGCAAAATTACGGAAAATTTATGTTCTCACCTTCAGGAAGCAACTCTCGCGGTTCCCGAAACGTTCTGGATGAAATCTTCAACGGCTAATCTTTCTCGAAACTATTTGATTGCAGGCACACCACGTACATTTCAGGGCCACTCTTTCAAAAAAGTGAACTCCTCAACATGGACAAGTTCCGTCCGGGGGAATTAAAATGCGGAGCATTAAAGGAGCAGGTTACAAACCTGCTCCCGCAAAGGTGGAGCGTTCTTTGACATTGGCGGGCAAGAGAAAGCGTCAAGGCGGGGTTGGAAAACCCCGCCTATCGATAAAAGCGGGCAATGAAGGCCGGGCGGCCTTGAACACCCCTTGAACGCCCGGCGGGCGGCGGAAGTGAGCGATATTTAAGCAAAATTCCTGTGGAAATCTCCGGAAGATTGAACGCTATAAAAAAGGCGCATCCTTCGACAGGCCCTTCGACAGGCCCTTCGACAGGCCCTTCGACAGGCCCTTCGACAGGCCCTTCGA
>CBDVCR010000126.1:0-8511 GCA_965372535.1 uncultured bacterium | reverse complement strand
CAATACACCTTCATTATACAAGGGTGAGTGCTCCGGAAATTCCGTTAACTTTTTCCGGTGACAAAACGTACCTTGAACTAAAAATAGAATATTCCTCTGGACATTTTGTATTTTCATGCCTTCTGTTCTATTTTTCATAATACTCATGAAATATCCGGGTTAGAGGGAAAACGTCTGTATTCGGAAGGACTCATCGTTTCCCGGTTTCTTGGACAGCATATGGCCCGGATAGACAACCTCATCTCAGATAGTGGCAAACCCTGTCCAATAAGCCTTGAAAATCAAAGTGTTATAGATACGAGGGCAGGTCTTTCAGATTATCTTGGACAGCAGTGATGTCCGGGTTAACCTCCCCCCAGGGGCAGCCTGACCCTGAAGGTGGCGCCGCCCTCCCCTCCCTGAAGCTCAATGCTCCCGCCGTGGCTTGTGATTATCCGGTGCACAACGGCGAGGCCGAGGCCGGTACCCTTCTCCTTGGTGGTAAAAAACGGCAGGAATATCCTGTCCCTGACTCCCTCGTCGATGCCGTGGCCGGTGTCGGAGAGCAGGACGCATATCGAGCCGCCTTCCCGCACGGAGGAGACAGAGATTTCCCCCCCTTCTTCCTGGGCCTCCAGGGCGTTCAGCAAGAGGTTGGCAAAGACCTGCCTGAGGAGCACCGCGTCTCCCCTGACGACGATGCCTTCCTCAAGGTCAAGGCTTACCTCAATGTCGCGCCTCTGGCCCAGGGCGTTGGACGCGCATTCCGCGACGAGGCGCGAGAGGTCCACTTCGGCCAGGTCCGGTTCCCGGGGCCTTGCAAAGGAAAGGAAATCGCCGATAATCGTGTCCATGGCCCTGACCTCCTCGGAAACGGCTTGCACGGTCTGCCTGAGCCCGGGTTGCACTTTCCTTGAAAGCAGCCGCATATAGCCCGATATCACCCCCATTGGGTTTCTGAGCTCATGGGCGATGCCGGCGGCCATCTCCCCCAGGCTCGACAGCCTCTGTCTGAGCTCGGCCTGCGACTGGAGGGCCTTGAGTTCGGTAAGGTCGGTAAAAATAAAAAGCTGCCCGATGCTCTCGCCCCCGGCGTCCCTCAGGGGCGTGAGAGAATACCCCAGCCAGAGCCTCCTGCCGTTTGCGGCGACATAGGGCGTCTCCCCCCTCTCCACCCTGTCGCGGCCCCTCAGTTCGGGGCCGCCCGAGAACGCCTCCCGGAAATCATGCCCCGCAAGGAGCCCGGAGCGTATGCCCAACATCCTCTCGGCCGAGGCGTTGACCTTGACAATCTTCCAGTTCCCGTCCAGGGTTATCACCCCGCTGGGCACGCTCTGCAGGATGTTCTCGTTATAGTCCTCCATGATGCCGGCCCGTTGTTCGGCCCGCTTTCTCAGGACATCGAGTTCCCTCTCCTTGTCCTTGAGCTGGGCGACGAGCCCGTGGAAGGTGTCGACCACAAAGCCAACGTCGGAAACCCGCCCCGCCGCCTCCTTCTTCCTGAGCCTGAGGTAGAGCTTTACCGCCCCGTAGAGGACAAAGACCGCGGCGACAACGGCCGCAAGGTAGAAAAGTACCAGCAGTATCCCGCCTGTCTCAGACATCCAGGTACCACGTGAGGACCTCCTGCCCGAACAACAGGCATATGAGCGCCCCCAGGGCCAGGAACGGACCGAAGGGTATCTTCGCCTTCCGGCCCTTCCCCCTGAATTTCATCAATAAAATCCCCACCACGGAGCCGGACAGGCTCCCCGCGAACGTCGTAAGCAGCACCCCCTTCCACCCCAGAAGAGCGCCCACCCCGGCCATCAGCTTTATGTCCCCGCCGCCCATGCCCCCGCGGCTCAAGACCGCCACAAGGTAGAAAAGCCCGAACCCAGAGGCGGCGCCGGCAAAAGCCCCCTTCCATCCGAGCGCCTCGGCCCTCATAAACGGGTCGGGGAGCACCAGGGAGCCGGCCAGGAGGCCGAGCGGCACCCACGGGAGCGTTATCCGGTCGGGGATTATCTGGAAGTCGAGGTCCACGAACGTAATGACAATCAGGGAAGAGACAAAGGCAAGGAAAACCGGCAGGTGCCAGCCCGGGCCGAAACGGAAAAACACTGCCGCGTAAAGGGCCGCGTTTAACAACTCCACTGCCGGGTACCTCCACGAAATCCTGTCCCCGCAGCTCCGGCACCTGCCCCCAAGGAATATGAAGCTCAGCACCGGCACGTTGTCGCGGGGCCTTACGGGCGCGCCGCAGGAGGGGCACCTGGAGGACGGCCAGACGATGGACTGCCCCCTCGGAATCCTCCATATGCAGACGTTCAAAAAAGAGCCCACCAGCAGCCCAAAGACCACAAGCAGCGGGTAGCCGAACACCCCGGCCACTATTGCTCCACCTCCCCTATCTCCGAGACCTGCCGTCTCAACCCCTCAAGCTCGGCCTCCACGGCCTCAAGCTCCTTGAGGGGCCTGGAGATTTTAACGTCCTCCGCCAGGTTCACTTCCCCCGCCCCTCTAAGCTCGAACACCCTCTTGCCCATCTGCTTCAGGAGTTCCTCCCGCCTTTTCTCAAGGTCGGAAGACGACCAGAGGAGCTTTATGACCGCCAACTCGACCTTTATCCTCTCGCTCAGGATGGAAGCGAACCACCTGAGCCTTTCCACCCCCGCCTCGAAACTCTCCTTAAGCCTTATGAACATAAAAAACCCTCCTGGTTATCCGGTTGCAAAAAGCTCCACCTTCCCGCGCCAGAACCTCTCAAGCGACTCCCTCAGGGCGGGATGCCCTTCAAGCGAGGGGTCTTTCCCCACAAGGGCGAACGCCTCTTTCCGCGCCCCCTCAAGGAGGGCCGCGTCGCGTATGATATTGGCCACCCTGAGGTTCGGAAGGCCCGACTGCCGCGTGCCGAGGAAGTCCCCCGGCCCCCGTATGCCGAGGTCCTCCTCCGCCACCTTGAACCCGTCGGTGGTGGAGCACATGACCTCGAGCCTCCTTTTGGCGTCCTCGCCGATGGGGCCGTAGGCAAGGAGCAGGCATCTCGATTGCCGCCGGCCCCTCCCCACTCTTCCCCTCAGCTGGTGCAGCTGCGAAAGCCCGAACCTCTCGGCATGCACAATGAGCATCATCGAGGCGTTGGGCACGTCCACCCCGACCTCGACGACGGTCGTGCTTACGAGTATATCAATTTCCCCCTCCTTAAATCCCGCCATGACGGTTTCCTTCTCGGCGGTCTTCATCCTCCCGTGGAGGAGGGCCGTCCGCATGCGGGGGAACATCTTCCCGAGCGCCTCCTCGCCCGTTATCGCGCTTCGGAGACTGGTCTTTTCCGAGCCCTCTATGACCGGGTAGACCACGTAGACCTGCCCGCCCCCTTGCACCTCTTCCTCGATGGCCCCGTAGATCAGGCCCTTCCGGTCGGGCATGTAAAGGGAAGTCTTAACCGGCGTCCTTCCGGGCGGAAGTTCTCCGATGACCGATACGTCCAGGTCGCCGTAGAGGGTCAGCGACAGGGTGCGCGGAATGGGGGTTGCGGTCATAATCAGCACGTCGGGGTTGAGGGCCTTTTTCCTCAGCACCGCCCTCTGCGCCACGCCGAACCGGTGCTGCTCGTCAATCACGACGAGGCCGAGCTTCCGGAACCTGACCCCCTCCTCGATGAGGGCATGGGTGCCCACCACCACGTCTATTTCTCCCTTTGCAATCTCCTCAAGCGGCTTCCGCCCGCCGCCCCCGGTAAGCAGGCACGGCTTGAGGCCCATGTCCTCCACCATGCGGTGGATGTTCATGTAGTGCTGCTCGGCCAGTATCTCGGTGGGGGCCATGAGGGCCGACTGGTGGCCGCACTCGCCGGCGGTGAGCATCGCCATCAGGGCCACCACGGTCTTGCCCGAGCCCACGTCGCCCTGGAGGAGCCGGTGCATGGGATAGTGGCTTTCCATGTCGCCCCTTATCTCGGCAAACGCATTGGACTGCGCCCCCGTGAGGCTGAAAGGCAGGGACTCAAGGAGCCTTCCGAGGAGCGTCCCCTCGCACTTGAAGCTTATCCCCCGCTCGCGCGCCTTGTCCTTCCTGATAAGGGCGAACCCCGCCTCGAGCATAAAAAGCTCCTCAAAGGACAGCCTCCTCTGGCAGGGGGCGGCCCGGGCGTTGAGGGCCTCGACATCGGCCCCGGCATCGGGGAAGTGGGCGTTAAGGACGCTTTCCTTGAGCCCGGGGAAGCCGAGCCTTTCGAGCATATCCCCCGGCAGGGGGTCCACGAGTTCGTCGAGGAAACCCTGGATGACGTTGAACATTATGGACCTCAGCTGCCTGGCGCTCAGGTTCTCGGTCGCCCCGTAGACCGGGACCACCCTGGCGGTGTGTATCAGGTCGTCCCCGCCGTCGCCGAGGAGTTCGTATTCGGGGTTTTCCATCTCAAGGGCGCTCCCCCGGAAGGGGGGTTTTACGATGCCGCTCAGGACCACCTCCTGGCCGGCACGGAAGAGTTTCTTTAAAAAAGGCTGGTTAAACCACTTGCCCTTCAAAACCCCGCTTCCGTCGGAAACGGAAAGCTCAAAGAGCGTCAGGCCGCCCCTGCGGCCCGGGGGGCCGAAAAGTTTTCTCCCCCCCCTTCGGAGGGCCACCACCTCGGAGGAGACGACCTTGCCCACCACGGTATGGAGCGCACCGGGGGTTATGTCGCGTATTTTTCCGAGGCCCCTTCTGTCCTCATATCTGACGGGCAAGTAAAAGAGAGCGTCGTGGAGGGTGAGGATGCCAAGGCGGTTAAGGAGCGCGGCCTTTCGCGGGCCCACCCCCTTTACATACTGGATGTCGAACTCGGAGAGGTCCCTTCCCATCGCCGCGCGGGCCCTCAGTCATCTCCGGGTTCGGGCTGGGCGCCGCTTACCTCCGCTTCCGGCTCCTCCGGAGCTTCGCCTTCTCCGGGGCCGGCCTCGACTTCCTCCTCCCGGGGTTGGGCCTCCGCAGCCTCTCCCGCGGCCCCCTCAAAGGCCTGGTCGGCCTCTTCCATCTTTATCTTGGAGTAATCGGACTCGCTCATGATGTCGATGTCCCAGCCGGTAAGCTTCATGGCCAGCTTCACGTTCTGTCCCCTCTTGCCTATGGCGATGGAAAGCTGCTGGTCGTTTACGACCACCATAGCGGTCTTTTCGTCCTCCACGATGCCGACCCTCTCGATGCTCGCGGGGCTCAGGGCCCTGGCGATGAGCAGCCTGAGGTCGTCGGTCCAGGGGATGATGTCAATCCTCTCGCCTCTTAGCTCCCGCACTATGGACTGCACCCTCGTGCCCTTCATGCCCACGCACGCCCCCACGGGGTCCACGGAGGGGCTGGTGGAGTAGACAGCGAGCTTCGTCCTTTCCCCGGGCTCCCTCACCACGTCCTTGATGACCACGAGCCCTTCGCTTATCTCGGGCACCTCCATCTTAAACAGCTCGGCGACGAACCTGGGGTCTGTCCGGGAGATGAGGATGCTGGGCCCCTTCGGGGTGACCCGTATGTCCTCGATAATGGCCCTTACCATGTCCCCTCGCTTAAGCGTCTCGCCGGGCAGCGTCTCCCTGCCGGGCATGATGGCGTCCGTCTTGCCTATGTTAACGTAATAAATCCCCTTTTCCTTCCGCATAACGGTGCCGCTTATAATCTGGCCCTCTTTGTCCTTGAACTCGTTGTAGATTACGTCGCGCTCGGCTTCCCTGACACGCTGGAATATCACCTGCTTGGCGGTCTGCGCGGCGATGCGGCCGAAGTCCTGGAAGGGGAGCGGAACGTTCACCATGCCGCCCATCTCGGCGGCGGGGTCTATGGCCCTGGCTTCCTCGAGCAATATCTCCTCCTCCGGGTAATCGATCTTTTCCACGACTTCCCTGGACTCATAGAGCTTTATCTCGAAGGTCTCGTGGTCAAGTTCGAGGTTGACGGTGCTCCTTCCTTCGTACTTTTTTCTCGCAGCCGAAAGCAGGGCCGACTCGATCGCCCCCATGAGCACCTCGCTGGGCACGCCCTTGTCCCTGCTTATCTGCTCGATTAGCTGGATGATTTCCTTTGCCATTATATCTCCACCTCTAACCTGGCCCTCTTGATATTCGAGAAAAGGACCTCTTCCTCCCCTTCGCCCACGGAGAGCATAACACGGTCCTCCCTAACGTCCTTGAGCCTTCCCACCAGGAAGCCCTGGCCTCCGGTTTGTTCGTTTAAAACCACTTTTACGAGCTTGCCCAGGCTCTTTTCGTAGTCCCTCGGCTTCTTAAGGGGCCTGTCAAGCCCCGGGGAGGAAACCTCCAGGTTGTATGTGCCCCGCATGGTGTCCTCCACGTCAAGCGCGGCCCCGAACTCGCGGCTGAACCCGGCGCAGTCGTCCACCGTAACGCCGCCGGCCTTGTCGAGGGTCACCCTCAGAGTCCGGCCCCTGCCCAGGCCGAGCAGTTCGATGTCCTCGACCTCGACGCCGAGGCCCAGCGCCACCTCGCCAGCGATTTCATATGCCCTGTCATCGAGCCTTCCCATCAAAAAAACAAAAGAGTGGAACCTCCACTCTCATTCCAAAGCGCACAGAAGCAACGTGCCCGAATTCGTTTTATTTTAACAGGAATTACCTCAAATTGCAATCATCCGACTTGCCTGACTTGCCTCTGTCACCGACTTGCCTCATGTCACCGCATTCCGGTCTGGGCGCGAAAGAACAGGGCGGAAAAGGACCGCCGGTCACGCCAAAATGATAACGTCCCAATCAGCATTAAAAAGCGTGCATTACTTATATCAGGGATGACGGCGCCTGGGGGTTTCCGGACGCGATTGCGCGGGGAGGGCGGCCGGGATATGCTTACCATGGCCCGGTCGGCATGCCGCCCCTTGATATTTCCACAACTACATTAATATAATCTCCCATGCTCTCGAAAATACTGAGCGCCAGCCTCATGGGCATAGACGCCCTGCCGGTGGAGGTGGAAGTGGACATTGCCTCGCGGGGGCTTCCGCACTTTAATGTGGTTGGGCTTCCGGACGCGGCGGTAAAGGAGGCCCGCGACAGGGTGCGGGCGGCGCTCAAGAACGTCGGGTTTAACTTCCCCCTGAGGCCCATCACCGTTAACCTCGCCCCCGCGGACCTGAAAAAAGAGGGCTCGTCCTTCGACCTGCCCATTGCCGTGGGCCTTGCGGCCTCGGAGGGCGCGGTGCCCAGGGAGGCCGTGGACGGCGTGCTCTTTACGGGCGAGCTTTCCCTCGACGGGCGGGTAAAGCCCGTGAGGGGGGCGCTTTCGATGGCGCTGCTTGCCCGCCGGGAGGGGCTGAGGCTCGTGCTTCCCGCGGAAAACGCCCCGGAGGCGTCAATAGTCGGGGGCGTCGAGGTCCACGGGGTGGCCACGCTGCCGGAGGTGATAGGCCTTCTGAGGGGCGAGGCCTCGATAAGCCCCGTAAGGGCAAGGGCCGGGGAGGCCATGGCCCATGCGTCCGTGTACGAGGACGACTTCTCCGACGTCAAGGGCCAGGAGCACGTAAAGCGTGCCCTTGAGGTCGCGGCCGCGGGGGGGCATAACGTCCTGATGATCGGGCCGCCGGGCTCCGGAAAGACAATGCTCGCCAAGCGGCTTCCCACAGTGCTTCCGCCCATCACCTTTGAGGAGGCCGTCGAGACCACGCGCATCCACAGCGTGGCGGGGGTGCTCAGAAACAGCCGCCCCCTGCTTGCGGGCAGGCCCTTCCGCTCGCCCCACCACACCATATCGGACGTGGCCCTGATAGGCGGCGGGCAGCACCCGCGCCCCGGGGAGGTGAGCATAGCGCATAACGGCGTTCTGTTCCTCGACGAGCTTCCGGAGTTCAAGCGGAGCGTGCTCGAGGTCCTGCGCCAGCCGCTTGAGGACGAGGAGGTCACGGTCTCCCGCGCGGCGGCAAGCGTGACGTACCCGGCGCATTTCATGCTCGTTGCGGCCATGAACCCCTGCCCCTGCGGCTACTACGGCGACCCCCGCCACCAGTGCACCTGCACGCCGGGGCAGATACACCGCTACCGCTCGCGGGTGTCGGGGCCGCTCATAGACCGGTTCGACATCCACCTCGCCGTGCCCGCCGTGCCCTACAAGGAACTCTCCGACGACACCGCAGGGGAGAGTTCCGAGGCAATCAGGGAGCGGGTGGTCAGGGCAAGGGAGCTTCAGCTTACGCGCTTCAAGGGCGGCAGGCGCTACTCAAACAGCCAGATGAAGACCCGGCACATCAAGAAACACTGCGTGCTCGCCGCCGCCGCCGGAAGCCTCCTTGAGGCCGCCATGCAGAAGCTCGCCCTCTCGGCCCGGGCCTACACAAGGGTACTGAAACTCTCCCGCACCATCGCCGACATGGAGGGCGCCGGGGAAATCGAGGCCCACCACGTCTCGGAGGCCATACAGTACAGGACTCTGGACAGGGGGGTGTGAGGGGTTTACGGATTGTCGGATTGAAGTGGAATATCAGATAGTCAAAGGAGAAGCCGGAGGCATTGAATTCCCCGGCCCTAATCCACCATCAAAGAAATAGAAAAACCTCGTTGGCCCCGTAGATACGGGG
>CBDVCR010000125.1:0-8518 GCA_965372535.1 uncultured bacterium | reverse complement strand
GTGCCGGTGGGGGGAGTCGAACCCCCAGACACCACTAGCCTTTTCAGCACCTTCCGAGGCCCCATCCGAAGCCGAGGCCGAGCACGTAGCCACGTAACCCCCCTTTCGCTGTATCTATCACTCCTGAGGTCCGGGTCCTGAGCAGCCCCACGACATATATCGTATCGATGCCGCTGCCGGCAGCTGCCTGGACGATACATCTAGCAGCCCCGATGCCCGGCTCCTGACGGATGCACGAGGTGGCCACGCTGTATTTATCCGCTCTGGCCAGGTCAAACCCTCTGAGATTCTTCCGGCGCGGCCCGGAGGCCCCGCCAACAAAAACAGGCTCTTACAGCCCGTATCCCCCCTATACCTGAGAGGCCGAATTGAAAAAAAGGGGGTATGCAGACCTTAACCCCCCGTAAAAACAGCATCATCCACCGAAAAATCTTCCGAAACGACAACCGAAACAGGGGCCATGAGGGTTTTCGAGCACGTCGGGCAGAACCAGGGGAGTCCTGAGAGGGCCGAGGAGGCCGGGAAAGCCACGTCGGCGCCGCAGTCCGGGCAGGTCAGGAGGCAGTATTGAGCAATTTCCATGCCAGCTTATTATACGACGCCCTAAAATCGATTCTAAGCCCTTTTCTTTTTTTCGGCAAGGGGAAGGTAGCCTGACCTTGGCGGGTATGGCTGTGTCGGTGGCCGTGCGCCCCCGTAGAGTAGCAAAGGCCAACGGCTAACGGCCAACAGCGCGGGAGGTGGTTGCCCGCGCGGTCGGCCTCTAGCGGCACGCGGCTGTCTACGCAGGGGCCTTCTAAGGAGTCCCCTATTCGGGGACATGTTCTATCTTAAAAGCCTTCACTGCTCCGCCGGGGCGCGGATACGGCCCGCGCCCCTCCCGCTCAGGCGGCACGGCCCTTACTCGCGGCACTCGCCCCTGGCTCGACCGCTACCCCTCCCTACAGGGCCCCTCTTTCCCTCCGGGGCCCGCGTTCCGTCGCGGGCCCCTGCCGGTCGTAGGGTGGCCGCGCACAAAGGGCCTCCGGGCACGGCCCCCGCCAGGCCCAACGGCTGCCTGGCACGGCCCCTGCCACTCCGGCCCCCGCGCTCGGTAGGCCTGGTTGCCTCCCGCCTCGCTTCCGCTCCTCACTTCCCGCTCGTCGACTCCCGCTCGCGCGGTCGATGAGGGCTGGTTGCTTCGCGCTATTGTTCGGTATGCGCGGCATCATTAACGGCTCTTATATCTCCCCCCCCTGGCCCCCCCTTCCGGGGGGGTGTGGCTCGCGCATCCGCGCCAGGTGCTGTTTCCGGGAGGGGGGGGCGGGGGGGTGTGGCTCGCCCCGGCGCAGGTCTTCTTTTCCCCCCTGGCGCAGGTCCTGTTTCCGAGCGGGGGGGGCCGGGGGGGTGTGGCTCGCCCTGGCGCAGGTCCTCTTTTCCCCCCTGGCGCAGGTCCTCTTTTCCCCCCTGGCGCAGGTCCTGTTTCCGGGAGGGGGGGGCCGGGGGGGTGTGGCTCGCCCTGGCGGTGGCTCGCGCATCCGCGCCAGGTGCTTCCCCAATGTTATCGCTTTGGGGAGACCCAAAGAAAAGCGTGCCAGGCAAAACTGCCTGGCACGCTTTTTTGTCCTTGCAGGCCGAAGCCCCTTTTCCAGAATAAACGAATAGTTTTAAAGCCAACGCCTAAGCGGGTCTGCGCGGGGGGGGTCTCGCAAACGCTTTACAGGCGCGGGTTTACAAGGGAGGCCAAAAAAAACCCCACCGCCTGCGGGCTGGTGCAGGGCGGCGGGGAGTCCCCGGGGGAGACCTGGTTATTATATCACCCCGGCCAAAGCTTCGGCCGAAGCTTCGGCCGGGCCGAAAAAAACCCCACCGCGTGGGGGAGGTCACACGGCGGGGTCCCCTTGGGGGAGCCTCTATATCTTACGCACTCATGGCCCGCTTGAGATCCGAGCGGTCATAGCGCCACTTATCAGCCAGGGCGCGGTCTATCTCGTCTGCCAGCGCCCCGCCGTCTCTTCCGCCAGCGGCGGTTATGCTAATCGCGGGGGCGAAGTGGACGTAGACGTCCCGGGCGCGGGCGCCCCCTTTTCCAGGAGAAATGCTTGCGGGGAGGCCACCATATTTTATTGTGTGCGTGCTCTCAACGGGCAGGGCCTCCATCGCCTTCCTTATGTGTTCCATGCCCTCGGTAAAGGGCCGCAGGGGAGAGGCCATCGTCTGGTAGCGCACCACTACGTCCTTGTAGGTGACCTCAGGGATGGAGGCCAGGGCGGTCTTGACCGCGGAGACCGCCGAGAGGGCCTGGGAGACGTTGAGGGAGAGGGTCTTGTCAAGAGTGAGGGAGTCCAGAATCTTTTGAACCCTTCCGACGATTTTCCCCACCACGGGGGTGGCGAAATCAGAAGCCGTTATGTCTATTTTTACCTCAGCCATACGATACGCCCTCCTTTGGTTTTTGCTACATCTATCAGCCTGGCCAGCTCCAGGATGCCGGTGGCCACGATACATACATCATGGCCACCGATGAACCGCGGGGAGTCCCCGCGCTACATGCATCATCGGCGGACAAGCTCATGCCGTCACGACCTCCGACTCCGAGAGCTTCACGATATCCCTGAGCACCCCCGTAAAGCCGTCCTTGAGCCCCTTCCTCTTGAGTCTCCGGTAGAGCATCAGGACCTTGGCCTCATCATCGGTCAGGCCCGCCGCGTGCTCGGCCTCGGCCTCGAAAAACGCGAAGAAAGGCACGCCGAAGATCTCGGCTAACTGCTGGAGCCTGGGCACGCTCAACCGGGTCTTGCCTTTCTCATACTTCTGCACCTGCTGGTAAGATACGCCTATCTTGTCGGCAAGCCTCATCTGAGACATACCGGCGGCTTTGCGCATCGACTTGATGAGGCCAGCGATGTGGGCTGTGCTTGTTTCCTTTTCCATGTTTGTCTCCCTCCTCAGGCATTATGTGGTCTCCCCGAAAACCCTTACGGCCGGGACTATGAACGCGCCGCCGATGCTCACCGAGATGTCGGCTGCGGTTGAGGCGGAAACCAGCAGCCGAATTTCAAGGGGCACGGCGTCCGCGTTTGCGCCAAGGGCCGCAGCATCAAGTCCAACTCTTATGCCGGTATTCGTCCCGCCCGTCCACTCCTCTGTAACCGCCGTATGGAGGTTCTGCCAGGTCGACGCCCCTTTCTCCTTTACTTGCCACCTCCACGTGACATCCTGTATCACGCCCGCCCCGCCTCGAAAGAAAAGGTCTCCCTCGAAGAATGATGTATTTCCGTCAAAGCCGGGGTCTATCATGGCCCTGTAAAACTCCTGGTCCGTAAAGGGACAGGTGAATATTATCTCACTGGATGTTTCCCCGAGCATCATCCTTATCTCGGTCACGTACTGCACGTGGTCAAAAGCTATGCCCATAAAAACCTCACTCCTTTCGATGCATCATTCGCGGGCGAACTCCACCAGGTCGCGTATCGTGCCAGCCACGCGGGCACACGCCCGCTTCGCCGCGTCCCGCTCCTGAGCGGCCTCACCTGCGGCCAGGGCGTACCGCTCCAACTCCGCCTTGTAATCCTCCTCGTAAAATTCCCTGGTCCACCATCTCCCCTTGCACTTCGGGCATACGCGCTCGCGCCTGGCCGAACGGCCGTTCGCCATTGTCCGCACCGTCCGCAAGGCGGGCAACTTCCTGAGCTTCTTGTTCTCGCTGCACTTCGGGCACTTCATCTCCGCTCCCCTTTCTCCCCCCATCTCTGTATCTATCACCACGGCGCCGGCGTCCACCAGCGCCGGCTCGATACATCTATCAGCATCGAGGCCCAGGTCCTGGCTCCGGCCGGGATACATGTATCGTATCGATACGCCGGCCGCAGCGGGTGAACACGCTACATCTATCGCATCGAGGCCCGGAGTCCGGACTCCGGCCGGGATAGATATATCATCCTCGATGCGCGGCATTACCACGTCCCCCCCCTCCCGCTGAAACGGGCGCCCTCGGGGTCCATCGCCCTGGTAACCACCGTCTCGTACTCCACCGGCAACGCCCTTTTGCTTTCCCCATGCACCGCCAGGGCCAGCGCCCAGAACCGGTCTGCGTGGGAGCCTTCGCTCCTTTCGGCGTCGAACCGGACGTTGCCCGCAGGGGTGACGGCCTTCTTTATCGAGTGGATGTCCCGCCGGATATCCCGGTCCAGGGGGATGCGGAGCAGCCGGTCCTCGAAGGCCCGCCTCAGGGTGACGGCCAAGTCCTCCTTTACCGCCACGGTGAAGGTGACCGCTTCCGCGCGGGAGCCGAAGCGGTCCACCGCCTCCTCGGCAAGCTGGAGTCCGAGGCCGGAGGAATCTATACAGGCTCTCCGCACAAGAGGGACTCCCGTCCCCCCCGCAGAACCCCCCTCAAAAAAACTCCCGTCGAGCAAGGAATATAAAAACTCCCGTTGCTCCCTGAAAGATGCTTTGCGCATGACGTGCACCATGCGCGTCCAGAAAACGTCCCCTACCTTCTCCAGCAGCCAGAAGACGGTGAGGTCTTTGTGGCGCCCTACGTCCACGCCGAGGTATAAGTCATTCCGGATTCCCGCCTCAGCGGGAATGACGGAAGTTGCCCCCTCGTCCTCGCAGGCGGCTATCATGTCGTAGGGGATGTATGCCGTGGCCTCGTCGATAAAGTGGCACTCAAATTCCTGCGCCCACGAATCCGGGTCGGTGATGCCCCGCTTAAGCTGCTCGATGTCCATTTTGAGGCCGTCCCGCACCGCGTCGTGGACGTCCACCTTGTGCCTGCTGAAATCTTCCGCATGCGCCCATATGTCGTAAAACATGTTCTGCTTGCCGTTGGGCGTCGAGGTGATGCGCACCTTGTAGCCGCGCGCTACCGCAGGGGCCATGGCCCGCCATATCTCCCGGCTGTCCCGGTGGAAAGCGAACTCGTCCAGGAAGACGTTGCCGGAAAACCCCCGCACCGTGTCCGGGCTCGCCGGAAGCGAGATGATGAGGGAGCCGTTGGGGAAAGTTATTTCCCCCTGCCGGTCCTCTACGCCGCCCAACACCGGGCCGTGGCGCAGCCTGAGAACCCGGAGCAGCGAATTTACCTTCCGCATGACCTCGTGGGATTGGCGCTCCGAGGCCGAGAGGATAAGGTTGGTGCTCTTCCTCTTGGTGGACTCAATTATGGCCTCCATTGCGATGGAGAATGATTTGCCTATCTGCCTGGCGGCGAGCCATACCTTGAAGGGGGCGTTGTCTTCCACCCACCTCAGCTGGTAAGGCAAAAGGATTTTACCGAGTCTGAGCATTGGCTTTTTTCTCCCTCTGCGGGGGATGGATACCGAACTCATACTCCAGCATCAGTTCCGATTCCCGCATAAGCTCCTCGTGCGACAACCCCGCCTTGGGCTGCTCAGGGAGCAGCCCGACGAGTGTCTTGAGTAAGTTATTGAAGGCGTGCGTCGCCTGAGTATCAGGCTTACGCAGGCTCTGGAAGTAAGTTACGTACTGCTCGCATTGTAAGAGCAAAAAGCTTATCATCGTCTTTTGCACGCCCCGGGTCTCCGCTAACAACAAAGCATCAGCGTTGACCAGGCGACGCTTGAAATCGTACTTCCCGGCCCACGTCCTCACCGTGCGCTCGGTCAGCTCGATGCCGTCGCGCCGGAGGATCCTTGCGGCCTCTGGCACGTTGCCCCCGGCCAGGGCGTAAGCACGGAACCCCGCCTCGACGTTGCCCGCGATTAGGCTCGCTTTACCCATGCCACCTGCCTTAGGCTCCGCAGCTCCCCTGCCTCAAAATCACTGCACTCCATACAGTGCCAGGCAGCTATCACGGTAGGGCCTACATATTTAACGCCGCAAAACGGGCATTGCCACAGCCTCAGCTCCGGCCACACCGCCAGGGCCTGAAGCACGTCGCCCACCGCAAAAACCTCCAGCGCATCACTTTGACCTTGTGCCATCACGCACCCCTTTACCATTCCGCGCCCCCCTAAACTTAAGTTGCACTCTGTCGAGCTTGCAGCTTTTTAGCTGGTCCACCGGTTCCACCTGGCTGAGCACAGCGAAACAATATTTCCGGGGGACGTCCACCGGCTGTGCCTTATACCACCAGGCAAAGCGGCACGGGCCAACCCCGCTGCCCTCCCCGTAAATGCGCGAGTACTCGCAAGGCGGCGTCTGCAACATGCGCAAAAAACCACTCAACTCTTTTTCCATGCCCTCACCATCCTCCAGAAAAAAAATCCTCAGCTCCTTTCCGGCGCACGTCGTGCGCCGTACGCAACCGGGCACTCGCCCAGGTGCTCGATGTTAAAAATCCCATGCCTCAACTCTTTTTCCATGCCCTCACCATCCTCCAGAAAAACATCATCAGCAAGTCCCGGCAGACAAAAACCGGCCAGAGCGGGAGACCCGGCAACTCCCAGATGCTGCCGTCGTGACTTTTCAGCCTCACCGCTCCCAGGACAACGATGCCGCCGAGGTAGACCCCCAGGCAGAAAATCAGCACCTTCTCCATCTCCTCAGCTCCTTTCCGGCGCACGTCGTGCGCCGTGCGTAACAGGGCACTCGCCCAGGTGCTCGATGTTAAATATCCCCATGTGCCTCATCCGCGCGATGCAGTACACGGCCGCGCGGCACTCCACGGCGAAACGGCAAGCCCGACGTCCACCCGTGAACTTATCCGCCGCATGTTTGCACTCGCGCAGGGGCGCGATAAGCGCCCCTGCTAAAATCTCCTCGTCACTCGGCAGCAAGCTCAATCCGAGCCTCCCCTGGAAGGGCGTAATGCTTACGAGTCGTGGCCGCGCTTTCGTGATTCAGCGCCGCCCGGAGCTGCTCGTTCATGTCCGCCTCGAGCTCTGCTCGGCGGCGCGACGCCTTGGAGTGCCTCGACAGCTGCGAAGGCGGCAGCTTCACCCCCACGGCACGCGCCGCCTTCGTGCAGATGCGGTACAACTCTTTTTGTGTGTACCGCTCGCCCTGGTACCGGAAGAGCCAGGCATCCGGAAAGGACCGGCGCACGTGCGCCTTAAGCTCCGAAAATAGATCGTCGCTCAGGGGGAAGAAGTACGTGTGCCCGGTTTTCGTGGATTTAACAAACCCCCGCTCGTCGAACGCCCGCTCGACGTACACGCCCCCGTCCCGCAGGTCACGGGCCCGGAGCGCGCAGACTTCCCCGGGCCGCGCCCCGGTCTCGACCAGGCATCGCACCAACAGCCGGTGCTCGACGGGTACCTGGGATATTACTTGCGCCTGAGTGAACTCGTCTATCCAGCGGCGTTCCCTGGTCGGCTTCACTCGCACGCGAGGGAACCGGGGGACGTGCTCGATTACCTCATCTTCCTGGAGCGCGTTGAGGAAAGCCCTGAGCGCGTCGAGAATGTGCTTCACCGTCTTGGAGGCCAGCTTTTTTTTTAGGAGTACTCGGTAAAACGCTTTCACCTGGTACGCCCGGAGAGCTCGCACGTCGTAGCCCTTAAAGAAAGGCAGAATGTGGTCCCTGGCTCGTTGCCTCAGCTTCCTTAAATAAGAGCGTGCCTTTCCCTCGAGCTCCAGCCCGTCAACCCACTCGTATATCAGCTTCCGCATGTCGAACTCGCCGGTGGCCATCGCAAAGAGAACCAGTGCTCCGCACGTGGGGCAGTTATGTCTTTTCATGCTTCAATCTCCCTTTCTTTAGCAATTGTCTTTAATTTTTTTATAATGTATGTGTTATCTCCCGACATAACACTTTTGTTATGCCCGGGCATAACAGTTTGTTCTTTAGGTGTTATGTCGGGACATAACACCTAAAGACTCTTGACGAAGGCTTTGACATCGGCCAGGGAGGGGCCTTCCTCAGGCTGCTCAGGTGCCGCAGGTTGTGCGAACAGCTCCCCCTTCCCGGCCTCGCGCGGAAGCACCCAGGTAGACACGTCCATGCTGATTTCCATCCGGGTCTTTTTGCGCCCGACTCCCAGGACAAGGATGCGGCGGCGGTGAAGGGCCTTGCAGACGTTGTACACGTTCGATCGCGCAATGCCGGTGAGCTTCGACAGCTCCCCGTACGTCGTGAAGGCAGCGGGCTGGCTCCATCCCCAGGAGAGGCGAGCAACAGCCAAGAGCACCTGACTCTCGTACTGAGTAAAGAGGCCCTTGACTAAGACCCGGTCAAGCAGGGCGTTCAGTATCCTGGTATATCCCCCTGGGAAGTCCAGGTCTTTTCTCGGTCTCGTCAAGCCGCCTCCCTCAAGTTGTGTTTTTAATTATTAACATATTTTCCCCTTGACAGTCAAGGGGTTTGTTTTTTATAATGAACAAAGGAGGGCGTCATGCAAATCGGCAACGTGTATCTAAAGGCTAAAAGGCAGGAAGCGGGGATGTCTTTAAGGGCACTGGGGGAACGCGCCGGGGTTTCTTACGTGCACATCAAACACATCGAGGACGGGGCGCAGGACCCCACGCTCGGAGTATTTGTGCGTATACTGCACGCCCTCGATATCAGCATGTACACGTTCCTCAAGGACATGGACTATAAGAAGTGCCGGTGGGGGGAGTCGAACCCCCA
>CBDVCR010000124.1:0-8557 GCA_965372535.1 uncultured bacterium | reverse complement strand
CACCAATCCGACCTCCCCCCTTTTTTGCCGTGATTATTGCATTATTTATGCAGATGTCAATAATTGGGATGATTTTGGAAGAAATTCTTCTATAAAGAAACTGCTTGGCCTTAATAGAACGCGTGACACTTCAAATGCAATAAAGGAGTATTTAAAAATTGGTAAAATTACGAAACCGTATTGCACATACTGGCGCTACAGTAGTTGCAATAGATGCATCAGCTCTTTCAATGCAATTGAAATTTATCAAGGAATTTTGTAGTATCCTTACTTCTCATACGTCCGGTGTTCTTACCAGAGACTTTGGTATAGTATCTTGAGCAAGAAAAGGACAAGTCCATATTTTTTTTGATAGCATGCTTATTTGCGGATTTCTGCTGGCAATCTTTAACACCTGATTTCTCCAAAAGGCGATAGTCGTGGCTGCAATCCGCAACTCCCATCTGATTCCCCCTCAAGCGCACAAACTCCAAAAAAGTGAACACCTCAAAGTGAACCAGTTCACATGGACGGGTTCCGCGAAGGGGAATTACAATAAGCTGTGGAGAGTTCTTTGACAGCGGCGGGAAGGAGAAGGCGTCGGGGCGGGGTTGGAAAACCCCGCCTATCGATAAAAGCGAGCAATGAATGTCGGGCAGCCCTGAACACCCTTTGAACGCCCGGACAGGCCGGGATGTTCCGAAAAATCAGGGGGTTACGAAAGCTTTAAAGGAAAGGCTTTGAACATATAAAAAAAGAGCGTCCTTCGACAGGCCCTTCGGCAAGCTCAGGACAGGCTCAGGATGATTACAGGGCGACAGGATTAAAGGATATAATCCCCCCTCGCCCCCCTTTAGGAAAGGGGGGAAAATGAAGGCAGGGTTCGAGGGTTCGAGGATTAAAGAAACATTACTCGCCCCCGCCCGGCCTCACCCTTCGGCGGGGCGGCATGCCGGAAGTACTCACGAATCAGCGCCCCGGGCCTCTTTCAAGCAGGGGCAGCACCGTTATGCTGAACCTTACCTTATCCCCTTCGATATCGTAGTCAATCCGCAGCAGGTTGGGCACGGGCCGGGGGTCGAAGTAATCGTCCCCCGGCCTCAGCTCGAACCCTATGGTGACGCCGTCCCGGAGTATTCTCCGCACCGCTACGGCGGAGGGCCCGCCGGGCGCAAGAAACCGCCTGGCCCTGTCCATGGCCACGGGGGCGGGCAGCTCCCGCTGCCTGCTTATGCCGCCCTCGACCGCGAAGGGGACGAAATCGTAAGGGTCCCCCTCGATGTCGAGTATGGCGAAGGCGCTCCGCGTGCCGTCCACCTCCTCCTCGTAGAGGATGAGGTCGTACTCTCCCGTGATGGTCTCGTCGTCCAGAAGCGGCATGCTCTCCAGCCTGCCCCTGCCGCCGCAGGAGAGCAGAAAGAGCACTGAGAGGGCCATGGCCGTTACGCGAAATCCCGCCATACTTAAATGATAGGCCGGGCCTTCGGGGAGTGTCAAGCAGAGGCGGAGTTTCGGCGTGCAGGAGACAGAAGGCGCCCGTTCCCGATAATGCCGGAGACGGTCGGCAGGCATTATGCGCCGTCGACCGACGCTTGCGTGAATTCCCCTGATGCAATGATTTGCAGCGGGGAGCGATTAACCTTTCCTTAACCCTCTCCGCCCAGATACTCGCCGAGCAGGCCCCTGCCGTGCTCGTCCTCGTGGCAGTAGACACAGAGATTCTCCCAGTTGGCGCCGTCGGGGGGATTGTTTTTGCTGTTGCCGTCCTTATGGTGAACGGTCAGGAGATGCCTGTCCTTAGATTCAAACTCTCTCCCGCATTTTGCGCAGATGAGGCCGTGTATCTTAAGAGAGTGTTCCCTGTAATTGGCCGGGGGAGTGCCGGCCTGTTTAAGCTCTCTCACAATGTCGGCTATGGATTTCCCGTTGTCTTTCTTTTGAGGCCCTTTGCGCCTAAAGCCGCCGTGCCGGTCATGTCCCATCCGGGTCCCTTTCCCCTTTTGGTTCGCTGTCTGCAAGTTGCCGGGCGCGATTTTCGCCGAAGGCCCTCGATGCTTCCTCTTGCCGGTCCCGCGCCTTTACATGGTAGACCTCGGTCCGGCGGATAAGCTCGGGCCAGACCGTTGAGGGGTCGGCCTCAAAAACGGTCCCAGCGTCGGCCCGCATGACGTGCCAGTCGTCCCTTCTGAGTTCCATCTCAAGCTGCCCGGCCGCCCATCCCGAATACCCGGCATAAGCGCGGAAACCCACCCCGCCGTTGCTTACGCGTTCGAGCAAGGCCCTGCTCAGGCCGAAATAGACGCCGTCGAACACGGGGAGGGCTTCTTCCGGCGGGGCGTCGGAGCGTATGAGAAGCTGCACCCGGTCCATGGCCACCGGGCCGCCGTAGTAGAGGGAATGGGCATTGCGCTTGAGCTCCTCGATGTCCGGAAACATCGCGGACAATTCCACCTTGGTGGGCCGGTTGATGACAAGGCCCGAGGCGCCCCGCGGGCCGTACTGGGTCAGCAGTATAACAGTTTCCATGAACCTCGGGTCCTTGATTTTTCGGCTGGCGACCAGGAACTTGCCCCTGGAGGGCTTTGCGTCGAACGAACCGAGCCCCGGAGGCCCGAACTTCCCCGGTATCCGGGCGGACCGAAACGCCGCCTGCCCCCCGTAAACCGCTCCCCCGGTCTGAGGGGCGCCGAGCATTGCCGAAAGAAAAAGCGCGCCGGCCGCGAGGGCCAGAAACGCGCGCGCCCTTCCTGGGGGACGGTTTCCATATGCGGGCCGTTCGGTCAAAGCATTACTCCGAAGCGCATGCGATTTTTTTCGAATCCTCAACTCATTTTAACAGATTGCGAGGGCATTGGGGCGAAAACCGTCGGCGGTTTCAGTCCCTCGTGGGGAACTCAAACGGTGGTATTTCCCGCGCAGCGGGGATTTCCGGCCCCACCTCGCCGCCGGTTCGCAGGAGGTCATCCAGAAGCCCCGTAATCTCCGGGGAGAGCCAGTCCCGGGGGCCTGTGTACTTTTTGACCACCACCCCCCTCCTGTCGATAAGGAACGTCGTGGGGATGGAGTAGGCCCCGTAAAGCCGCTGGACCCTTGAGTCCACATCCCGCATCACGGTATAGGAGACGGCCGTTGTCTCGAAAAACTCCTTTATGCTTCTTTCCGAGGAATCCGATGCCACGGCCAGCACCCTGAGCCCCCGGCCGGAGTATGTATCGTAAAGCGAGTCCAGGGCGGGCATCTCGTCCCTGCAGGGCGGGCACCAGGTGGCCCAGAAGTTAAGCAGCACCACGTGTCCCCTGAGGGCCATGACCGAGACGTAGCCGCCGCCGAGTTCCCTCAGGGCGAACTCAGGCGCCATCTCGCCCACGACCTCCGCGGCCTCTGCGGCCTGAAGCATGGCAAGGCCGAGAAAAAACGCGGCGAGCGACCCGGCGGCTCTGCTCTTAAAGGCCATAAAGTAATTATACGCATCAGGGCTTCTCATGGCAACGGGATTCCTTGCCGGGAAGGCGCCTCAGTCCACCCTGACGAATGGATATTGTTTAAGCTCCTGCCGGCTCCAGAGCGACATCCCCGCCCACTGCGCGATGGTCTCCACGGCGATGACCGCGTCGGGGTCCTCGAATGTGACGCGCCCCGGTGCGCCTGCCTGCCTGAGCGCCTCAAGCAGGGCGTCGTCGAGGAAGCGCTCCTCCTCAAGTCCGGAGAGTTTCCCCTTGAACCCCCGCCGGTGCATCCTCACGTGGAACCCCTTGCCGGCAAGCTCCGGCGCCCAGCCCAGGGCGGCCTCCCCGGCCTTTTCCTCGAACTCCTCCGGGCTCTGGAAAAGGAATGTCCGCGTCACGGGTATGAGCCGCGAGAGGAAGTCAAGATATCCCGGGTCATTGAGAAACCTCTCCCTGAGGGTGTCGAGCATCGCGGGCACGTCGCGAGCCTCCATGGCAAGGACGTTGTAAAAGTCCGTCTTGCTCACGGGCCCGAATTCCTCGAGCGCCTCAAACGCCCGCCGGTAGCCTGCCGTGCGGACGTTGACCACTGCGTTCCACCCTTCCATCGCAATTCCTCTCTCTTGAGCAAATCATACTACAGGAGGAGGAAGCGGGCAATCAAAAGGAGGCCCGGACAACCGGCAGGGATTGCGCTGCCATGTAAGTAAAAGGAGGGTTTTCTTAAGGCATAATTTCCTCATTGACCCATCACTGTCCAACGAGCCTGAATCCAAGCGTGGCTGTACTTGATGAAGCGTCCAGTCTCATACAGGCTCTGAGAGAGTCACCGATGCCCTGAAGTAGCCTACAGCGGATTTGTCATGCTGATGTCACCGTTTCCGACTTGACCGCTAGAGCCAGCGCTGCGTCTTTTATGAGACGGAGGGGGAGGCGAGGGAGTAGCTGCTCTATAAATAACCGAATGCTGTGTAACCGTGGCGTTGAGATAGTTATGGATAGGGGAAAAGATCACACATAATTCTGTTAAAAACATTGACATGGATACTCTTTTCGAGATATATTCAAGCAATCCACAATAAGGAGGATATCATGCAAACAGAGCCCAGCCTTACTATTCCATTTATAGCAGGGTTTGCCGAGCCAAGAAGAAAAGAGGCTCCTTTACTTGGTGAATATGATGAGGACAGAAAGGTTACAGTTCTTAATGGCAAACCGTTGGTAAAATTAATACGGACTATAGAAGCCCTTACTAAAACTGAGGTAGACAGAGAAGGTGACGATGCTTCAGAACATCCTTTTTTACTTGAGTCATCCACCAAAACAAAAGTTCCACGTGAAGGAGATGATTTATCCACTGCGGAAATAATGACAAAGACTTTTGTGGAAAGAGAGTCAGATGATGAAAGAGCCTTTCTGCTTGAGCTTATGACCAAAACAAGAATAAATAGAGAGGGAGATGACAACCACCTTGCCCTCTAAAAAGGTTGTCTTATTAACAAATCGTGAGGATATCACTGCAGACTACGTAGTACTTGAACTACAGAAGAAAAGCATACCCTTCTATAGATTTAATACAGAGGATTTCCCTCTTAGCATTCAACTGTCATGGGAGATATCTTTGGATACTTCCAATGGTGTGCTTATTGTTCCTGATGAAGAAATCGAATTTTCAGAGATTCAAAGCATCTGGTATCGAAGACCTGTGGTGCCTACATTTGACTCATTAAAGCTTGAGCAAGGCGTTAAGGAGTTTTGCATTAAAGAATCATATTATGGCATTGAAGGTATATGGTCTACATTGGATTGCTTTTGGGTTAGTAATCCTATGAACATCAGGAGAGCCGAAAGCAAACCCTATCAGTTAAAGATTGCTTCAAAGTTAGGATTTCAAATCCCAAGAACCCTCATTTCCAATAGTCTTTCAGATATATCGGCATTCGTCAAAGACTCAGGTGAAAGGATTATTATTAAACCTGTAAGGACTGGTGTAATTAAAGGTCGTGATTCCGAGAGCATCATCTTTACGAATGAAGTATCTGCTCTGGAGCTTTGTAAGCTTAAGGAGTCAATTCCAATTCCCTCCATTTATCAAGAGAAGATTTCCAAGAAATATGATATGCGGGTAACAGTAATTGGGGACAAGGTTTTTCCTACGGAGATACATTCTCAGGATTTTATTGACTCATCAATTGATTGGCGTAGAGGAGAAAACCCTAATATTGTGCAGCAGAAACATAAGTTGCCTGTGGACATAGAAGCAAAATGTGTAGAACTTGTTAAGGAGCTTGGTTTAGAATTTGCAGCTATTGACTTGATAATGACTCCCGACAACAAGTACATTTTCCTTGAAATTAATCCTAATGGGCAATGGGCATGGATTGAAGAAAGGACAGGTTATAATTTAACTGAGACATTTGTAAACTTACTATGTTCAAACTATTAATAAACATGTATAAATATGTGCGAGAGTTCTTCTTCCCAATCCTTGAAGGGGAGGCTTCACAATATCCACATCTCTCGGCAGAGCAAATATGTGACCAGCTTGCCTCTGAAGAGGATGAAGCGAAAGCGTTGAAATTATTGGATCTAAGTAAGGACATACACGAAAGGGAAGAAAAAAGAATAAGCACCGTTGAATCTAAGGCTACAACGCTTCTCGGAGCAGCAGGTTTAACCATTGCTCTTATTGCCAACTTTGGTAAATCACTTCTTTTTGAAGCTGACAACCTCAAAAGTATCGAAGTGTTTACAGTATATTCATTTAGCCTAATGTTTATTTTGACTATTATATATTTTTTAATTTCAATCCGCTATTCATTAAAAGCATTGAGCCGAAAGGGCTTCTTAACACTTACTCCAATTGATGTAATCGACATATATGCTAAACCAAGCGTCGAGTACTATAAGAGAATATCTTCATTGATTATGGAGAATACCATTAGGAATTATGTAACGAGTAATGAAAAGGTTGATTATATGGTAATGGCACAAGAATACTTCAAGCGAGGGATATTTAGCATAATCATAGTCACCCTTTTCCTCTCTGCAAGAGTTTTCATCAATTACCTGATGGTATATATTTCCCAGTTCTAAGCGAGACAAATCAATTCTGTCCGCCTAGTCCCGCCAAATCGGCTGCAAAAACGACAACACCCCCTCTGCACAGATTGCGAAAACCCCAAAAATGTAATAAAAGCGGGCTGCAAGCCGATTGCAGCCCCTACGCAAGGTAAAATAAGCGTTATTCACACCCGCCCATCTGTCGATGGGCTTTGCATTGTAAGTTAGCGAGAGTGGCGGAGCTGGCAGACGCGCTGGACTTAGGATCCAGTGGGGCGACCCGTGGGGGTTCGAATTCCCCCTCTCGCACCACCGCAAAAAGCCTTCTCAGTCAAGCAGGAAGTTGTTCCGCGAGGCGTGGGGCCGATGGCAGGCAATGCACCTGTCCCCGGCTGATTTATGCATGGCCTTTTTCTCGACCTCTTCCCTGTCATGGCATGAAATGCAAAGCTTCGGCATGCCAGGCAACACTTTAGTTATAGGAATTGTGACGAACGGTTGGAAATAGAGACCCTTGAAGCCTAAGCGCCGGTTTTCTCTTTTACAGGGCCGTCCTCGCCGTGGCAGTCCGGCGCCTCCCCGAAGGAGAGGAGGTTTTTTTTCTCAAGCCAGCGCGGCAGGGCAAAGAAAAGCACGACCATTACGAGCCCGGCGGCGAGGACCAGGCCCCTGTCGAATGTGAGTACGGCCCCGGTGTAGTTATAAAGCGCCGTGAGGGGTATCATGCCCAGGAACGTCGCAAGGCAGAACTTCCAAAACGACATCGCGGTAAGCCCCGCCCCGTAGCTTACCAGGTCGAACGAGACCACCGGGATGAGGCGGGAGACGAAGATTATTCTCGTCAGCACCCGGTCGGAGCACCTGGAGCAGAAGTTCACGTGCCCCCCTAAAAACCGCTCCATGAACTCCCTGCCCAGCCGCCTCGCAATCATGAAGCTTGCCGCCGCGCCCCCCAGGGCGCCGAAAATGGAGTAGACGGTGCCCGCAAACGGCCCGAAGAATGCCCCGGCCGCGATATTAAGCGGAAGGCTCGGCAACGGGCTTACCACGACCGCGGCGGCCATCATCAGCATGTAGAGGACAGGCGCCCAGGGGCCCGCGGCCTCGAACCAGCCCTTGATTACCTCGGGGCTAAAGTAAGACGTGACGTCCCAGAAAAACTGGGAGACGAAAAACCCCAGAACGACGAGCGCGAAGAAGACGACCTTGAGATATTTAACCCTTCCTCTCCGCCTTGCCATCTTGCCTGCCTTTGCACTGCCGCGCGTAATTATGGCGGCGGACGGAAAGAACGGGGACCGTCCGGCCTATCCCCTGGCCATCTGGGAATACCTTGCCGCCATTTTTCTTGCAAGCCTGCCAAGGGTCTTCGGGTTCCTGTTGACGACCTCCCTGAAAGCCTCGCCGGGGATTTTTATGAGCCTCAGCCTCTCGCCGGCGATTACGTCGGCCCTGGCTTCCTCGCCGGTAATGGCCGACATCTCTCCCACCACCTCGCCCGCGCCGAGGAAGGCGAGGGTCTTCCGCTCGCCGGACGGCGCGGTCCTGGCGACCTCCACGCCGCCTTCCGCCAGAACCCAGACCGAGCCGGCCTTCTCCCCCTGTCTTATTATCTCTTCCGATTCGGCGTGCGTAACCACGCCGGCCCTTGAGGCGAGGAGTTTGAGGTCCTCATCGCCCAGGCCCCTGAAAAGCTCAACCCCGGAGAGAAACGCCGCTATGTCCACCGGAACCCCTCCTCTGCGTGAATGTTCAATCTGGGGATATATTAAGCCCGCCCCGGCGGATTGTCAATATATCCCGGTGCGCCATGAGGGAAAAACCGGAAGTCCCTGCCCTGTATGACGCCTTGCCGCTTCAAGCGGCGGCAAACGCGCCTTTGTCTTATGAGCAACGTTTCATGCCCGTACCCGGTTGAAGGAGAAATGAGGCATTGAACACATAAAAAACAGGGCGGCAAGCGGAATGGGTCCATCCTTCGACAGGCTCAGGATGAATGGGTGGGACAATGGAGCGCATCCTTCGACAGGCTCAGGATGATTCGACAGGCTCAGGATGATTCGACAGGC
>CBDVCR010000123.1:0-8566 GCA_965372535.1 uncultured bacterium | reverse complement strand
CGCATGCCTGAAGGGGACTTTCACCCCTCCGACTCCGCACACTCTCAGGCGCACGGTTCCGGGTCAAGCCCGGATGCCCCAGGCGCCTTTAGCCCGTCGAAGAATGCCGGAAAGCGAAAAACTCTGCGCTGGCAGGGCAGGCAAAGGCGGAAAGGCCTGTCGGGAAAAGCTCTTCTCCCCGGTTGTTACCTGTTTATTTCCCGGTCGCGCTGCTTCTTTTTCTTGCCGGAGGATGAATTTTCCGCCACCTCTTCTTCTCCGCCTGCAGATAATCCTCGAGCTCGAAGGGGGTGGTGAAGAGCACGTCGTACCAGTCGTCGTAGCGTTCGCAGTACGGGGGTTTGTGTTTGCGGCAGGTGTCGAAGCGCTGCTCGTAAATGGTGCAGAGGTTGTTATCGGCGAGGTACTGGCACCTTCCCTTTATGATGAGGTGCCACCTGCGGCTTCGGATGTAGACGCCCACGGAATCGTAGTTGAGGTGCCACTTGAGGTCGTCTATCTCCTTGCGGGTCGTGGGCTTTATGATGGTCACCGAGAGGTCGTGGCAGCACAGGGCGGGGCAGTCGCCGCATTCCGGCAGGGTGGCCTTTTCCCCGGGCTTCCCGCCCTTTATCTTCGAGAGTTTTTTGTTCGAGGCGAACATCCGACCAATTATACGCGATTGACCTCGAAGGGGTCAAAGAAGAGTGATAAACGACCATGAGTTTTTCCTTCCCCTGTCCGTGGCCGCCGCAGGGACGCAAGTCGATAGTCCATGCTCTTACGGCTTTACTTGTCCATGCCCTCAAGCCGGGAAACCCCGGCACCGGTGCTTACAAAAGCCACGTCGCCCTCAAGGAAGGTAAGGAACGCCTTTATGCCGCTTTCCGAGAGCCTCCGGAGGACATCTTCCGAGGGGTAGCCCCGGACGTTTCCCTTGTTGACCGGCACTACGGCATACGCCGGGGAGACCGCATCGAGGAACTCCGGCGTCGTCGAGTCCCCCGCGCCGTGGTGGCCGACCTTGAGCACGTCGGCCCCGAGGCCGGCCCCGGCGGCAAGCAGGGCCTTTTCGACCTTGCCTCCGGCATCGCCCATCAGCAGGAAAGAGTCATCGCCGTTTACGACCTTGAGCACCAGGGAGTTTCCGTTCCAGTCCGCGGAAAGGTCGCTCGGTGAGAGCACGGCAATGGCTGCGCTTCCGAGGGAGAGCGTATCGCCGGCCTTCAACGCCCGGTATTCGCCCCTGCGGTAGACTTCGCCGTACCACCGGTATATGTCCTCGCCCGCCTCCCCCCCAAGGCACTGTCCGTTGTCGAAGCGGGCCTTCACCTCGACGGCCGGCAGCAGGTGGAACACCCCGCCCATGTGGTCCGGGTGGGGATGGGTGACGAACATAAGGTCGAGCTTTTCCACTCCCCTTTGCCTGAGGTATTGGAGGACCCTGTGCCCTGTTATGAGGTTTCCCGTGTCCACGAGGGCGTTGGCTCCCCCGGAGGACTCAAGGTAAACGGCGTCGCCCTCGCCCGCATCCAGAAAGACGACCCTCAGCTGCCCGCCGAAAGCGGAGGCAGCGTAAAGAACGACCGCTGCTACAAGTGCCAGAGCTTTCCTGTCCATACGCCCAGCGCG
Source organism: uncultured bacterium (assembly GCA_965372535.1). Lineage (GTDB taxonomy): Bacteria > Nitrospirota > Thermodesulfovibrionia > Thermodesulfovibrionales > JdFR-86 > CBDVCR01. The sequence continues at coordinate 6,955 of CBDVCR010000123.1, read as the reverse complement.
CCTCCGCCCGCGTTCATCGCCACGTCCCTCATATCGCCCACCCTGTCGGGCAGCAGAAGCTGTATGAACTCGTCCACCGCGCCCGCAAGCACCGCGAGGAAGAGGGCCGCCGCAACCCCCCTGCCCCCCCTCGCGCAGGCCCTGACAAGCAGAAAACCGAGCACGCCGTACTCAAGAAAATGCACCCTCTCCTCGGGCTTCTCAAGCAGATACGCCGGGACGGCCAGGGCCAGAAGGGGCAGCGCGATAAGGGCCGACCTGCGCGCTCCGAGCCTCGAGGAGGCAAGCAGCGTCAGGGCGGCGGCGCCGAAAAGCACTGCGTTAAGGATAACGCCCAGGGCCTCCCCGCCGACCGTAGAGTAAAGGAAATCAAGCGCGGGCCGCGCAAAGGGGAGGGAGAGGTATATCGCCGCAACGTACACGGCTATGGCGGCCCATAACGCCCGTCCGGATGAATGGGAATGCGCAGGCATGCACAAATTATACAATAATCCGGCAATAATCCGGGGCCGGCAGTGTGTGGCGTCGCGCCGCCACTCTGTTATGATAGAGTCATGGAGCGCGCGGAGGCCGAAGCCCTGAGGGACCTGAGAGAAGAATTAAGAAGGCTCAGGAAGGAGCTTTCCCGTGCAGCCCCCGGCCTCCCCGCCATGCTCAGGCTCAGGGGCCTCGGGATACATTCCATGGAGCCGGGGGAAGACCTGCTCGTGCCGGAAAAACGCTTTGTCAACGGTTTCTACCGGATGATGAAGAAATACTCCTTCCGGCTGTTTCTGAGAGACGTAATAAAGCACCAGCGGGGGTTCGGCCTGGAGGACGTAACGCGTTACTCCACCGGAGAGGTGGCCGGGGAATACCTCGGCTACCTCGTAAGGACGGGGCTTGCCGAACTGCGCTCCAACAGGCACCGGCTCTTCCGGCATATCAAGAGCTTCGGCGAAACGCTTGAGTGGTTCATGGCCGAGGTCCTGAGAAGGGAGTTCCTCGCCGAGGCCGTCTGGGGCGTGAAGTTCAAGGGGCAGAGGACCGGCGGCGACTACGACCTCATCGCCAGGGTGGACTGCTCCATCCTCTACATGGAGATAAAGTCCTCCCCGCCCAAGCAGGTCTACGAAAGCGAGATAACCGCGTTCATGGACAGGGTGGAGGCCCTGTGCCCGGCCATTTCGGTTTTCTTCATGGACACGGAACTCAGGATGAAGGACAAGCTCGTCCCCATGTTCGAGGACGAGCTTGCGCGCCGCCGCGAAAACCCCCCGGGCGTCTTCCGCATGGAAAAGGAGCTTTTCCACATAAGGGACAGAATTTTTATAATAAACTCCAAGGACACGATTCCCGGCAACATCGAAAAAGTCCTCGCCTGGTACTTCAGGCACAGGGACCTCTGGAGGGACGATGCCGCACTCTGAGAACATCTGCTCAATATGCGCCTGGCGCGAGACCTGCAAGAAGAAATTCTCCGTCTCGGGCAGGGACGTCCGCTGCGCGGACTTCACAAAGGAGCTGTCGGTAAAAAGCAGCGGGCAGGACGAACAGGAAGAAAAGGAAGAAGACAAGGAAAGGAAGTAGCGCGTTGAGGGCTTTTTTCTACATGTCCTCCGTCGCGCTGCTTGCGGCGGGGGGCGTACTGGCCTATCTCCTTAGCGCCGATAGTCCCCGCATTCCCGCCGAACCTCTTGCCGCCTCCGGAGTTTTCACGGCGGGGGAGGCCGAAGAACCCGATGCGGCACAAAAGCGGCCGGGGCCCGTTGAGGAGGCGACCCCCGAAGCCCCTGGCGCGAAAGAGCCGGAGGCCGCCGTTACGGCCAGCGCCGGGCGGCCCGGGGCCGGGGAGGCAATCGAGCGGGGCGCCAGCGCGTTCAACGCGGGTGATTACGAATCCGCTCTCGGGCTTTTCATGGAGGTACTGGAAAAAGACGAACGCGCGCTCACCGGCGCGGGCCTTTCGTATTTCAAGCTGGGGCAATACGCCCAGGCCGTTCGGTTTCTGGAGGACTCCATGCGCCAGGGGGGAGAGGATTTTCTGGCCAGGAAGTTCCTCGCCCTGGCCTACTATAAAATGGACGACCTCCAAAGGAGCGCCCTTAACGCCGAGCGCGCCCTGTCCCTTGAGGAAGACGTTGAGATGGAGAAGTTCCTCGGTAAAGTCTCCGCCGAGCTGAAAGCCGGCGCCAACCGGGTGGACGAGGAGACCCTGCACTTCAAGGCCGTCTTTGACGGCTACCGGCACGGCGGCGTGAGCAGGACGGTGCTCGGCATCCTCGAGGACGCCTATGCCGAACTGGGGCGGGAGTTCGGCTATTTCCCCGAGGAGCCCGTCACCGTGGTGCTCTACACCGAGCGGGACTTCTTCGACGTGACCATGCTCCCGGCCTTTACCGCCGGGGCATTCGACGGAAAGATAAGGCTTCCCGTAAAGGGCCTGGAGGCCGAAAGCCGCGAGTCCATGCGGCATGTGCTGTTTCACGAGTACGTCCACGCCCTCGTGCACTCCATCACCCGGAACGCGCCGCTCTGGCTGAACGAGGGGCTTGCCGAGTACCTCGTGCCGAGGGGGTTTCAAAAGACCGGTCAGGCGCTGCCCCTCAAGTCGCTCGAAAGGGCTTTCCCGCTCCATGACCAGGCACTTACCATCACCGCCTATGTCGTGAGCTATTCCGCCGTCTCCCACCTGGCCGAGCGGCACGGGCTTTACAGGTTAAAAGAACTGCTTTTCGCCCTGGGAAGTGGCGAGGACATCAACGAGGCGTTTTATTCGTCTTTTTACGTCACCTACGACGACTTCGTCTCCACATGGGGCAGGGGGTAACAGGCGTGCTGCCCCTTTTGGCCGGAAAATTTTTCATCCAAGTTCACTTTTGGGGCCAAAGGCAGTATAATTGTACTTGTCATATTTCCGGCCTGACCGGACCTTTGCACGGCAATGAGTTTTATTAACAGTTTAAGGAGGTATACATGGACCTGAAGGACGTTTGCTCCCTGGAGGGGGACGCGGTAAAGGTCAAGGACGCCGCGAAGCTCAGGGAGGCCATGGACGGCCTGATTTACGACGCCGTCTTCGAGGGCGACGAGGAGAAGAAAAAGGCCAGGCTCACGATTATCAAGGAGGCCGCGAAGGTCGCCGGTGTCACCCCCGCCTCCATCCAGGGCCTATACGAGGAGATGGGAAAGAGCTACCCCGGCTTTACCGTACCGGCCATCAACATACGGGGCCTTACCTACGACGCCGCCAGGGCGATATTCAGGACCGCGATGAGGATGGGCGTGGGCGCCCTGATTTTCGAGATAGCGCGCTCCGAGATAGGCTATACCAGGCAGAGGCCGCTTGAGTACTCCGCGGTGGTGCTGGCCGCCGCGGTAAGGGAGGGCTATAAGGGGCCGGTATTCATACAGGGCGACCATTTCCAGACGGTGAGGAAGTACTTCGCCTCAGACCCCGACGCGGAGACCGGCTACCTAAAGGGGCTGATAAGCGAGGCCATAGAGGCCGAGTTCTACAACATAGACATCGACACCTCCACCCTGGTGGACCTCTCAAAGCCCACGCTCAAGGAACAGCAGTTCCCGAACTTCCATAACGCCGCCGCCCTCTGCGGCTATATCAGGGGCGTGGAGCCCGACGGCGTCACCGTCTCGGTGGGCGGCGAAATCGGCGAGATAGGGGGCAAAAACAGCGACCCCGACGAGCTGAGGGCGTTCCTCGAGGGGTTTAACGAAGAGCACATCGACGGCAAGGGCCTGAGCAAGCTCAGCGTGCAGACCGGCACCAGCCACGGCGGCGTGGTGCTTCCTGACGGCACCCTGGCCCAGGTAAAGATAGACTTCGAGACCCTCAAGACCCTTTCGGACATGTCGAGGAAGGAATTCGGCCTTTCCGGCTGCGTGCAGCACGGTGCTTCCACCCTCCCGGACGAGGCCTTCGACATGTTCCCCCGGACAGGGACTTCCGAGGTACATCTTGCCACCGGTTTTCAGAACATCATGTACGACAACCCCGCCCTGCCCGAGGGCTTCCGCGGCGAGGTCTACGGCTTTATCAGGAAGGAGTTCGCCTCGGAGCAGAAGGAGGGCCAGACCGACGAGCAGTTCATCTACAAGACCCGTAAGAAGGGCTTTGGCTCCCTCAAGCAAAAGTGGTGGGACCTGCCCGCCGGGGTCAAGGCCCCGATTGTAAAAGAGCTCGAGGACAAGTTCGAACTCCTGTTTAAAAAGCTCAAGGTGGAGCACACGGTGGACATCGTGCAAAAGACCGTAAAGCCCGAACTGATAAAGAAAGAGCTTTCCGGGACGGCAAAGGCCCTGCTGGCCTGAGCACTCCGCCGACTCCTTACAGGGGCGCGCCCCGCTTGTTTCAACGTCACGCCCTTTCCCGGAGGAAATGAAGAGTGAGAAAAGACGTCCTTGCCATAGTCGTCGGAGGCGGGCCGGCCCCCGGAATAAACGGGGTAATCAGCGCGGCCGCCATCGAGGCCGTGAACGAGGGCCTTAAGGTAATCGGCATCCGGGAGGGCTTCAAGAGCCTCTTTACCGGCGACCGGGGAGCGGCGGTCCCCCTGGACATTGAAGGAGTATCGAGGATACACGACCGGGGCGGCTCAGTCCTAATGACCTCCCGCTTCTTTCCGGAAGACCTCACTGAGGCTTTCAAGACCATGATGGACACCCTCAAGGCCCTGAGAGTCCGCTACCTCCTGAACATCGGCGGCGACGGCACACTCTATCTGTCGAGCCTGATACAGAAAGAAACCGGAGACTCCGTGGGCGTCGTACATGTGCCCAAGAGCATAGACAACGACATTCCGCTGCCCGGCGGCATGCCCACCTTCGGCTACGAGACCGCCAGGCACTGGGGCGTGGAGATAGTGGGCAACCTGATGGAGGACGCCAGGACCACGGGAAGATGGTACGTCGTCACCACCATGGGCCGCAACACCGGGCACCTCGCCCTCGGAATCGGAAAGGCCGCAGGGGCCACCATCACGCTGATACCCGAGGAGTTCGGGGAAAACGTCTCCATCGAGACCGTGGCCAGGTGCATCGAGGGTTCGATAATCAAGCGGCTTTCGATGGGCAAGCCCTACGGCGTTGCCGTGCTGGCCGAGGGTATAGCGGGCAAGCTCGGCCCCGGGGAGCTCGATGTATACGGGCAGCCCGAAAGGGACGGGGCCGGGAGGGTCAGGCTGTCGAGTATCCGGGTAGGACGGTTTTTAAGGGATATAATAACGAGGAGCCTCGCCGGGAGGGGAATCGGGATGAAGGTCGTCGATAAGCGGGTGGGCTACGAGCTGAGAGCCGCCGACCCCACGCCCTTTGACGCCGAATACACGAGGAACCTCGGTTTCGGCGCCGTAAGGACACTCCTCGGCGGCGGCGCAGGCTGCACGGTAACCCACTCGGAGGAAGGGCTGAGGGCGGTCCCTTTCGGGGAACTCCTCGACCCCGGAACCGGCAGGACCCGGCAGCGCTTCGTGGACACCTCCTCGGAAAGCTACCTGGTCGGCTCCGAGTACATGATACGCCTTGAGGAAAAGGACATGAAAGGCGCCGGTTTCGGTAAACTGGCCGAAACCGCACGCCTGGGCCCGGAGGAGTTCAGGGACAGGTTTTCGGGCGTTCTGGCGAAAAAGTAACCCTGACCCGCGTCATACTCCCCGCCTCCACTGCCTGTTAAAATACCCTTTGATGGAAAATATTGACAGGAAATACCTGAGGAAATTGCGCTACGCCTTCCAGTGGGGGATTGTGGCCCTCGTGCTCTGGGGCGGCTGGCGGTTTTATCTCTTCTGGGAGCACTTTGTAACCGGCTCGCCCACTGTCCAGAGGCCGCCCCTTGTGGACGGGTTCCTGCCCATAGGGGCGCTCATGTCGCTTAAGCTATGGCTTGCGAGGGGCGTTTTCGACCCCGTGCACCCGGCCGCGCTCGTGATATTCGGCGGCGCGCTTTTGATGTCCCTCGTGCTCAAGAAGAGCTTCTGCGGGTGGGTCTGTCCGGTGGGGGCGCTCTCGGAGCAGGCATTCCGCCTCGGCGGGAAAATGCTCGGCGGGAATTTCAGAATACACAAGTACCTCGACTACCCCCTCAGATGCGTTAAGTACCTCCTGCTCGCCTTCTTTTTCTACGTTGTGGCAATCAGGATGCCCCCAGAGGGCATAGTGGGCTTTCTCCGCACCCCGTACTGGAAGATTGCCGACGTAAAGATGCTCTTTTTCTTTACGGAGATGACAAAGCTCACAATGGCGGTGCTGGCCGCGCTCTTTGTTCTCTCGCTGTTTTTCAAGAACTTCTGGTGCCGCTACCTCTGTCCCTACGGGGCGCTTACCGGGCTTCTGAGCGTCCTGAGTCCGCTTAAGATTACCCGTAACCGGGACGCCTGCATCCACTGCCATAAATGCACCGAGTCCTGCCCGTCGCTCCTTCCGGTGGAAGACAAGGCCAGGGTGCGCTCCCCCGAATGCACGGGCTGCCTTACGTGCGTGAGCAGGTGCCCGGCAAAGGGGGCACTTGACATTGCGTTTTCAAAAAAGAGGGCCGTAAAGCCTCTGGCCTTCGCCGTCCTGCTCGCAGCGGTCTTTTTCGGCCTTATCGGGGCGGCGAAACTTACCGGGCACTGGCAGTCAAACGTCTCGTATGCGGAGTATAAAGCCCTCGTGCCCGTTGCCTCGCGGTTTGAGTACCCGTAGTAGAAGTTCGAAGCTCCGGGAAAGTCGCAGGAGGCGTCAAGGGCTCATGGATTAAATTAGTTTCGTAAAGTTTTGATATATTATGTGCGGCTCAGGCATTGCTGAAATAATATTCATCTTTTGAATCTCGAAACGGGAGCAATTATGAAACACATCGTTTACAAAGTTTTGCTTAGGAGCCTGTCGGACTTGATGGCAATGATTTTACGGAAACCTCTTAGATACAATCTGGTTTTGCCTCATCATGATGCCCGTTTTAGTCAGCAGACCTTCC
>CBDVCR010000122.1:0-8604 GCA_965372535.1 uncultured bacterium | reverse complement strand
TTTAGAGCAGCTTTATCACTTATCGCCCTGTCCAGTTTTCCCGGGCCACTTCTCACATAAGGGGGATATTGTTACAGTATCAAAATTAGCGATAAAGCAGGCTTTGAGATTAGCAGACCTGAGACACCCCAAAAAAACTATATCTCCTTTTGAACTTGAAGATAATGATTTGATTCAGTTATATAAAGTTATGCCATTATTAACCCATCTCGGAGAAGAACTTGCGAAGCCGGTTTTGCCCCGAGAGGCAGAACTTGAGTATCTTGCAAGTCAATACTTATGTGAGCTTGTTAAAGATATAGGGTTTCATGGTGTTATTTATAGAAGCTCCCTTGAAGACGGTGATAACTATGCGATTTTCCATGATGAATCGGTCGAATGCGTTGAGGTTTCACATTACAAAATTACCGATTCAAGACTTACTTCTGAACCCTATGTAATCTAACAGGTTCCATAAAGCGATAAGAAAAGAAGGCAACAATTTTTTCAGGGGCGCTGCTCAAAACGCAAACTTCGGGCGCGAGGCCGGGGAATTAACGGCAACCCCACCCCCCTCCCCGGCTCAGTCGAGCGGTTCGGGGTTTAAAAGCTCCTCGTAGAACTTGCCGAGGTCGGGCAGTTTCTTCTTGTCCATTATCTTCATCCCGCTCCTCGGATGCTCGTTGAGTATGCCCGTAATCATATAGGGGATGTGATAGCCCCATTCGATTTTTGCCTTAAGAGGGATGAACTCCTCCTGAATCACCTCTATGACCGGCCTTATATTGAACTTGGGGTTCTTAAGGAACGCCAGCAGAAGCTCCAGCGGGCAGTTGCCCGCCCCCCTGCCCATTCCGTATATCGTCGCGTCCAGCCGGTTTATTCCGCATATGATGGCCTCTACCGTATTGGCGAAGGCCAGTTGCTGGTTGTTGTGCGTGTGTATGCCTACCTGCTTGCCCGGCAGCGCCTCGATGTATTTCTTCCCGAGGTAATGTATCTGCTCGGAGTAAAGCGAGCCGAAACTGTCCACAAGGTAGATGGTCGGCACGTCGCTCTTTGAGAGGTCGTTGAGGGCCTCGTCGAGGTCCCTTTCGATTACTTTTGAGACGGCCATGAGGTTGATGGTCGTCTCATAACCCTTGTCCTGGCAGTGGTGGGCGAGGTCGATGGCCTTGTCGGCCTGCTTTGCGTAACACGCCACCCTTATCATGTCCAGGGGGCTCTGGCTTGCCGGGCTGATGTCCTCGTGCTCGATGCGCCCGATGTCGGCCATCGCGGAAAGCCTCAACTCGGTCTCGACGCCGTCCACGATGGCCTTTATGTCGTCGTCGTCGCAGAACTTCCATTTGCCGTTTTCCTCCCTGGAGAAGTACTTGTCGGAGGTCTTATACCCTATCTCCATATAGTCCACGCCCGCCTGGGCCAGCACGGTAAAGACCCTTCTGACGAACTCGTCGCTGAACTGCCAGTTGTTTATCAACCCGCCGTCGCGGACGGTGCAGTCTAAGACCTTGATATCGGGTCTGTACATGTAGCCTTTCCTCCGATAAGAGTTTTATGCATTGCCGCCATCCGGCAATAATCGCACGAATTTTTCCGCCAGCTCCCTGATTCCCCGCCAGTCGCCCGCCTTGACAAGCTCCCGCCGGACAATGGCCGACCCCACTATAATACCCGATACCCGTGCGGCCAGGTACTCCGGGAAGTTCTCAAGCGTCACGCCGCCGCTCGGCATGTATTTAATAAAAGGCAGCGGCCCCCTTATGGTTTTCAGAAACTCAAGGCCCCCCATCTCCACAAAAGGGAACAGCTTTATTATATCCGCCCCGGCCCGTCGGGCGCTCAGTATCTCCGTGGGCGTGCATGCCCCGGGTATGGAGACCGCCCCTGCCGCCTTTGTAAAACGCACTATCTCCTCGTCCAGGTGAGGGCTAACTATGTACGATGCGCCCGCCGCGAGGGCCCGCTCCGCATCGGATATGCTAAGGACCGTGCCCGCCCCGGCCATGACGCCCCCGGTCGAGCCGACCTTCCTGATAACCTCGTCGGCATCGGGCACCGAGAAGGTTATCTCGACGAGCTTCACCCCGCCCTCGATGCACGCGCGCGCGCATTCGTACGCCTCCTCGGGGGTGTCTGTGCGTATGACAACGACGAGCTGGTTTTTCTCTATGCTCTCAACAGTCCCCATGCGCCCCGCATATCTATGTAATATGTAATCGTGCTGCTTCGGATATTTATTATACTTAATAAACAGCGGGGGAGAAAAGCGGTTGGTTTCGGTTGTAGCAACCTCAACCCAACCTACGTTTACTCCCTTTTTTCTATTAACTTATGTTTCCTGTATGGCATAATGAAAAATGGATAGCTTCCGGGACAGTTCCGATTTTTTATGGATACTGGTCTTCGCAGTCGGTCTTCCATTCCTCCTGTTATTCGCCCAGATGTTCGTGCCCAGAAAGCAACTACGGGTCTTTTCAAGCAGCATGCCTGCTGTGCTTGCATTTATATTCATATTGTTAATAGTAGATACCCTCCTGAATCTCGTCACAATATTTTTGGACTTTAAGGACGACAATATCATGCTTGGCGTATTTCTCTTAAACGTGCTTGTTGCCGCTGGCATCTCATGCCTCTTTGTCAGACGTTTTGTAATTAGTGGCGTTATGGACAATGTCGCTCAAGCCGAAAAAGAAGAAGCAGAGGCGCTTAAAAAAGAACCCGCTGGCGATACGTTTAAGAATAGGGTACGCAATGGCATGTTCATAGGGCTTCCTTATGTAATTATATTTGCCGGGGCTGGCTTCACACGCTTTAACGGACACCTGTTCTATTCGTATATAAGCACCATTGCAATAGCGATGGCTCTTGTTGCAGGCTTATCCCGTCCGCGCCGGGATAATAGCAATGGTTCATCCGAGCCGGGGAAAGTGATGACGATATCCGTAATAGCAACTCTTGTGTTCCCTTTTACGATAACCTATTTCATGTTTATTCTAATTCTGTGTAACGCAGACCCGGATACAATAAGAAGCCTGTTTTGAATGTGGGCAGGCCCATCATGCCGTTTTGCTTCTTTTTTCCCTTTCAACCGGGTACGGGCATGAACCGGCGCTCATGGGACAAGAGTACGTGCCTTGATGCGGGCGCTCCTGCGTGCTGCGTCGAATGAGTCTTTTTCCGGCGGGCTAAAAGGCGAAGTTATCGTGCCCGCTCTCGTCCCAGATGGAGGGGGCGCTTTCCTTCGGCTCGGTGCCTTCCCTGAAGTATTCTATTTTCGGGTTCTTGGTCCACGTGTTGGCCAGAAGGCCGGTGGACGGGTCTATGAGCCGGGTGACGATGCCTTCGGGGGGCAGGAAATCCCCGACGCTTTTCCTGTTGGTGACGGATTTCATGAAGTCAACCCAGATGGGGGCGGCGGCCCGTGAGCCGGTCTCCTCGGGGCCCAGGGGCCTTGGCTCGTCAAAGCCCACCCAGACGCCCGTGACCATGTCGGTCGTAAACCCGAGGAACCAGGCGTCGCGGTTGTCGTTGGTAGTGCCGGTCTTTCCTGCCACCGGCACCCTGAGGGCCCTGGCCCTCCAGCCGGTGCCGTAGTTGACGACGTCTTTCATCATGGAGGTGGTAAGAAAAGCGGTCTGCGGGTCCATCACCCTGTTGCCTGCGGGCTCGTTGCTCTCGACGACCTTGCCCCTGTGGTCGGTGATGTATTTTATGCCGATGGGTTCCATCTTGACCCCGCCGTTGCCGAAGGAGCTGAAAGAGGAGGTAAGCTCAAGGGGCGTGATGCTCATGGAGCCCAGGGAGATGGTGAGGTCCCGGGGCATCTCGCTTTTGATGCCCACCTTGCGGGCGAACTTGATGACCCTGTTTATGCCGATGGCGTCAACGAGCTTTACGGTGACGACGTTTCTGGAAAAAGCGAGGGCGTCCCTGAGCCTGGTGGCGCCGTGGAACTCGTTGTCGTAGTTTCGCGGCGTCCATGCCTCAAGCTCCTCCTCGCCGGTTCCATCCCCCACGGCCTCCTCCTTCTTTTTCCTTTCCTCCCGCCTTTTTTCCTTGTCCGCCGCCTCGCCCGTTTCCTCGCCCGCCGCCTCTTCCTCTTCCTCGGCGTCGTCGAAGGTGACCTCCTCGTCCATTATGATGGATGCCGGGGTGAAGCCGCTGTTGAGCGCAAGGGCGTAGATTATGGGCTTGAAGGCCGAGCCCACCTGCCGGTTGGCGTAAAGCGCCCTGTTGAACTCGCTCTTGGCAAAGTCATACCCCCCCACGAGCGCCCGTATGTAACCCGAATAAGGCTCGATGGCCACCAGCGCCCCCTGGACATCGGGCTCCTGTTCGAGGACGAACTCGGCCGCGCCCTCCTTTACGGACTTTACCCCTACCATGATTATGTCGCCGGGCTTGAGGATTTTCCGGAGGTTGAAGCCCGCTATCCATTTCGGCTCCTCGGCCTCGGGCTCAAGTGTAAGGGCCGCCCATTCGGCGCCCTTCGCGGACAGGACGCCCTCGACGGAGTCCGTCCTGATTTCCGCCTTCGCCTTGTCCACCGTGACGACCACGCCCCGCAAAATGTCGCCAGGGGCGGGCGGCTCTATCGTGAAGCCCTCCTCACGGGCGGCGTCTTCCCCGGAGAGGTCGATGTGGTCAACAGGCCCCCGGAAGCCCCGTCTCTTGTCGAAGTCCCTCAGCCCTTTCTGCACGGTCAGCTGCGCCACGGCCTGGGCCCGCCTGTCCAGGGTGGTGTAGACCCTGAGGCCGCCCTTGTATATGGTCTCCGCCCCGTATTTGTTCACGAGGTATCTGTTTACGTATTCGAGAAAATAATTGTTCGCGCCCTCGGTCGCGGCGCTTTTGGCCAGCACTATGGGCGTCTCCCGTGCCTCCTCGTTCTGCTTCCTGCTTATGAACTTTTCGTCCTCCATCCTTTTGAGCACGGTGCCCTGCCTTGACCTGGACCTGGAGAAGTTCTTAAACGGCGAATAGCCCGAGGGGGCCTTGAGCAACCCGGCTATCAGGGCGGCCTCGGGCAGGGTGACCTCCCGCACCGGTTTGCCGAAATACGCCTGTGCGGCCATCTCCACCCCGTAGGCGCCGTGCCCGAAATAGGCCCGGTTGAGGTAGAGCTCCAGTATCTCCTCCTTGGTAAGGTTCCTCTCTATCCTCTGGGCCAGGACGAACTCCTTGAGCTTGCGCGTAAAGGTCTTCTCGGGGGTGAGGAACGTCATCTTCGCGAGTTGCTGGGTTATGGTGCTTCCGCCTTGCTTGAGATGGCGCTTCATGATGTCCGTAAGGGCGGCCCGCACGATGGCCAGGTAGTCTATGCCGCCGTGGCTCCAGAAATGCGAGTCCTCCACCGCCACCACGGCGTTTAAGAGTTCCGAGGGCATTCTCCGGAGCGGCACATAACGGCCCTTCATTATCTTGAACTCGCCTATGAGGGCGTCGTCGTCGGCATAGACTTTCGTGCTCGGCGGGGTTATCTCCTCCCTTAGCTCGGCGATGGAAGGCACGCCGCGGGCAAAGGCAAGAAACCCCCCTATGCCCGCCCCGAACACCACGGGGAGCAGGACGAAGAACCCCGCGAACTTAAGCGCCATGAGCCAACCGGACGCCTGGCGGCGCCTCTGGGGCCTTTTCCTCACGGGCCTCCTCGGGACCCTCAATCTGCCGTTCCTCTCCATACGCTGTCTATAATTATAGACCCCGGGAAAAACCCATGTAAAGCGGAGCACGGCCCCGGTCCATGCAGGGCAAATGCCGGGGGGCCTCCCCCCGGATAGGCGCATGTCCCTTTTATAAAGAAATACAATGGCGTTTCAGGCCGGGGCGGAAGGTTGACGATTTTTGTTGCTTTATATAATAATATTTAATAAAGGTTTCAGTGCGTTGTAAAGAAAAAGCCTTAAGCTTTTTCCGCTGTGTACAAAACGGTAATGGAGATGAAAATAATGAAGCGTCATGCGGCCTTGCCGGTTTTATTGCTCCTTGCGCTTGTTTTTGCGGGATGCGCCTCCACCGGAGAAACGGGCGGCACCATAAGGATAGAGGGCCACAGCGCCTACGAGGACTGTTTCACGATGAAGCCGGGCGACTCCATGGACTACGCCTTCGAGTCGCAGGGGCCGCTCGATTTCAACATCCACTACCATGAGGGGGGCCAGGTCATCTATCCCGTGTCGAAGACGGGCGTCACTTCGGAGAAGGGCACGTGCGAGGCCGAGACCACGAACTACTACTGCCTGATGTGGACGAACCCGCACGGCAAGCCGGTGTGGCTCGGCTATTCCTGCGAGGTGAAATAGCCCCTTCCGGCTGCAAACGGTCCCGTCCCCCGTCCCTCCTGCCTACTGTTTTACGTACCTGAGCCAGTACGCCGCGCAAACGCCCCATACGGCGTTTAAAAATATGACGAAAAGGGGCGTGAGCGCCCCTGCCTCAAGGCCGAGGGCGCCTTTTTGGAGCTTCAGCGGAAAGACCACAAAAAGCTGCACGAGCGTTGGCCCCAGGCTGTATAGCAGCCCCCGCGCCCATGCCGGCTCCTTCATGAAGGGGAGCATGAACAGCGCCCCCCAGATGCCGCCCCACACGAGCCGGGGATAAAGCCACGGGGCTGTAAGCTCCGCGCCAAGCCCGACCCCCAGGGCCGCGGCAAGGCCCGTTGCCACAAGGAGCCAGAGGGCCAGGCTGTTCAGAAGGCCGCCGAGCGCCCCCGCGGAAAACACAAGAGACAGTTCCCGGAAAAACCCTTTCATCACATACCCCTCCTTTCGATGACATGCCGTCCCGGCACTATGCTTACAAGATAGATATTAATGCATTTTTTCCGTTTGTCAACGCCTGTCCGCATGACAAATGTTTTTCAATTGGGAGTAAAATTACTGCCGGGAGCATGAAATAGTTCACATCCCAATGCCGGGGTTGCCGTGTAAAATAAGTTTTTTTCAAGGCTTCAATGTGAATATAAAACTAACCGTGTTAGTATAAAGAGGGCGGTGAGTGCCCGGACAGGACTTTTGATTAATTCAGGAGGATACGACATGAATGTCTTAAAGACGACCGCGCTGATGGCCCTGCTTGCCGTCCTTTTGGTGTTTGCCGGTGGGGCGCTCGGGGGCAGGGTGGGGATGACCTTCGCGCTCGTCATGGCCTTTGGCCTTAATTTCTTCGCCTACTGGTTCAGCGACAGGGTGGTGCTCAAGATGTACCGGGCAAAGGAAGTGGACGAGTCCCGCGCCCCGGAGCTCTTCGGCATGGTCAGGCGGCTCGCATCGAGGGCGGGGCTTCCCATGCCCAGGGTCTACATCATCGAGCAGGACCAGCCCAACGCCTTCGCTACCGGGAGAAACCCCAAAAACGGCGCCGTGGCCGTGACCACGGGCATAATGAGGATTCTGAGCCCAGAGGAGCTTGAGGGCGTAATCGCGCATGAGCTTTCGCACATAAAGAACCGGGACGTGCTTGTGGGCACCGTTGCCGCCACCTTCGCCGGCGCCATCAGCTACATTGCGCACATGGCCCAGTGGGCCATGATATTCGGCGGCCATGATGACGACGAGAGGGGCAACCCCCTGGCGGCCATCGCGATGATGATACTGGCGCCCATCGCCGCAATGCTCATCCAGCTTGCCATCTCCCGCTCGCGCGAGTACGGCGCGGACAGGGGCGGGGCGGCGGTTGCCGGAAGCCCCCGCTACCTGGCCGGGGCGCTGAGGAAACTCGACACGGCCTCAAAGAACATACCCATGCGGGCCAACCCCGCCACGTCGCATATGTTCATCGTAAACCCACTGTCCGGCGGCGGGATTTCAAGGCTCTTCAGCACCCACCCGCCCATCGCGGAAAGGATTGCCAGGCTCGAGGCCATGGGAGGGCGCGGCCTCTTTTAACCAGGGGGAACAGAGGCCGCGCGGCGGCAAGCTGCCAGATGCGCCTTCACCCGGCATCCGGCATTTATCTTCCCCCCCTTCATCCTGAGCCTGTCGAAGGACGTAAAGGGGGGTTTTGGGGGGATATGTTTCTTGAATCCTTGAACCCTTGAATCCTGTCGCTCTGCCGCGCTGCCGCTCTGTAATCATCCTGAGCCTGTCCTGAGCTTGCCGAAGGATGAGCCTGTCCTGAGCTTGCCGAAGGGCCTGTCGAAGAATGCCGGAGGACATTGCTTTGCAGGTTTCAATATTTGCCGCACCTGGGCCTTCCCCATTTTTCAAAACAATTGCGCCTCAATAAAACTATCGCGTTGTTTAACCGGAAGTCCAGGGAATTCACGGCAATCATCGAGCAAGACGAAGAAGGCCGCACAGTGGGGAGAAGACGGAACAGGGGATGTTACGTCTTCTCCCGTATAAATGACATAAGGTCGAAATACATGAGCCGGGTATCTTTTTCTTCGTCATCCAGGGTAAGGAAATCGAAACCATTGTCCTGGTAGAACTTTATTGCTTCCTGATAGGCATCCACGATGATGAACCTGCACCCGGTCTTGTTCTTGTCGATAAAATAGAACTTGATGAAGTCCATTAATTTTGAGCCATCACCCTGCCGCTGATATTTTTCCGCCACGGCGAAGAGAAGTGGCCCGGGAAAACTGGACAGGGCGATAAGTGATAAAGCTGCTCTAAA
>CBDVCR010000121.1:0-8681 GCA_965372535.1 uncultured bacterium | reverse complement strand
CCGAATGGGCGGATTTGTATGACGGCTTGACGATGTAAGAAGATTGGATTCCCGCTCCCCGCCTTCGCGGGGACAGGCTTCGCGGGAATGACGGAAAAAGGGAAGCGGCAATGACGGATGAAGAACCAAAAAATGGGGGGACTCTTGCTCCTTTCGATTTCATGCCATAGCGCGCATTCTGATATAATAAATCTTTATGGAAACCCCGGAGGAAAAAGACCCTTTAAAGGGAACCATGCACTGCCCGCTCTGCGGAAGGGAGCTCGGGGAGAGCCACAGGGTGGACAGGGGGTGGAGGTGCGGCTGCGGGGAGTTCGTGCCCGAGGGGCTTTCCCTTAATTCCTTCGAGGGCTGCACCCACGGGCTCAACTGCAATTGCGGCAGGGAGCGCAGGGGATGAGGCGCTGGTACTTCGGCGGCTACGGCGGGCGGTTCGTGCCGGAGACCCTCATGCCGGCCCTCGACGAACTCGACGGGGCCTATCGCGAGGCAAGGAAGGACCCCGCTTTCCGGCGGGAACTCGCCTCGCTTCAGCAGAACTATGTCGGCAGGCCCACCCCGCTTTATTTCGCCCGGAGGTTAACCGGGCGCCTGGGCGGGGCGAAGGTCTACCTCAAGCGCGAGGACCTCGCCCATACCGGGGCGCACAAGATAAACAACGCCCTCGGGCAGGTCCTGCTCGCCCGCAGGATGGGCAAAAAGCGGGTCATCGCCGAGACCGGCGCGGGCCAGCACGGCGTGGCCACGGCCACGGGGGCCGCGCTCGCGGGCCTTGCCTGCGAGGTATACATGGGCACGGAGGACATGCGCCGCCAGGCGCTTAACGTCTTCAGGATGCGGCTTCTGGGGGCCGGGGTTACAGAGGTGCCGGTGGGCTCCCGCACCCTCAAGGACGCAATCAACGAGGCCCTCAGGGACTGGACCACGAACGTGCGCGACACACACTACGTCCTGGGCACGGTGTTCGGCCCCCACCCCTTCCCCGTGATGGTCAGGGAGTTCCAGTCCGTCATAGGCCGCGAGGCCCGGAGACAGATTCTCAGGGCCGAGGGCCGCCTGCCGGACTGCCTCGTGGCGTGCGTGGGCGGCGGCAGCAACTCCATCGGGCTTTTCCACGAGTTCCTCGACGAGAAGGTGGAGATGGTGGGAGTGGAGGCCGGCGGCAGGGGCATCGAAAGCGGCGAGCACGCCGCCCGGTTCGCCGGGGGCTCGGTGGGGGTGTTCCAGGGCTGCAAGAGCTATCTCCTCCAGGACGCCGACGGAAACGTCCTCGGCACGCACTCGGTCTCGGCCGGGCTGGACTACGCCTCCGTGGGGCCCGAGCATTCATACTTAAAGGACGCCGGCCGCATAAGGTACACCTACGCCACGGACGACGAGGCGCTTGCCGCCTTCGAACTGCTTTCGTCCACCGAGGGCATAATCCCCGCGCTTGAGTCCGCCCACGCCCTGGCCGAGGCGGTAAAAATAGCGCCCGGCATGCCGAAGGACAAGGTTATCATCGTCAACCTCTCAGGCCGCGGCGACAAGGACGTCCAGCACGTGGCCGACATAAAAGGGATAAAGGCGGATTGAGCATGAAATCACGCATCGCCGCCACGTTCCGGAAGCTCAAGAAACAGGGCCGGAAGGCGTTCATCCCCTACATCATGGCCGGCGCCCCGTCGCTTGAGCGTACCGGGGAGCTACTGAGACTCCTTGAGGAGTGCGGCGCCGACATGGTTGAACTCGGCGTCCCCTTTACCGACCCGCTGGCCGACGGCCCCGTGATACAGCGGGCCGCGGAGCAGGCCCTCGCAAACGGCGTAAGGCTCAGGGACGTGCTGGGCTTTGTGAAGGAGGCGCGTTCGTACACTGACATCCCCATTATACTGATGACATACTTCAACCCGGTCTTCAAGTACGGCCAGGAGAGGTTCATGCGGGAGGCCGCCGAGACGGGCGTGGACGGCGTCATAGTGCCCGACCTGCCCCCGGACGAGGCGGGCGCCCTTATCGGGGAGTCCAGAAAACACGGCGTGGACGTTATCTTCCTGCTTGCCCCCACCTCCACGGACCGGAGGCGGAAAATCGTGGCGAAAGCCTCAAGGGGCTTTATATACTATGTCTCGCTTACGGGCATTACCGGGGCCGAGCTTACGGTGGACAGGGCGCTCCGGGAGTCCATAGAGGCCGCAAGGGCCGCAAGCGGAAAACCCGTTGCGCTCGGCTTCGGGGTGAAGACCCCGGAGGACGCCCGCGCCGCGGCGGGGCTTTCCGACGGGGTGATAGTCGGAAGCGCCATCGTCAAGAGGACCGAGGAGCCGGGGCTCAGGGAGTACCTCCTCGCCCTGAGAGAGGCGATATAGACATGAATCCTTCCGGCAACACGCTACAGGGTATCTGAGTATCCCCTCCCTTGAGGGGAGGGGATTAAGGGGAGGGTGAGAAACTATACATAACATAGCGACTTAATAAGGGGAGCATAAAATAGATTACATGACGAACACCGGCCTGGAACGAATCGATCCGGCTTCCCCCTTTGCTAAAGGGGGGGTAAACTATTTTATGCTCTGAGTAATAAGTAATTGCGAATGACTGAAAATGTCTTCATCTTGTATGTCATTCCGGGCTTGACCCGGAATCCAGTCTTTTCCGTCTGGATTCCCGCTCCCCGCCTTCGCGGGGACAGGCTTTGCGGGAATGACGCTTTATATAGCTGACTGGTAACAGAGGAAAAACGGAATCCGATAGGCGGGACTTTCCAGTTCCGCCGAGGAGTGGTCATTAAATGAGACTAAGGGTGCTCGGTTCTTCCGGGGCGGAGTTTCCGGGGCATAACCCCCCGGGGTTCCTCATCGACGGGCGGCTCATGCTCGATGCCGGCACCATCGGGGCCGTGCTTGACGAGAAAAGCCAGTTGGGCATCCGGCACATCCTCCTTACCCACGCCCACCTGGACCACATACGCGGCATCCCCTTCCTCGCGGACAACATAACCCTCATGAACAAAAAGCACAGCGTAACCGTAATGGGCATGGCCCCGGTGCTTAGGGACCTCAAGAAAAACCTCTTAAACAACAGGGTCTGGCCGGACTTCACCGTAATCCCCTCGGGCGAAAACCCGGTGCTCAGGCTCCAGGGCATAACCCCTGGCAGAAGGTTCGCCGTGGACGGCTACGCCGTCGTGGCCAGAAAGGTCAGCCATAGCGTGCCCGCCGCGGGCTACGTCATAGAGGACCGAAGGGGCAGGAGGCTCCTTTACACCGGGGATACCGGCCCCACCTCGGCCATCTGGCGGGAGACCGCAGCCCCCGTGCACTGCGCCGTCGTCGAGGTCTCCATGCCCGACAGGATGAAGGAAATGGCGGTCAGGACCGGGCACCTCACGCCCCGCCTGCTCCTTGAGGAGATAAGGAAGATGAAGAACGTGCCGCGGCTTATCCTCCTTACCCACCCCAAGCCGCAGTACCTCGGGGCCATAAGGGCGGAGCTTAAAAAGCTCCGCCTCGGAAACGTACGGATGCTAAAGGACGGCGAGGAGTATATAATATAACGCATGCCGTGGTTTAAGAAGACAAAGGAGCCGGGACTCAAAAAGCAGGTCAAGATACCCGAGGGCCTCTGGGTAAAGTGCGACGGCTGCAAGGAGATTATCTACAAAAAGGAGATAGCCCGCAACCTCATGGTCTGCCCCAAGTGCAGGTACCACTTCAGGTTAAGCGCCCGCGAGCGCGTCAAGTATCTGGCCGACGAGGGCAGCTTCGAGGAGGTAAACGAGGAGCTGACCTCCGGAGACCCGCTTGGGTTCGTGGACACCGCCGCCTACCCCGATCGGATAAAAAAGAGCAAGGAAAAGAGCGGCCTCGGAGAGGCGGTAATATCCGGCAGGGCCGGGGTGGACGGCAGGCCGGTGATGCTCGTCATAATGGACTTCGCCTTCATGGGCGGCAGCATGGGCTCTGCCGTGGGCGAAAAGATAGTGCGGGCCGCGGAGCAGGCCCTCGCCGAGCGCATCCCCTTCATCGCCGTGTCCTCCTCCGGCGGGGCGAGGATGCAGGAGGGCATCTTCTCCCTGATGCAGATGGCCAAGGTATCGGCCGCGGTCGGCAGGCTCAAGGACGGCGCCGTGCCTTTCGTCTCCGTCATCGCCGACCCGACGTTCGGCGGCGTTACGGCGAGTTTCGCCATGTTAGGGGACTTCATCATGGCCGAGCCCCGGAGCCTCATAGGGTTTGCCGGCCCGAGGGTCATCGAGCAGACCATCAAGCAGCAGCTGCCGGAGAACTTCCAGCGTGCGGAGTTTCTTCTGGAGCACGGCCTCATAGACATGATTGTGCAGCGCAAGCACATGCGCGGCACGCTCTCCAAACTGCTCGAACACCTGGGGGCTTCCTGAAACAGCCGCCTCCCGCCCGTTAATCATCCTGAGCCTTGAGCCTGCCGAAAGGTCGAAGGACGCTCTCTTTTTTTATATGTTCAAAGCCTTTCCTTTAAGACCTTTATAACCCCCTGATTTTTCGGAATATCCCGGCCCGCCCGGGCGTTCAAAGGGTGTTCAAGGCCCGGCCCTTTATTGCTCGCTTTTATCGATAGGCGGGGTTTTCCAACCCCGCCTCGACGCTTTCTCTTTCCCGCCCATGTCAAAGAACTCTCCGCAGGCCATTGTACTTTTAACGCGCGGAACCCGTCAAGAGGAACTGGTTCACTGCCTCGTGTTCACTGACCGGGGCACGCCGGGGGCGGGTGTTAAGGTTGATTTTATACACCCTAAGTTTGGATTTGGAGTATAATGGGGTAAGTAAGGAATTTACCTGATGTCTTGTTTGCTATTTTTCGAAAAAATGCAGGTTACAACCTATAATCAGGAATAGAAGAAGTTCAGTGATGGATAAATTAGAACTGATTTTGTTCAATGTCGGGCATGGCTTATCTGTAGCTTTAATAGAGCGTCCCGAAGGTTACGTAACGGTTGTGGATATGGGTTCGGAAGAAGATTTCAGTCCCTTACATTATTTAGCTTCCGTAGAACAACTCCGTGCAGACATAATTTACGTAACACATCCTCATGGCGATCATCTATCTGACATTGAAATCGCATCAACAACATGCCGCCCTGATTTATTACATTGCCAGGACTATGATTGGCAAGACGTTGCTAAACGCGAAAGAGCCGAACTGCGTCATAACATTAATCGATATCAGCAATTTATAAGAGATGTGCCGAGAGGGAATTATAAGGGCGGCGCAGAATTAGTTCCTTGGCGCTGGCCTCCAGATAATGCTAAAAAGGCATTTGGTGAGGCTTCTTATATAAACAATTCAAGTTTATTCCTCATTTATAAATGGGGAGATTTTAAGGTTGCAATAGCAGGCGATCATCATACTGAAGCAATGGAAAGCTTATGCAGGCATGATGAATTCAAAGAAAGTGCCAAAGGAACAGACATACTGATTGCACCGCATCATGGGCATTCCGAGGGTTATACAAGTCTGTGGCCAACCGAAATAGGCAAACCATACATCACGTTAATTTCAGTGCAATCAAAGGATAGCAGTGTAGCCCCTGGTTATAGTAAAGAATCTTTTGCAAGAGGTTGGAAAATAAATGGTAAGACCAGATATTCCCTGACCACAAGAGATGATGGCACCATATTCGTCAATATGGGCTATAGCAATGCAAAGCCAACGTGGAGCTTTAAAACGGAGACAGAGATGCCAAAGAATTGGTGGAGCTAATTATGAATGAAGAAACGATTCTTTCTGAGCGAGAAAAAGAGGCTTTAAAATTTCTTGACCGTGATTTCAACCAATGCTTTCAGCAAATGCGGCATTATGATTCACAGATTTTCGATGTACTGAAATTCATGTTTACTGCATATAGCGTTCTTATTGGTGTCGCTCTCGGTCTTTATCAATTCGGGCTACAACAAGATATAGATCTTGCACTGCCCGCAATAGCTGCGCTCAGCGTTGGCTGGATACTGGGACTGTTTATGTTCGCTATTGCGCTTAGAAATCGTGTCTACTTTGTGCAGGTGACAAGATACTTGAACGAACAGAGAGGGCTTTTCCTGTGTATTAAACCTCTGGGATTTGAGAACCAATCTAAGATGTATACCGATTATACGCAGCCGCCATATTTCAATTGGCGGAGCTCTCATTCATGGTTTAGTTATATTATAGCCCTCCTGAATTCAATTCTCTTAGGTATACTGCTCTATATTTATGCGTGTGTATGGAAAATGATAATAGGCGCAAGTCTGATACTGTTTAGTCTCCAAATATTAATAGTAATTGTATACCTAAAAACCCGAGAAAACAAATCAGCATCTAAAGCCGTTTTTGGAAAGGAGTAGTTAATGGCAGAACTCAAAATATGGTTTCTTGATGTTGGACATGGTGACTGCGCATATATAGAGTTACCAAATGGCGCAAGAATGATGATCGATTGCGGTTGCGGTGAGAATCACTGGCCATCAAAACTACTTAAACATTATAAAATCACAAAAAATGAAAACCCAGTTTCCATCCCGAATGATAATAGGAAATATGGTTTAGACAACCTAGTTTTAACTCATCCTCATGGCGATCATATTGCAGACATCGAAGCAATACATGACGAGATTGGATTTTATTTGTTAACTGGTGGATATAGAGGATTTATAGATAAGATCAAATTAGAACAAGTTGATTTCAGAAAAAGAGGACAAGATGCTGCTAAGAAATTCTTTGAAGTAGTTAAAAAATATAGTGGAGAATATGTTGCCAGCAAGGATCGTGTTGTTATGGCTAAGCCACCATGTGTTGTAAAGCAAAAGCGCTTTATTCAGTATGAGGATGGCATTGATATTAATGAGTTAAGTCGGTTTGTTTCATTTGAAATTGGAGGCAAGAAAATATTGTTTACGGCTGATATGACTTCTGATGGTATCAAGAAAATATTGGC
This sequence comes from uncultured bacterium, assembly GCA_965372535.1. Taxonomy (GTDB): domain Bacteria; phylum Nitrospirota; class Thermodesulfovibrionia; order Thermodesulfovibrionales; family JdFR-86; genus CBDVCR01. The sequence continues at coordinate 1,753 of CBDVCR010000121.1, read as the reverse complement.
TTCATCACAAAAGGAATCTTTTAAAGCTTTTGTAAAGGGCACGGCAATATTGAAAGTGCCCCATCATGGCAGAGAAAACGGCTGTTCCCAGGAATTATTCGATGCCTTTAGAGGAGAGCCTTTGCTTTGCATAGCGTCAGATGAGATTTTAAATGAAAAAAACGAGGGGACATCAAATATCGCCTGGTATGCTAATAGAACATCTGACAAGAAAATTGGTGTAGATGGGGAAATGCAAAGTCGAAAAGTATTAACAACTCGAAAAGATAAAGACATTTTCATTCAAATATCTGATGCCGGAGAGCTTAAGGTTGTTACTAACAATTTCAAAGATATTAAGAGTAAAGTGCTTTGCAAAGAGTAAGTAGGGCGGACTGGTATATGAGGGTATATGTGAGGGTATATGAGTGAGGGTATATGATTATCAGGTCTTGCAATCAAACATTTCAACCAGTAATCATTAAGCCCGCAGAGTATCAATAGCGTTTGATAGCAAATACCCCCGCCTCTTACGACCATAAAACAGGGTGTCCGAAATACTCCGAGACGGCTTCTTTCTACTTTTTGCTTTCTAAGATGCATTCTTGCAGGACATGTTCAATTTTTCTTAACCGCGCATCCAGCATATTCATGATTAAGGCGAAACCGGACAGCGCATCGGTTTGCAGTCTGCCGTAACCTGAAATCTCCGGCACGGATGCCCTGATAAAAGCCAATGTGTGCCGCACGTCGGCAAGTTCGTCAATAACAGTTACCGGGATTCCCATATTCCCACTTTCGGGCCAACGACATCAGACCCATGCTCCATTTTATATGAATTTCCTTGTTCAGGTGAATATTATTAAAAAAATAGCGGCTACAGGTAATGGTAGTCATGCTGTATTACCATAAAATGCCATAAAATGGTACTACAGAAGGTTCACTAAAGGCTCTTCCTTTAATCATAATGGAGGAGCCATGAGCGTTAAAAAGCAAATAGGCATAAGGATAAAAGAGCTGCGGAAAATGCGGGGGCATTCCCAGGAGGAACTGGCCGCTCTCGCCGATATTACCGCCAAGCACTTGAGCAACATGGAACTCGGAAAAGAAAATCCGACCCTCGATACCTTTTTAAAACTTGCCTCAGCTTTCAATGTCGAATTATGGGAGCTTTTGAATTACGGGCACGGGCTGCAAAGGAAAGAGTTGCAGTCTGAAATCAACGGCATTTTGAAAACATCAAAAGATGACGATTTGCGTCTGATAATGAAGTTTATCAAAATGAAGTTTATCAACACGATAGAAAATTGAAGTAATCGCAGGGTGGGCTGCGCCCACCTTTTTTAAATCATTCACCGCAGTTTGCACAGGGTTGCCAGCGATTCAAATAAGGGGCAAGAGTTGCAAACTTGAACCCGCTGAGGCGGACCTCCACCTCCAGGCATATCCGGGCATCTCCGCAGGATAAGTCCCGTATCCGCCGCACTGTCTTGTCGTAGTAACTCCGATGCACGGCGCCGCAGCAGCCGCATGCCGTTTTTTTTGACGCCGCTCAAGCCGTATGACCCTGGCCTTCGGGTCGCCGAATATCCCCTTGACCGTTGCTCGCGGACGAAACCCGGGGAACCGATATTCGTCCAGCAGGCTCCTTCTTTTTCCCATACCGTAATCATACGGATTTTCTTGCTCCTTGAAAAGCTCTTTTTCCCGTATTTGAAGCCATGTTATACCGCTTCAGGCCCATCAGTTTACCCACACTCTTCCACGATGAGCC
>CBDVCR010000120.1:0-8689 GCA_965372535.1 uncultured bacterium | reverse complement strand
AATTATACAATATTTACCCCTGATTTGTCACCTATTTAATGACCGGATTAATATCAGAGTGCAGTCAACTTGCAGGTTGACCCTGTCAGCCTGAAATCCCGGCTTTTTCAGGGACGACTAATTATGCAAAACTATCTAAAATAGTATTCATGTAGTATTCATGCGGGGTTGAGCTGGAAACGATTTTTTTTTTTGAGACTCCCCGGCAAAGGGCAACAACTGGAAAATCAGGCTGATTTTGTGCGATATCGCACAGCCGCAGCAATATGGGTGCGCCCTTTCACACAATATCTGACAACCCCTTTTCACGGGAGCGGAGTTACGACCTGCTCCTCTTATTTTTATTCTGTAACATTATGCCAGTAGTGCCCGACAAAAATAAGCCTCTGCGCATCGTCTAACCTTACCCCCCTGCGTGCTAACCCCCAAAAAACAAAAACCCGGGACGCATCGGAAAAACGCATGCGCCCCGGGCAGGCTCTTTTCGGCGTTGCTGTGCCACCAGTCATGGACGTAGAACATGAGGAGTTTCATTGTGTATCAATCAAAGAAGACGACGTTCTCTTCTTTTTCCTCGCACTCGCTTCTTATCTCGTCCAGGAGTTTCAGTATCTTTTCCGATATGCCCTGCATGTCGGCGTAAAGCTTCTGCGCCTTGCCTTTTTCGCCGGCTTCGTAAGTGAGGATTATTTCCTTGCCGACGGCATGCAGCCTGTCGTGGGCCTCCTCCATGGCCTTGAAGCTCTCGAGCTCGCCCCACATTAACCGCCCCTCGCCGTAGTACCACTTGCCCAGCCTGCACCGGGTATGGTCGGCGATGAGGGACGGGTCGAGCTTCGTGCCGCCCTGTATGTGAATACCCACTCGTTCCACCCAGACCTTGTGGTCGATTTTCACAAGCTCAATGGTGACTACATCGCATTTTTCGAGCCTGAACTCGGAGGTGGCCTCCCTGAGATCGTCCACGACGCGGCCGACCCTGTCGACCTCCTGGAGCACCTCGTTGGCCATCCTCTCCGTCTCCTGGGCTATATCGGAGGTGCTCTCAATGCTTTCGGCGACGTTTTCAGTGGCAGCGGACTGCTCCTCCACCGCGGTGGCAATCTGGGTGACCCCGTCGTTGACCTTCTGCACGTTGCTGAAAATCCGGGTCAGGACGTCCCCCACCTGTCTTATGTACCGGGTCGTGCTGGTCAACTTCTCGGAGGCCTCGTCCATGGACCTTGAGGTCTCGACGGACTCGGCCTGGACGGTGCCGATTTTTTCCGAGACGTCCTCTGTGGCCTTTATCGTCCTTTCGGCGAGCTTTCTGACCTCGTCGGCCACGACGGCAAACCCCCTGCCCTGCTCTCCCGCCCGGGCGGCTTCGATGGCGGCGTTCAGGGCCAGGAGGTTAGTCTGGTCGGCGATGTCCTTGATGACGGTGACAACGTCCCCTATCTCCGCCACCTTGCTGTTGAGCTTCTCGATAGTCCCTGCAAGCTGTACCGACGAGGAATAAAAGCTGTTCACGCGCTCGATGGACTCGTCGGCTATTTCCTTGCCTTCCCTGGACGATTTCATCGCCTCCTCGGAAAGGGCCGAGGCCCCGGAGGCGTTCTTTGATATGTCGATGATGGTCCTGCTCATCTCCTCCGCGGTAGAGGCTATATTGACCGCCTGTCTCGTCTGGGTCTGCGCGCCCTCCGACGTCCTTTCGGCCATGGTCCTCAATATGTCCACAGTGGACGTTATATTGCCGGTGGCCGAGATAACCTTGTCGAGGGTCTTGTTAAGGAATCCGAACATGTCGTCGAGGACTGAGGACATCACCCGCACCTCGTCTTTTTCAGCGGAGTAATCGCGTGTAAGGTATACGTTCTTCCCCCCCATCTCCCTTATTTTTTGTATCAGCCTGATAAGGGGCAGATGGGTATACCTGAACACCACGAGGACAATAGCAACCAGGGACGCGATGCCCAGCAGGCCGAGGGATATGTACAGGTACTGGAGGCTGCGTATGCGCTTGAAGGACTCCGCAAGCCGGACCCTGACGCTCACGGCGCCGAGCACCGCGCCCTCGTTCACCTGGTGGCAGGACAGGCAGTTCTTGCCCATGAAGTCCCTCCTGGCGATATAAGGGTAAACGCCGCGGATGTGGTCGCCCTCGATAACGACCTTCCCGACGCCCTCCTCTATAACGGCCCTCTCGAGCGCGTCCGAAGGGTACTCCGCCGACCCGCCCCTGTCAAACTGCCTGTCGAGCAGCGGAGCCTTTATCGCCCTGATGTCCGCAATATGGGCCATCTGATCGAGGAATGGTCCCTTTGTCGCGTTGAAATTCCCCCCTATCATCAAGGTGGTAAGGGCGTTAAGTACGGTATCCCTGTACCCCGGAAGCGTGGAGTTCTCCACTTCGTTAAGCACTATGTCCCTTGTTTTGCTGGCCGTAACGAAGACAGTGACCACTATCATAAGGACAAAGAAGAAAACCAGCGGAACCGCGGTTTTCCACTTAATGGAAAAGCCCTCTAAACTCATACCCCTCCCCTCTGTTCTCCCCCCGGTTAGGACCTGAATCCCCTGTTTATAAAGCCATGTCCACCCCTTTGTCCATACTGTAGACCGGGTATATTTTATAATATTTGACCCTCGGCTGTCTTACCGTGTAGTCCGTCCGGTGCCAGAAAAAAACCCACGGCGCCTCTTCCACGACAATCTTTTCGGCCTTCTCGTAGTAGGAGTAGCCGCGTTCTTCGGTGGGGGCATGCTGCCCCAGCTCTATTAGCCGGTCCACCTCGGGGTTTGCGTACCTTGAGCGGTTTCCGGCGGGCCCGTGGTTGGAGGAATGAAACAGCGGGAACAGGAAGTTCTCCGGGTCCGGGTAGTCAGCCCACCAGCTGAGCCAGAACATGTCGGCCTCACCGCTGCTTACCGCCTCCTTAAACGCGCTCCACTCGAGCTGCTTTATGCGCACGTCAAACCCGGCATCACCGAGGTAAGCCTGTATTACCTCGGCCACGTCCACGACCTCCGGGTCGGCGGTAATATAAAAATTTACCCTGACCCCCTTAAACCCGTTATCCTCTACATACTCCCTGGCCTTCTCCGGGTCGTAGCCGTAGCCTTCCGGTTCCTCCCACCTCCTCAGAACGTCAGGCACGGGGCCCCGCGCAAGGCGGCCCCTGCCCTCATAAAGGGTGGCCAAAATCCTTTCCCTGTCGACGGCCAGGTTAAGGGCACGCCTCAGGCCGAGGTCGTCGAAAGGGGGCCTTTCGCAGTTGACCCCGAGGTAATATGTATTGAGCCCCCTGATGGAAGATATAAGGCCCTTCCACTTCGGGGACTTTTTATACCTTGCGTATTCCGAAGCGGGAACGGTCAGGACGTCGATGTTTCCGAGTTCGAATTCCGCCACAGCCGTGAGTTCCTCGGGTATCACCCTGTAGACGATGCCTTTTACCTTGGCCGGGGTGTCGAAGTAGTCCTTTCTCATGTCGAGCTTAAGCCGCCTGTTGGGGAGCCATTCCTTAAGCACGAACGGGCCGGTCCCCACCGGGTGGCTTGAGAAATCCGGCCCCCAGTGGAGCACTTCCTCCAGGGGGACAACAGAGGCGGCGGGCATGGTGAGCAGCCCCGGAAAAGGCGAGAAAGGCTTGCCGAGCCTTATCTCAATCGTATAGTCGTCGATTACCTTTATGCCGGAGACCTCCTCGGCCTCCCCCTCCATGAACTCGCGGGCGCCCTTTATCTTGTCGAAAATCCAGACGTTGGGAGACTTCGTGGCGGGCTCCAGGACCCTTTCGAAAGAGTACTTGAAATCTATGGCCCTGACCTCCCTGCCCGAGGAAAACGTAACCCCCTGCCTGAGCTTGAAAGTGTAGGACAGGGCGTTTTTGGAGACCGTCCACGACTCGGCTATGTCGGGAGCGACCTGGAGGCCCTCGTCGAGCCGGACCAGGCCGTTGAAGAGCTTGGCGGCTATCGTGCCGCCGTTTACGTCCACAATCAGGGCGGGGTCGAGGGTGGTCGGGTCATTGCCGAGCCTGAAATATACGTATCCGGGCTCGCGGTTATACGTAGTGCATGAAAGAACCAGCACGAGCGCCGCGGCCAGAAGACCCTTTACCCTCACGGAAACCTCCCCAGGTCAGATAAAATCGTACTATTTTACACTATGCCGCATAGAAAAAGTGATATTGCCCGGCTTACGCCTACGGCATTTCCTCCACGCTCCGGAATATCTCGAACACGGAAATAAAAAGGGCCACGCTCAATGGGCCCACGATAAGCCCTATGAGGCCGAAAAGCTTTATGCCGCCGAGGACGCTGAAGAATATAATCAGCGTGTGCATCTTCGTCCGGCCGCCTATTATCAGGGGTTTCAGGATATTGTCCACAAGGCTTATGCCAAAAGCGCCGATGATAAGCAGGATAAACCCCTTGGCCACCGCGCCCTCGAGGAAAAGGTAGACCATTATCGGCCCCCAGATGGAAAAGGCGCCGAGAATAGGCACAAACGACATAATGGCGATAGCCGTGCCCCAGATTGCCGGGGAAGGCACGGCGAGGAAATAAAAAGCCGTTCCGCCCATGACGCCCTGCACCACCGCCACCACGACGCCGCCGAATATGGTCGAGACCACCATGCCTTTTATCTGGGTCTCGAGCCGGTCGCGCTGCTCCCTGGGGAACGGCAAGTAGCTCCTGAGCCTGCCTATGAAGTCAGTGCCGTCTCTGAGGAGAAAGAATATCGTAAGCGACATGAATATGAATTTCAGGAAGACGCCCGCCATGTTCTTTACACCCGTTGAGACCTTCCCCACCATGTCCCTTCCCATGCTGGTGAGGTTGTTGACAATGAGCTGGGCCACGTCGACGTTTTCCATGTTAAACAACTGCTTTCCGCGTTCCACTACCCAGGAGACGCCGGGGGCCTCAAGCGCCCCCTTCAGGCCGTCGAGCTTGCCGCTCTCTATGTAGCCCACCACCTCGGTAATCTCCTTGGCGAGCAGGAACGACAGGTAGGAAAACGGCCCCAGTATTATCATGAGGATGACCGCGAGCGTCACGGCCGAGGCCAGGGATTTTACCTTTATCTTTTTCTTGACGACTTCATGCAGGGGATAAAACACTATGGAAAGCACCCCCGCCCAAGCGATGGAGGACAGGAAAGGCGCCAGGACCTGAAACACCATGTAGCCGAGCACAAGGCTGATGACGAGCAGCATGCTCAGATAAAACTTGTTTACCGGCAAACGCGCTCCTTTAGGAATAGGGGGCGTAAACCCGAAGCAGGCGATGCAACCCGCCCGGCCCCTCTTGAATGCACCAATGCACTCCCCGTGGTCTTGCCACGGGGTTTTAAACTCCTTGCCTTTTCAGGATACCCTGAGGTCTCTGCCGCAGGAAGGTTTATTTTCCCTCAGCTTTTATTATCTCATGGATTGCGCATTATTGAAAAGTCTCTCATCCTCCCCGGAGCACCCTGCCCGGCCTCTCACCCGTAAGCTCCCCGTGCGAGGCGACAGGCCTGCCGTTTACGATTACATGGTATATGCCCCCGGGCTTGAGAAAAGGCTCGCCAAAAGTCGCCCTGTCTCTTATCTCGTCCTTATGAAAAACCACTATATCGGCATAAAACCCCTCCCTGATTAACCCCCTCCTTTTGACCCCGAAGGTCCGGGCTGGAAGGCCCGTTATCCGGCGGACGGCCTCGGCGAGGGGGATACGGCCCTCCTCGGCCCTGCCGGAGAAGTTCCTGATAAACCTCGGGAAACTCCCGAAGCCCCTCGGGTGGGGTTTCCCCTTCCTCGTCGGGCCGCTGAAGGAGCGCGCCGAACTGTCGGAGCCCACCATGCAGCAGGGAAGGGAATAGAATTTTTTCAGGTTCTCCCCGCTCATGCTGTGGAATATGGCCCCCACCCTCAGGCGCTCTTCAACGAGTATTTTCAAGACAGCGTCACGGGGAGAGAGGCCCATGGAGGAAGCTATCTCAAGCACACTGCCGCCCTCCATCCATTTGTTTTCCTTAGAGCCGGCCTCCGATACGACCACCCTCTCCCAGCACTCATCGCCCTGGGGCATTTCCGCCAGTATCCTTTTCCTCAGCCCAGGGTCTTCGAGCCTCTGAAGCTCGCGGGCGTTTCCGCCCTCAAAGGCCCAGGAGGGGAGCACGGAATCCAGGCCGGTGGCGCCCGCCGTATAGGGGTACCGGTCGCAGGTTACGCGCACGCCGCCTGCCGCGGCCTCCTCAAGCATTCGAATGCAGGCCTCGGCCTTATGCCAGTTTTCCCTCCCGGCTGTCTTTATGTGCGAGATATGCACCTTCACACCCGTATCCTCTCCTATCCGGAGGGTCTCCTCCACGGATTCAAGGAGCCTTTCTCCCTCGCTCCTCATATGGGTGGCATAGATAAACCCCTCCCCAACGGCCTCGCTCCCGGAGGCGGCCAGTTCGGCAAGCTCGCCGGGGGTTGAGTACACGCCGGGGGGGTAGATGAGGCCGGAGGAAAGGCCCAGGGCGCCCGCCTCAAGGCACTCCCGGAGGAGGCCCTTCATCGCCTCCATCTCCCCGGCGTCGGGGTTTCTTGAGGAGTACCCCATCACCGAGGCCCTCAGGTTTCCGTGCCCGGCGAGCGTGGCGAAATTCAGGGCGGGCCTCCTTGCCTCAAGGATGCCCATGTATTGGCCAAGACCACGCCACCGCTCCTTTATGCCGTACTCCCCCAGGTCGCCTTCCCTCTGGGCCAGGGCGTCGCCCGAAAGCGGCGCGGCGGAAACCCCGCAGTTGCCGTTAATCTCCGTGGTTACTCCCTGAAGCACCTTGCCCTCCGCCGAAGGAGCAGCAAGGAGCGAGAAGTCCGAGTGCCCGTGGGTGTCTACGAACCCCGGCGAGACACAGAACCCGGAGACGTCCAGTACCCTGTCCGCCGTGCCGGCAGGCACGCCTCCCACAAGCGTAATGGCGTCGCCGCTTATTCCGATGTCCGCCTCAAAGGGCGTACCGCCCGTCCCGTCGTATACGGCGGCGCCCTTTAAAAGGAGGTCAAGCCGCCCAAGGGACAAACGCTACCTCCTCGCAATCTTCTGGACGGGTACGGACTTGGCAAGATAGGTCTTGATGCCCCTGGCAATGCCCCGCGCGAGTTGTTCGCGGTAAGTGGAGGAGCGCAGCCTGAAGGCCTCTTCCTTGTTGGTTATGTAGGAGACCTCGACGAGCACGGACGGCATCCTTGCGCCGAAAAGCACGTAGAAGAGGGCGTTTTTCACGCCCTTGTCCACAATGCCCTTGTACCTCCGGCTCATGTGGGAGACAAGAGAGCTCTGTACGTAATTGGCGAGCTTCAGGGACTCGTTGCGGTTAAACTGCAGGGCAAGCGAGGCAAGCAGGGCCCCCACCTCGGTGCGGGACTGCTTCATCGCCTTGAGGGATATCTTGTTCTCCCTCGCAGCCACCTCCAGCGCCTCCTCCTGGTCCGTAAAGTTCAGGAAATACGTCTCGATTCCCCTGAGCCTCCTGCTGCGGTTGGCGTTGGCGTGTATGGAGACGAAGAGGTCAGCGTTCTTCTGGTTGGCAATCGCCGTCCTTTCCTCGAGTTCGAGGAACTTGTCCCCGGCGCGGGTAAGGATTACCTCGTAACCTTTTTGTCCCTGTAAAATCCTCTTGACCCTTTTGGCGATGTCCAGTACCAGGTACTTCTCCCTGGCCCCTCCGGACCCCAGGGCCCCCGGGTCCTTGCCGCCGTGGCCGGGGTCGATGACGACCCTGTAAATGCCAATTCGGGTCGCTTCCGGTGCTTTTTCTTCCTTTGGCCGTTTTTTAACCACCTGGGCGGGGCTTTTGACCGTCCGGGGCCTGGGAGCAGCGCCCTCCCTGCCGAATATGTCCACCACCACCCTCGGCGGGCCGCTCAGCCGGAATATCTTGTACGAATCGATGCTGCCGAGGTCCATCACCACCCTGACCCTGTCCTTGGAGAACTGGGCGGACCTGATTTTCTTAAGGAGGCCGTCGAGTATCTCGATTTCGCCTTTCACCTCCCCGTTCAGGACCGAGCCGAAAAGGTCGAGATAAAGCCTTTCGGGCTGCCTCAGGCGGTTTATGGAATAACCCGTCGTCTCGGTCAGGTCCAGCACGACCCTCGTATACCCCGCCGAGGAGTAATAGCGGATGTTCTTGACCACCGAGCCCCCGGCGGCAAGGGCCGAAGGGGCGAGCGCGCCCATCACGCCCGGCAACGCAAGGATGAATACGATGAAAACTTTTTTTCCAATGCCCGAAATTCCCCGCATCATACCGCCTTTACCGCCTTTACGTCGGGTATTTCCTTCATGAGGTTCGTCTCCACCCAGTTCCGCATGGTCAGCTCGGACATGGGACACGTGCTGCATGCCCCTATAAGCCGGACATACACAACACCGTCCTTGATGTCCACGAGCTCGATGTCGCCGCCCTCCGCCTTGAGACCGTCACGAATCTTTTCAAGTACTTCTTCAACCTTATCACGAAACATGCATATATAATAAAGGCATTTTATTAACAGTTCAAGTTTTTTTTATTTTTATTTACTTTTTTAAAATAATTCAATTAAAAAACCGTTCTCAAATAGCCGGCGGGCGGGTGTAAAAGGAAGGGGGGTACGTCCGCTTAGCTAGTCGTCCCTGAAAAAGTCGGGGTTTCAGGCTGACAGGAGCAACCTGCAAGTTG
>CBDVCR010000119.1:0-8733 GCA_965372535.1 uncultured bacterium | reverse complement strand
AGACCACGCATAGGGCTGGAGACCACCGTCGGCCGCAAGCGTCTGGCTGTAGGCCGTCCCCACCGTACCGTAAGGCAATGACACTGCATTGATGCCAAAAAGAATTTCGTACTTAATGGTCATCAGCTCAACTTTCGGTCCATTGGCAGCATACCCGGATATATAGATATGCCCGCCTCCGTCGACAGCTATGCCATAGGCTCCGTCGAAACCATCATAATCGGAAATCTTTGCCCAGACAAGGGCGCCGTCGGGAGCGTATTTCAGGGTCAGGGGATCGGTGTAGCCCCAACTTTCCGAAAATCCCGTGACATAGGCATTGCCTGAAGCATCAACCGCGATATCCCAGGCGTAATCCCTGTCGTATTCACCACCGTAAGTCCTGGCCCACTGGAAATCCCCCGCCTGGTCATATTTGACGGTTAAATAATCCGCCTGACCAAATTCGCCGACAATGGCCGAAACATAGATATTGCCGGCGCCGTCAACCGCAATGCCCGTAGACTCTTCATTGCCGCCACCGTCGTAAATTCCCGGCATCTGGAGATTGCCTGACAGGTCGTACTTGAGCATCAGTATGTCGTGTTCAGAACCAGGAAAACCACCATCGCTTTTCGACAGCACCCCGGACACATATACATAGTCTCCGTTAACATGGATGCCGGAGCCACGCGCGCCATCATATTCACCGCCGGCCGCATAAGGGACGCTCCACAAAACATTTCCTGACGGGTCAAGTTTCATGGTAATGATACTATCGTTGAATTCGCCATGTGTTACATAGACATTGCCGGCGCCGTCAACCGCAATACCGGCAGCCTCCTCACTGCCGCCGCTGTCGTATGGCATTGCCCATGCGAGGTCTCCCGACGGCTGGTATTTGATGACAAGACAATCACTGTCGATTCCATTGTGACTGCTTCCGGACACATAGACATTGCCGGCGCCGTCAACCGCAACGTCAGGTAATGCCGCATCTTCACGGTTTATCTCATAGACCATATCCCAAACAACATTGCCTGACGGGTCATATTTAATTGTGACATAATCAAGGCCGTTTCCCTGCCCGTCATCGACTGTTCCGACAACGTAGATATTGCCGTATCCGTCAACGTCAACGTTATTGCCGTAGGTTTGGTAGCTTTTCCCGTAAAACGCACTGAGAAGTTCAGCAACAATGCTGTCATCGACCCGCAACCTAAACGCCCTTTCCGAGGCGAACATTTCCGAATCCATGACCTGAACGTCAAAGAAAAAATAACCTGTTTCCGTTGGAGTCCCGAAAATCGCGCCGGTTGAACTGTCAATCGACAAACCGTCGGGAAGGCTGCCGGAACTGATGGACCAGACATACGGCGGCATACCTCCCATGGCCTCAAGGGTCTTGCTATATGACGTATTTGTATTGGCCTCATGTACATGGGTGGTTACTATTTCGAGAGTAGGCCTGTCTGAACCCGCAGGAGAAGAAAGGGTTATGGGTCCCCCCACTTCCGAAGGAATCCACGTGGCCGAGAATATCCCGTCCCCGCCTGCAAGGTCAGGAGCAACGCCATCATCGTATAACCCGATAACTCCTCCCCCGGGAACGGTCGCCGTCACCGGCCCCACAGGAGAAGCGCAGTTGATGCTAAGGGCCGAAAGGGTCGCGGGCACCCCGACCTGCGGGTCCGACGGATACTTCAACGTCGAGAAAACAGGGTTGTTGGAACAGGTCATGGAACCATGGGCGTTAAGCCTCTTGCCCGCAACAGTCATCCCTGCCATTGCGACCGTATCCGTACCACCGGACAGTATCAGGTTCTTTATGTCTATCCAGTCCCTGTTCATGTCCTGGGATTCAAGAAGCGCCGCCACTCCGGCAACATGGGGAGTGGCCATGGACGTGCCCGAGTGAACCTCATACAAATCGCCGGGGACAGTGCTCAGAATGTCCTTGCCGGGCGCGCCCAGGTGGACCGAGTGTCTGCCGTAGCTGGAAAACAATGCCCTGTCGTCGTTGTAGTCAGTTGCGGCAACCGAAATGATGTTGGGAAGATAAAAGCCGGAAGGATAATAAGGGTATTCATCGTTGTCAAGCGAGGAATTTCCCGAGGCAGCCATAAACAGGATATCGCCCTGCGCGCTGATTGCGTCATAAAGGGCCTGGGAATATTCCCCGCCTCCCCAACTGTTGTTCGAGGCGACTATATTCACTCCGACGGCTTTCAACGCCCTCACATATTCGAGACACTCGATGGCTCCGGCAGTGTCGCCGTAACCGCTTGCATTGAGAAACTTGCAGCCCACCATCTTTACATTCCAGCTTGCCCCGGAAACTCCAACACCGTTGTTGCCGACTGCCCCTATCGTCCCGGACACGTGCGTGCCATGACCGGCGTCGTCCATGGGGTCAGAGTCGCCATTGAAGGAATCAATCCCGTAGAAGTCGTCAACATAGCCGTTTCCGTCGTCGTCCACGCCTGCCGTGCCATAGTACTCAGCATCGTTCACCCACATGTTTCCGGCAAGGTCCTCATGGGTATAGTCCACACCCGAATCTATGACGGCGACAACCACGCCACTGCTTCCTGTGGTTATGTTCCACGCCTCCGGCGCGTCTATGTCCGCCCCGGCGGTCCCGCCCGTCTGGCCGGTATTGTGCATGCCCCATAATTCATTGAACCGGGGGTCGTCCGGGACTGAGTTTATACTATAGATATAGTTGGGCTCGGCGTACTCCACATTGGGGTTCCTCCCGTACCGCTCGATTGCCCCGCGTACTGTATCTCCCTTTCCGAGCCTTACATGGTCAATACCGAGAAAAGGGAAACCCTTTATCAGCGAGCCGCCACCCCCCCGGTGAGCGTTGTCCTTCGCTGCGTCGCCGGCCCCCGCCCTGAACTTGACCAGAAGCTCATCCACCTTGTAATTCACCTCAGGCCGCTTCTGGGAACCTGATTTAGCCGCATAACCGTTAGTGAAAACAGCCAATGCCAACACCAGACAAAAAACCGCCAACCTTGCATGCCCTCTCATAATGTACCCTCCCCTAAATGTAATTACTTTTCAGCCATAGTCGTCCGGACCGCCGGACAGCCCAGGTCTCAGGATTAAATTGAAACTTAAAAACGAAACAGTGGCTCAAATACAATTTTCATGGTGCAATCTTCATGCCAAATGAAAATTTTCAGGCTGCACAACTTAAAATCAAATAAAAACAAGCATCTTGTATTTAAAAAATTTTTTCATATAAGAAAGTATAAAAAACACATTTCGTCATTCAACGCAATTTAACCGAAAAGTGTGTTAAATAACGCCCCAACTGAAAGGCAACTGAGAATAAAAAACCCGGAGGCAAGGAAACCTGTCTGATATAGTGTGGTGGAGCAAGACCTCCTGAAAAATATTTGGACAGCACTCTGTCTGACATCTGACACTGTTTGAAAGCCCCTGGCCGGTTCTTTTATACTAAAGATTGGCCCTTTGCGGCCTTTTTATACCATGCAAGACGCTATCGTAATAAAGGGCGCGAGGGAGCATAACCTCAAGGGCATCGACCTCACCATCCCGAGGAAGCGCATCACGGTAATCACCGGCCCTTCGGGCTCCGGCAAGTCCTCCCTCGCGATAGACACCATCTACTCCGAAGGCCAGCGGAGGTACGTGGAAAGCCTCTCGGCCTACGCCAGGCAGTTCATCGAGCAGCTCCAGAAGCCCGACGTGGACTCCATAGAGGGCCTCTCCCCCTCCATCGCCATAAACCAGAAGACCGTGGCCAAAAGCCCCCGCTCCACCGTGGGCACCATCACCGAGATTTACGACTACATGCGCGTCCTCTATACCAGAATCGGAAAACCCTTCTGTTACAAATGCGGCTCGCCAATCGCCACCCAGGACGCCGAGGCCATCATAGAGAGAGTAAAGTCCCTGCCGGAGGGCAGCCGCCTCCAGATACTCTCTCCAATAATCAGGGACAGGAAGGGGGAGTACAAAAAAGAGCTCCAGCAGATGCGGGCCGAGGGGTTCGTGAGAGCGAGGATAGATGGCGAAATGGTCGACCTCACACAGGACATATCCCTCAAACGGCACCAGCGGCATACCATCGAGATAGTAATAGACAGGTTCAAGATAAAGCCCTCCATAGAGCGCCCCCTGAGGTCCGCCATAGAGACGGCCCTCGGATACTCGGACACCGTGGTGCTTAACCTTATGGACAGGGACCAGGATATTCCCCTGAGCAGAACGATGGCCTGCCCCGGCTGCGGCATAAGCTACCCGGAAATTACCCCCCGGTTTTTTTCTTTCAACAGCAGGCTGGGGGCGTGCCCCGTCTGCAGGGGGCTCGGCTTCATGGACATCGAGGAGGACGCCGAGGAGCTCGACGGGCAACGGCCGTGCAGGGAATGCGACGGCCTAAGGCTCAGAAAAGAAGCCCTTTTCATCAGGATTGCGGAGAGAAATATCGGGGAATTCTCAAGGATGCCGGTAAAGGACGCCCACTCCTTCATCCAGGGGCTCAAGCTGACCGAGAGGGAGCGGACCATAGCCTCCAGAGTGCTCAAGGAGGTGCTTGACCGGCTGGACTTCATCGAACGCGTGGGTCTGGGGTACCTCACTCTCGACAGGACCTCACTCACTCTCTCCGGCGGCGAAGCGCAGCGCATACGGCTGGCCACTCAGATGGGCTCCTCCCTTACGGGGGTCCTCTATGTGCTGGACGAGCCGAGCATGGGCCTGCATCCCAGAGACTGCACCCGGCTGCTTGAGAGCCTATCGGCCATCAGGGACGCGGGGAACACCGTAATCGTGGTGGAGCACGACGAGGAGACCATGCGGTGGGCCGACAACATCGTGGACATGGGGCCCGGCGCCGGCCTGAGAGGGGGCTGGGTGGTCGCCTCCGGCCCGGTCGAGGAGATAGAGAAAAACACCCGCTCGATAACGGGCAGTTTCCTGAGCGGAGCGCAGAGCATCCCCCTGCCCTCCGTGAGGCGCACCCCTTCGGGGCATATCGAGGTCCTGGGCGCCTCCGAGTTCAACCTCAAGAACATCGACGTTAAAATCCCCCTCGGGGTCTTCACATGCGTGACAGGCGTATCGGGCTCGGGCAAGAGCACCCTTGTATTCGATATACTTTATGGGGCGTTGAGAAAGAGGCTCTACGGGGGCGCCGTCCGTCCCGGCAGGCACAGGGGCATAAAAGGCGCGGAAAAAATAGACAGGGTGGTGTGCGTGGAACAGTCTCCGCTTGGAAGGACGCCGCGCTCAAACCCGGCAACATACACCGGGGTATTCACGCTGATAAGGAACCTCTTCGCCCAGTTGCAGGAGGCGCGGGTCAGGGGGTTTACGGCATCGAGGTTCAGCTTTAACCTGCCTGGCGGGCGGTGCGAGGACTGCGGCGGCGACGGCATGCGAAAAGTGGAGATGCACTTTTTACCCGATGTCTACATCCCCTGCGAAACGTGCAGGGGCAGGAGATACAACAGGGAGACCCTTGACATCAAATACAGGGACAAGGACGTCTCCGAGGTCCTTGAGATGACGGCCTCGGAGGCCCTCCGGTTCTTCGGCTCCATACCGAAGCTCAGGCAGAAGCTCGAGGTCATGGAGGACGTGGGCCTGGGCTACCTGAGGCTCGGGCAGCCCGCCCCGACGCTTTCCGGGGGAGAGGCCCAGCGCATAAGGCTTTCAAGGGAACTGGCCAAGAAATCCACCGGAAAGACCCTTTATATACTCGACGAGCCCACCATCGGCCTTCACTTCGTGGACATAGAAAAACTCTTGAACGTGCTTAACACCCTGGTGGACATGGGAAACACGGTGCTCGTCATCGAACACAACCCCGATATACTCAAGTCCGCGGACTATCTGATAGACCTCGGCCCCGAGGGAGGCGACGAGGGGGGCAGGCTCGTGGCGGAAGGCGTGCCCGAGGAAGTGAGCATGTGCGAGGCGTCGCACACCGGAAGGTTCCTCAGGGAAAAAGTAAAGGCCAACCTGAAGGCCAGGGTATGAAGGCGGCGAAAATAACGCTCTTCATCCTGTCGCTTTCCCTCCTTTTTCCTTCCTGCGCGCGGCAGAAGGAGCGGATGTACAAGAAAAGCTCCATAATCATGGACACGCTCGTAAGCATTACCGTTGTTTCGGATTCCCCGGAAAAGGCCGAATCGGCCATGGAAGCGGCCTTCTCGGAAATACGGCTTCTCGATGAGTTGTTAAGCTTCTGGACGGAAGACAGCGAAATTGCCGGGATTAACCGGGAAGCGGGAAAATCACCCGTGAAGGTTTCTCCAAAAACCCTGGACGTTATAGAGGATTCAATGTACGTATCGGAAAAGACCGGCGGCGCCTTTGACCCCACCATCGGCCCTGTCATAAGGCTCTGGGATTTCAAAAACCGGAAGACGCCGGAGGAGGACGCTTTAAAGAGCGCCCTTGCCCGCGTCAATTACAGGATGCTTAAGCTCGACAGGGACAATTCCACGGTGTACCTTGCCGACGAGAAAATGTCTTTCGACACCGGGGGCATAGCCAAGGGCTACGCGGCCGACATGGCGGTCATGGTGCTAAAGAATATGCTTGTCAGGGCGGGCCTCGTGGCCGTGGCAGGCGACATAAGGGCCTTCGGCCGAAAACCCGACGGAAAGGGATGGGCCGTGGGCATAAGAAATCCGAGGCCGGAAGGCGGCGGTGACGACCTCCTGGCGACCATCGAGTTAAAGGACGAGGCCATCTCCACATCGGGGGATTACGAGCGGTTTTTCATAAAAGACGGAAAACGCTACCACCACCTTCTGGACCCCGCCACGGGCTATCCGGCCAAGGGGTGCGTAAGTGTAACCGTCATAGCGGGCCGGGCAACCCGTGCCGACGGCTTCTCAACAGGGGTATTCGTCATGGGGCCCGAAAAGGGCATGGGACTTTTCAACGAGCTCGGGCTTGAAGGAATTATCATAGACTCCGAAGGCAATGCCCGCACAACCGAAGGGATAAAAAGCAGGGTGAAATGGAAGTCCCCCGCCCCCTGATGTTTCCAGGGTTACGAACCATTTACCGCTTGCCGCAGCCCTTTCCGTCCCACCTCCGTCATTAAACCGAATTCCGTGGAAGGGTAGTTCCGTTAGTTGAATCTTTACTTTATATAGCCACGCATAAGTATTCATTAGAAAGTAAATATTGTGGTCATGCGCGATTATTTATGTTATATTTAAAAAGGGTGCATCCATGAGCGTCAAGAACATTTTAATCTTCAACGAAAGCGAAGGTGATAGACGTTTTCTGTCCGAACTCCTGCTTGACGAGGACTTTAACGTATTCGAGACCAGCAGGGTTCTTGAGGCCCTGCATATCCTGAGAGAGAACGACATCGGCGCCGTCATAGCCTCAATGGGCCTGAACGGCGTGGAGAGCCGGGAACTCCGGGAAATCGTAGAGAGCTCCCACCCCGGCCTGAGAGTGCTGTTCATCGGCCCGACCTCCGACGATTACATACCATTTGACAAGGCGGGCTTCAAGGGGTTCCTGCAGGAGTCTCTTAGAACCGAGAGGACCCTGAATATGAAGGTGGAGGAACTCAAGGAGTTCGCCTTCTCCGTTACCGACCGCCTGCTCCAGCTTTTTGAGGTAAACGACAGGTATTTTTTCAATAACGACCACCTCGTGGCCAACCTCTCCGTGCAGATAGCCCGAAGGCTCGGGCTTGACAGGGACAACGTGGACGCCATCAGGTTCGCGGCCCTCATCAAGGACATCGGAAAAGTGGGCATTCAGCACAAGCTGTTCGAGGAAAACAGAAGGTTGGCTCCCGACGACTTCGTGCCTATCAAGACCCATCCTCTCAACACCGTGCAGATACTGAAAGAAATAAAGTTCCCCTGGAACGTTGACTCCATCATAGCGCAGCACCATGAGCACTACGACGGCAGCGGATACCCCTCGGGGCTGAAGGGAAGGCAGATATGCATAGGCGCGCGCATCATCAGCATCGCCGACTCTTATCTGGCGATGACGACCGACAGGCCCTACCGCAAGGCCCTCACACATGCCGAGTCTACCCACGAGATAATGAGAAAGGCGGGAACGCAGTTTGACCCGGAGATAGTGGAAATATTCATGGAGGTCTTAAAGGAAGAGCCTTCCCTGGTAAGCGAAAAAAGGGCCATCCTGATGCTCGAACGCCAACCAAACCTGACCGCGCTCATCCGGCTCAGCATAAACGCAATCGACACGGACGTGCTCCACGCCGCAAGCAGCTTCGACGCCATACGGCTTGCCAGGCACAGGCCGCCCGACCTTGTGATAGCGGACGTCGAGATGCTCGACTCAAACAACTTCACCAATTTCTTTAACACGATACAGAGCGTGCCCGCCATAAAAGGGAAACCGTTTATCCTGATACTGCCGGACAACGGTTACCCAAGGGATTTCAGGGGCGACAAAATCCAGTACGCCACAAAACCCGTCGATATAAGCGAACTGACAGCGTCCATACGGCAGACGCTTGACGGCAGGCCCCCCGCTTCCGACAAGAAATTCAAGCCCACGAAAGGGCTTTCCGGCACGCTGGAGGACTTCAACCTCGCGGACATCATCCAGATACTGAACCTCGGGCTGAAGACCGCCAAGGTGGAACTTTATACCGCAGGAGACCACGGCGGCACAATTTACCTCAGGCACGGGAAAGTCGTCAGCGCCGAGAGCGGAGAACTCGCCGGCAAGAAGGCGTTCATCGAGATGATACGGTGGGAC
>CBDVCR010000118.1:0-8757 GCA_965372535.1 uncultured bacterium | reverse complement strand
CAAGTTCAGGGTGACAATTCAAGGGATTGCTGAATCAACCGGATAAGCATAAAATGAAAATAGAATATTCCTCGGAATACTTTTATATGATATCCACACTCCCGATAGGCGGGGTTTTCCAGTCCCGCCGGGAGCCGGCCCTCCGGCGGGGTTGGAAAACCCCGCCTATGCCTGTGATTGTTAACATAACTTCTTGTTCTCTTTTTCCATAGTGCTCATGCAATGAGCGGGTTAGAAAGGGGGAAGCACCGGCTCAGCCGGAGCCCTCCATAACCCCGTCCTCGGCATCCATCTCGGCCATCACTTTCTCGTAGCATTCCGGGCATATGCCGTGCGTGAAATCGGCGTCCGTTCTCTTACGAATGTAATGCTCAAGCTCGCCCCAGTTCCCCATGCCATGTTCCGTCCCCTCGTCGTCGCGTATCCGCTTGCAGTAAGCGCATATGGGGAGCAGCCCCTCAAGTGCCCTTATGCGCTCCTTTCCCCTCGAAATCAGCGAGGCATGGAAAACGCTCACCGCCCCCACAAAGGCGCCAAGGATTCCGAAGAACGCGGCCATGGGAAGGTGGTGGTAGTTGAAGGCGTCCGCGAAGCGCGCGAAATCAAGCACAACGCCCGGATGGACCAGCTCCTGAAAAACCATGGAAAACGGGTGGATGACGAACACCCCGAGGAACATGCCGGTGATGACTCCCATCGGGTATTTCCTGGCAGGCTTTTTCATGCTCCAAGCATAGAAAAAAAATTTGAATACATTATGAAGGCGCGGGTAAAGCGGCCGCTTTTGAGAAGGCGGCAGGGAGCATTCGGGCTAACAGCCCCCGGCCTGCTTTATCTTCTCGATTATGGCGCTGGTGGACATCCCCTCGACAAAGGGGAGGCTTCTGGTGTCGGGGACCAGGCCGGAGCCCACTATGTCCTCTTTCTTCCAGTCCCCGCCCTTTACGAGGACGTGGGGCCCGAGGAGTTTTATAAGCTCATACGGCGTGTCCTCTTCAAAGACGGTTACGTAGTCAACGGCCTCAAGGGCAGAAAGCACCTCGGCCCTCTGGGCCTCCGGCACCACCGGGCGGCCGGGCTTTATCCTGCCCGCCGATCCGTCGGAATTAAGGCCCACCACAAGCACGTCGCCGAGCTTTCGCGCCTCGCCGAGATACCGTACGTGCCCGACATGAAGGATGTCGAAGCAGCCGTTTGTAAAGACCACTTTTTTGCCCGCGCCCCTCGCGGCATCCACGCGGGCCTTCAACTCCATACGGCCGAGGACCTTCCCGCCCATTCAATCCCCCCCCTACGGCGTCCAGTCGCCCGTAAGCCACCGCATTATGTCGTTATAGGTGGCAAAGGCCATCAGCATCAGGATGAGCACGAGGCCGACTTTCTGGGCGAGCATGACGGTCTTTTCGTTGAGAGGCTTTCTCCTTATGGCCTCGACGCCCAGGAAGACAAGGTGGCCCCCGTCAAGCACCGGGATGGGAAAGAGGTTTATTATGCCGAGGCTTATGCTTATGACGGCCATGAAATTCAGGAAACTGAGCACCCCCTGCGCCGCCTGTTCCCCCGCCAACTGGAATATTAATATCGGCCCGCCGATGGTCTTGGCCGGGATGGCCCTCTGTATGAGCTTGATAATCGAGACCACCGTAAGGCCCGCTATATCCACCGTCCTCCTCACCCCCAGGTAAACCGCCTCGAAAACCCCGGTCTCCATCGTAAACTGCACCCCGGAGGGTTTTATCCCGATGAGTCCTATCACCCTTTCCTCGCCGAAGATGTCCTCCACGGTCTTTATCTCCGGGGTGATGGAAAGGCCGAAGGTCTCCGCCCCTCTTTTTATCCCGAAATCGAGCGCCTTGCCGGGGCTTTCGTAAACAACCGCGGTCATGTCGGACCAGCTGGCTATGTCCTTGTCCCCTATCCTTGTAATCAGGTCGCCCTGCCTGAGGCCGGCCCGCGCCGCCGGGGTGTCCTCCATAACCTCTCCCACCTCGGGAAGGAGCGCGGGCGCGCCGTTTATGAAGACAGCGATATAGACTAACGCGGCGAATACGATGTTAAAGAGCGGCCCGGCCAGAATAATGGGGAAGCGCTTCCGGACCGGCTGGTTGTTATATGCCCTCTTTTTGTCTTCCTCGCTCAGGGGCTCGGCCTCTTCTCCCAGACTGTCCTCCCCGAGCATCTTCACGTACCCGCCCAGGGGAAACGCGCTTATCAGGTACTCGGTATCGCCGTACTTCTTGCCCACGACCTTCGGCCCGAAGCCCAGCGAGAACTTCTCCACCTTTACGCCCATGAGCTTGGCCAGGAGGAAATGCCCCAGCTCGTGGACGAAAATCAGTATGCCGAGCAGCACTACCGCGGAAATAACTGTCATGGTTGTCCCTTGTCCTTATTAGATTTTATTTGACCTTAACCGACCCGATAAGGCCGCAGGCGTGTTCATATGCCCGGCAGTGGGCGGCGAGGACCGTCTCCATGCGGTCCGCCTTTTCGGCCTCTTGTGAGTCCATCGTCTTTTTAATTATAGCAGGTATGTCGTTAAAGCCTATCTTCCCATCGAGGAAGAACTCCACGGCCGCCTCGTTGGCCGCGTTCAGCACAGCGGGCATGGTGCCCCCGGCCTCAAGGGCCTTATATGCGTATGAGAGGCAGGGGAAGTTCTCATGGTCGGGCTTACGGAAGGCGAGATCCCCCACCGAGGAGAGGTCGAGCCGGGGGATGACGGCCTCCATGCGCTCGGGGAAGGAAAGCGCATAAGCGATGGCCCCACGCATGTCGGGCACCGAGAGCTGGGCCAGGGCAGCGCCGTCGGTAAACTCCACCATGGAATGCACTATGCTCTGGGGGTGTATCAGCACGTCTATGCTTTCCGGCCCCACGCCGAAGAGGTGGTGGGCCTCTATGACCTCGAGGCCCTTGTTCATGAGCGTGGCCGAATCGATGGTAATCTTCCTGCCCATGGACCAGCTCGGATGTTTAAGGGCGGCCTCGGGAGTCATGCCATCGAGCTCGCGGGCGGTCTTTCCGGCAAACGGCCCTCCGGAGGCCGTAAGGACAATCCTTGAGAGGAACGCCTTGTCCGCGCCGCCGAGGCACTGAAACACCGCGCTGTGCTCGCTGTCAACCGGAATAATCCGGGCGCCGCTCCGGGCGGCCTCGCTTTTTACGATGTCGCCGGCGACCACGAGCGTTTCCTTGTTCGCAAGCCCTATGTCTTTTCCCGCTTTAACCGCGGCCAGGGTGGGGAGGAGGCCCGCGGAGCCGACGATTGCAGAGAGGACGAAGCCGGCGCTTTCCCATGATGCGGTCTCTACCAGGCCCCGTTCGCCCTCAAGCACCTTCGGCCCGGACTTCCCGGAGACCTTCTCCCTTATAAAAGCAGCCGCCCCGGGGTCCGAGACCGCCACGACCTCGGGGCCGAACTCTGCTATCTGCCGGAGGAGGAGTTCGTGGTTGCGGCGGGCCGTGAGGCCGACCACCCTGAACCTGTCGCGGCGCACCGAGATAACGTCGAGGGCGCTCCGGCCGATGGAGCCGGTGGAACCCAAAATAACGATATTTTTCATGGACTAAGCCTCATTGTGAGCCAGTATATAAACTTATATACCATACCACACGGAAACGGCAATAGAAAACCGCCCGGGAATTCCCCCATTTTTTGGTTCTTCATCCCTCATTGCCGCTTCCCTCAGAACTCGTGGCAAGACTGTGCGAAGTACCAACGCCATTTTTTTGGTTCATCCGTCATTCCCGCTTCCCTCTTTCCGTCATTCCCGCGCAGGCGGGAATCCGAACTTCTTACATCGTCAAGCCGTCATGCAAATCCGCCCGTTCGGGGTTATGCTCCTATGGCTGTTTCGGCATCCCTTGCACCCTCGTAATATACGAGTCGGCGCACCCCGCATTTCTTTGTGTGCCGTTTTTATGTTCATAAACCCTTTTAGCCGGATTCGACGTTACTCCCGCGTATAGGGTCCCTCTCCTTTGGCTGGATGGAATGTAAACGCAAAAGTTTTCTTTCATGTGCCGGGATTATATAGAAAAAAAATGGATTCCCGCTCCCCGCTCCCCGCCTTCGCGGGGACAGGCTTTGCGGGGACAAGCTTTACGGGAATGACGGCTTTTATCTTATTACGCGGAGCACTTATTACCGGGAGCATGAAATACTTAAGGCAACCTCTAAAAATAGGTTTTGTATACGAAAGGGAGCGAAATCGCGGCAGGCAAGGAAGCGGGGGGAAACGCCCGGAGGCGCGGCAGCGCTGCGGTGAGGACGTTTTTATCCCGATGACGATGTATGCCGTGATTGCAGCCCCTTGCAGTAAAAAGATATTTTTAGAGGTTGCCTTACCATTAAAATGCCGGAAACGGCCTGCAAAACAAGTATTTTTTGAGGTTCCGATGTAAACATGAAAACTGACTGGTTAGTGCCTGTCTCAAAATTGTCCGAGCCGGCAAACTTGACGAAAAAAACCGGAACAAAACTAAAGGAGAAAACGCCTCCCTGGAAGCTTTTCCTCGGCGTTTTCATTGATTTCATTGATTTACAAGGGGGTTTCACCCCTCAAACCCCGTTCGGGGCCAGAGGCCCCGAACCCCCGTCTCTTTGCCGTCTTCCAGGGATACATGCCTCTTTTTGATTTTGAGATAGGTTTTAGCAAATAAGCCTCCCTGCGGCGGGGACCGCGATGTACGGCCTTTTACGGGGAATAGCCGAATGAAAGCATAAACAAGCGCCCGTTTAAAGCTCAGTCTCCTTCGTTTCCGCTCCGGACAAGAACCCTTTCCTCCACGGTCACGCTCCGGCCGTTCAGGAAGACGTAGACGATTATGTCCCATAGCCCGGCCTCGGGGAATTCAACGTCCGCCCGGTATATGCCGTCCGCCGTTTGAAAGCCGCCGGAGGTCCTGCCGCGCCCGCCATGTCCGCGCACGGTCACGGTCACAAGCGGCCCGCGGAGGGGTCTGCCGCTTACGTCATGGACAGAGAAGACCACGGCGTTTTTACCGACAACGTAGTCCCTGTCCCTCAACTCGACGGTCCATCCGGGGCCGGGTTCCCTTCCCCGCCCTCTGCCTCCGGGCCGTTCCGCCAAAAACCATATCAGGGCCAAAAGCCCGAGGAACGCCAAAAACAAAAGGGGGATTTTCTTTTTCACCACTTAAACAGCCTCGCCTTTTCTCCGGATAACTATATATAAGGCAACCTCTAATAATAGCTTTCTACTGCAAACGGCTGCAATCGCCGCATGCTTTGTTGTCAGGGTAAATTTATCCTCAACGTAGCTATGGCCACGCTTCCGGGAAATTTCCCCTTCCGCCGCGCCTGTTGCGATTTCGCTCGCTTTCGCTGCGAAAGCTATTATTAGAGGGCGCCTTAAATGTTTTGCGTTTCCCCCGCGCTCCCCTTCTGGTATAATCAACCAGAGCATGCACAAGGGACTGCTCCATATATACACCGGCGACGGGAAGGGAAAGACCACCTCCGCGGTGGGCCTCTCGGTAAGGGCCAAAAGCCGGGGGCTGCGGGTACTGTTCGTCCAGTTTATGAAGACCATGAAGGGGGGCGAGACGGAGCTTCTCAGGAAACTCTCCATCAAGGTCCGAAGGTTCGAGAAGGTACTCTCCCCCATTTTCCACCCCGGCGCGGACACGGCCGGACTCAGGGAGGAGTCATTGAAGGCGCTCGACAGGCTGAGGCGAATGCTCCCGGAGTATGACCTCGTAGTGCTTGACGAGTTCAACCACCTGCTGAGCCACAGGCTCATCAGCAAGGCCGAGGCCGTGGAGTTCATAACAAAAAGGCCGGTCTCGCTGGACCTCGTGCTCACCGGCAGGGGCGCGCCGGGGTGGCTCATCGAGATGGCCGACCAGGTGACCGATATGCGCGACGTAAAACATCACGCGCTCAAGGGGGTAAAGGCCCGGAAGGGCATCGAGTACTGAGCCGCGGCTTGAGTTCGCGCCCGGCATAAGCGTTAACGCAACAAACGGAACGGAAAGACCATGAAGATAAGGCTTACGGACCTCTCAAGCTGCTCCGGCTGAGCGAGCAAGTTCAGTCCTCTGGACCTGTCCCACGTGCTGGGGCAACTGCCCGAAATACTCGACCCGAACGTGCTCGTGGCCTCCAAAAACGCCGACGACGCCGGGGTTTACCGGCTCACGGAGGACACCGCCGTGGTACTGACCACGGACTTTTTCACGCCCATCGTGGACGACCCCCGCGCCTTCGGGGCCATCGCGGCGGCAAACGCCCTCTCGGACGTATGGGCCATGGGCGGACGGGCCGTGGCGGCCCTCAATATCGCCATGTTCCCCGACGCCCCGGAGTTCCAGCCGCTTCTTAAGGATATTATCAGGGGCGGCTCCGATAAGATGGCCGAGGCGGGCGTCTCCGTCCTCGGCGGGCACACAATCAGGGACAGGGAGCCGAAATTCGGCTACGCGGTCATGGGCCTCGTCCATCCGGACAAAATCCACGACAACTCCATGGCACGCCCCGGCGACGCCCTCGTGCTTACGAAAAAAATCGGCACCGGCGTGGTCTCGACCGGCATCAAGCAGAAAAAATGCGGCCTTGGGGCCGTGGAGGAAATAACCGCCTCCATGGCCGCCCTGAACAAGCGGGCCGGGGAGATTATGCTCGAAGTGGGCGTAAGCACGGCAACGGACGTCACCGGTTTCGGCCTTATCGGCCACCTCCTCGAAGTGCTTTCGGCAAGCGGGCGCCGGGCGCGCCTAAGCGCGGGCGGGGCGCCGTTTTTCGAGGAGGCCGTAAGGCTTGCGGAAATGGACGTAATCCCCGCCGGTACGCGGGAGAACCTCGCCTTCTTCAGCCCGCGCACCCGGTGGGAAGAAGGCGTCCGGGAGGTCCATGCCGTACTTTTAAACGACGCCCAGACCTCGGGCGGGCTGCTCGTCTTCGTGCCCGCCGAAAAAAAGAAAAACCTCGTAACAGCCCTTCAAAATGAGGGCATCCTCGCGGCTTACATCGGGGACGTACTCGAGGGGGACGAAAAGGACGAAAAGCGGGTCTCCGTCGGACCCTGACGGGACGCGGGCGGGACTTAACCCGTTCATTGCACGAGCACTATGGAAAAAGAGAACAAGAAGTTATGTTAACAATCACAGGCATAGGCGGGGTTTTCCAACCCCGCCGGAGAACCGGCCCCCGGCGGGACTGGAAAGTCCCGCCTATCGGGAGGGCGAATGTTATATGAAAGTGTTCCGAGGAATATTCTATTTTTATTTTTCTGGCTGTCATTCCGGGCTTGACCCGGAATCCGGTCTTTTCCGTCTGAACTCCCGCCCCCCGCCTTCGCGGGGACAGGCTTCGCGGCAATGACGATTTATGCTCCCGATTTTTTATTTTAAGAGACGCTTTGTACCCTTGAAAAAGCTCATGGGATTTCCGGCTTACCTGGGCTTGCGGTAATGCTGTTCCATGAACCTCACCCTAACTTCCGTTCCCCCGTTGGTCTTCATCTCTACGCTTCCCTCAAGCTGCCCCTCGGCGAGAGTCCGCACCAGCCTGAGCCCCAGAGTTCCGGCCTCTCTGAAATCCAGATCCTCCGGCAGGCCCACGCCGGTGTCCTTCACCACAAGCTCATATCCGCCCGCATCGGCCGGATGGAGGGAGACATCCACCCTGCCTCTCTTTCCGGCGGGGAATGCGTGTTTCAGGGCGTTGCTTAAAAGCTCGTTGATAATCAGCCCGCAGGGGATGGCCGTGTCCATGCCGAAGGAGACGTCTCCGATGTCAACGTCCAGGGTGACGCCGGGCGGCATGCCGTAGGACCTGACCAGTCCTTTCAACAGGCCGTCCACGTAGCCCTTGAAATCGACCATGGCCATGTCGCCGGAGCAGTAAAGCTGCTCGTGCATGAGGGCCATGGACTTTATGCGGTTCTGGGAATCCCTGAACATCCTGTGCGCGGCGTCGTCCGAGAAGTAGGAGGACTGGAGGTTAAGGAGGCTCGATATGACCTGCAGGTTGTTCTTGACCCTGTGGTGGATTTCCTTGAGAAGGACTTCCTTCTCCTCAAGAGATGCCTTGATGCGCTCCTCGCTGCGCCTGCGTTCGGTAACGTCCCTCGATATGTGGACGGCGTACACAAGGTTGCCGTCCTCGTCCTTTATGGGAGACGTTGAGACCTCCACATAGTGTATCTCGCCGCCCTTGCCGTAATGGATGTGCTCTGCGGTGGAGTGTCCGCCGGTGGACATGGTCTCAAGCAGGGGGCATTTTTCTTCCGGCCCCTCGCAAGGGAGGTCGCGCTTGTGGGTCACTTCGTAGCACTTTCTGCCGACGACCTCCGACTCCTCAAAGCCGAGTTCCGCGAGGAAGGCCCCGTTGGCGCCCAGTATCCTGTATTCGGTATCAAGGATGGAAACGGCCTCGTGGATGCTGTCAAAGACGACCTTGTACAGATGGCTTGAGTTTACGAGTTTCCTTACGGGCATGGCGCCGTCCCCTAAAAGATGCCGCGGGAAAAGGCCGCTTTTTCTTTTAACATTATATTTCTCTCCCCCCCGGTGCGGATATGCAAGGCACGGGCTTACCAACTATCCCATCTGTTCCACTCCGCGATGCACGGCGTTTCCGCTACGCTCCCCTCAGCTAAAACCGCTTTATTATAATAAAACTGGTGGAAAATATAAACCGGAAAATCCGTTCTTCCCTCCCTGCTACTCGCTCCCTGTCCCGCCAAAATGATAATGTCCTAAAGCACCAAAGTAGAAATGTCCTAAAGA
>CBDVCR010000117.1:0-8852 GCA_965372535.1 uncultured bacterium | reverse complement strand
CGGGCGAGCCTGGGGGTCACGGCCCCCTGCGAATTTCCGCATCCGCCGCGTTGCGGGCCGCTCGCGGTATTGATAGAGCCGGGGGACGCTGTCGCCCTTCGCGTCCCGCGCGCTTTGCGTCCGCGGCAAACCAGACTCGTGCAATATCCGGGTTAAAGCTGCTCTTTGAGAAAAAGCCCGGTTGAGAGGTACCGCTCCCCCCTGTCCGGGAGGATGACGACCACCCGCTTGCCCTTTCCGAGCTTTTTCGAGACCTCGATTGCGGCCCTCATGGCCGCGCCCGATGATATGCCGCAGAGGAGACCTTCCTTGAGAGAAAGTTCTCTCGTCGTTTCGGCGGCGGCGTCGTTTGTGACGGCGACCACCTCGTCGTAGATATTTGTGTTAAGTATCGGGGGGACGAAACCCGCGCCGATGCCCGCTATTTTGTGCGCCCCCGGCCGGCCGCCTGAAAGGACAGGCGAGTCCGCGGGCTCGACGGCCGTTATCAGGACGTCTCTTTTGACGTTTCTTAAGACCTCTCCCACTCCGGTGATGGTGCCTCCGGTGCCCACGCCCGCCACGAACCCGTCGGGCGCTCCGCCCAGGGACTCCAGAATCTCGCGGGCCGTGGTACTTCTGTGGGCCTCGGGGTTGGCGGGGTTTTCGAACTGCTGGGGCATGAAGTAGCCGGGGTTTTCCCCCTTTATCTCCTCGGCCCTTTCGACGGCGCCCTTCATGCCTTTTTCAAAGTGGGTGAGCACCAGCTCCGCCCCGTATGCCTCCAGCATCTGGCGCCGCTCCATGGACATGCTCTCCGGCATCGTGAGTATCAGCCTGTAGCCCTTCAGCGCCGCAACCATGGCAAGCCCGATGCCCGTGTTGCCGCTGGTGGGCTCAACGATGGCGCACCCCGCTTTCAGCAGGCCGTCTTTTTCCGCCTGCTCTATCATCGAAAGCGCAATCCTGTCCTTTACGGAGCCGGCGGGGTTGTAGCCTTCAAGTTTTGCCCAGATCTCCGCGCACCCGGAGACGCACAGGCTGTTTATCTTTACCATTGGGGTGTTGCCGGTAAGGCTGATTACGTTGCGATGAAAGCCCATGGCAAAGTATAGCACAAAACCCGCGCACGGCCTCATGGACGTGCCGGTCAGGTGCACATGATACAAAACCGGGGGGATGCTCCGGGTAATGCCGTTTTCCATTAGCAAAGCGAACCGTCCCGGAGAGCATGCCAAACCATGAGGGTTAACAAAGTAGCGCATCCTTCGACAGGCTCAGGATGACTCGACAGGCTCAGGATGGTTCGACAGGCTCAGGATGATTCGACAGGCTCAGGGGTTCGGCGGGACTGGAAAGTCCCGCCTATCGGGGAGGGATTAGGGTTGCATCTTTACTGCCCGGGTTTTCCAGGCCCACGGGAGCCGCCCCAAATTCGATAGGCGGGGTTTTCCAACCCCGCCGGCATCCTTCGACAATTAAAGGAACATAGCATCCTTCGACAGGCTCAGGATGGTTCGACAGGCTCGGGATGCTCGACAGGCTCAGGATGATTCGACAGGCTCAGGATGATTCGACAGGCTCAGGATGATTCGACAAGCTCAGGATGATTCGACAGGCTCAGGATGATTCGAACAATTCAGGCTGCTCACCGGGCTTCACTTGCACATTGGCTCCTTTTTCCAACAGGTGAACTTGCGTTTGCAGCCTTGCCTCTCTGCTTGTCTTTTTCCGCGATATGGCTTATAACACTCATATGAGGAGGCGGGACAGAGCGTTTTTTTTTGTGCTTTACGCCTGTCGCTTCGGTCAATATCCCGGAGGGCTTACGAAATGGTCAGGCCGTTGGGATGTTTCTGGTACACTAAACAGAGCATGAACGTCCTGGTCCGCAACGAAAGTCGAAGGGTGGAAGGTTCCCTTGCGGGCTTTTGCGGTTTTTTTTACGGGACCGGTGCATAACGATGGAAGCGTTGTCCGCCGTGCTGGTGCTTGCGGGAGCGGCGATTATGATGTTTTCCCTGATGCTCGGAATGAAGGTGAGAAGCAGCGTGCCGGGCGAGGCAAGGGGAAGGTGGCTGGCGGCCGTATCCCTGATGGCGTTTTCCCTGCTGAGTTATCTGTTTTTCGTTTTCATACTGCTCGGCGACGTCTCCTTTCCCCTTGAACTCGTCACGGGAAGCGTGTTTCTTGCAGGGGCGCTTTTCGTCTATGTCGTAATCAACCTGGCATGGACGAGCATCAGGCGAGTGAGCGGAAAGGACCGGGACCTCGAAGAATACGCGGGGAGGCTGGCCTCCCGGACCGCCGAGCTTGAGCAGGAGGCGGCCGAGCGCATAAGGGCGGAGGAGCAGGCCGGCGTGCGGCTTCAGAACCTCGCCGTGCTCCATGAGATAGACATGGTCATAGGCTCAAGCCTCGACCTGCGCGTAATCCTCAAGGCGTTTCTCGAACGCTCCGTTTCCCACCTCCGGGTGGACGCCGCCTGCGTGCTGCTTCTGGACCCCAACACCCAGATTCTCGGATACGCCGAGGGCGTCGGTTTCCGGGGCAGCGGGATAGAGAGGACGAGCCTGAGGCTGGGGGAAGGCAGCCCGGGCCGGGCGGCCATCGAACGAAGGACCGTCAATGTCCCTGATATCGGAAAGTCGGAAAAACCCTTCGACCGGGCGGAACTCCTCGAAGAGGAGGATTTTGCAGCCTACTACGCCGTGCCCCTGATCGCCAAGGGAAAGGTGCAGGGCGTGCTCGAGGTATTCCATCGCTCCCCACTGGAGCCCGGCCGGGAATGGCTGTATTTTCTGGAGGCGCTGGCCCTTCAGGCGGCCATCGCAATAGACAACATTACATTGTTTAACGACCTTCAGCTTTCAAACGCCGAACTCGTCCTGGCCTACGATACGACCCTGGAGGGCTGGGCGCGCGCCCTCGAACTCAGGGACAAGGAAACCGAGGGGCATACGCAGCGGGTGGTGGAGACAACCTTGAGGGTCGCCCGCGCCATGGGGATGCACGAAAAACAGCTTGTGCACGTCCGCCGGGGGACGTTCCTGCACGATATCGGCAAGATGAGCATCCCGGACGGCGTATTGTTCAAGGAAGGCCCCCTGGCGGAAGACGAATGGGAAGTGATGCGCCGGCACCCGTCTTACGCCTTCGAGCTGCTCCTTCCCATCGCCTACCTCCGTCCGGCCCTTGACATCCCTTACTGCCACCACGAAAAATGGGACGGCACCGGCTACCCGAGGGGGCTCAAGGGCGAGCAGATACCCCTGGCCGCCCGGATATTCGCGGTGGTGGACGCCTGGGACGCCCTGCACAACGAACGCCGGTACCACGAGGCCTGGTCCGGGGATAAGGTATGCGAGCACATACAATCCCTCGCCGGCACTCACTTCGACCCCGCCGTGGTGGAGGTTTTTATGAGACTCGGTTGCGGGGAGCACGGCCCGGAAAGCGGCTCCTGAGCGTTTCCCTCTCCCGGTTTTTCCCGCCAGGGGGAAATCCACATCCGGGATAAGGTAAAATTAATACGATGGCATCCGCTTTTTTCAGGACATTCAGGCAGTTGTCGGCGCTCCTGGTGATGGTCCTTGTCTGGGCCTTTCTGGCCGTCGTATACCTGGAGGCGCCGGTGCCGCACCTTGAGGTTTTTTTGACGCGGATTATGCCCTGGAAAATGCTGTTTTTCACTCCCGCGGAGCCGACCCTCGAGGGGAGGCTCGCTTTCATGGAAGGCCTTCTCAACGACTCGCGGCTGGTGGCGACCGCGTCGTTTCTGCTCATGGCGATGTCGTTTGTCGCCCTGAGCGGCTACGCCACCTACGTCTATCAGCAGAGACAGAGGCGGGCCCGGGAAAACGAACTCCTGGCGCTGAAAAACCAGGAGATAGCCCGCAGAAACGAATTCATCCGTTACATATCGGCCACCATCGGCCATGAGTTCAAGAACAACCTGAGCAAGATAAAGCGCCGTATGGACATGGTGGAGTTTCCCGCGGAGGCGAGGGAAAGGATTTACGGCAACCTGGACAAGCTTTTCGCGGACATCGACGTGTTCAAGAAAATATCCGACGAGCGCGAGGCGGGGCTTGTCGAGTTTGAGCCCGTGGACATCAGGCAGATGCTGGAGGGTTTCTCGCGGCAGTTCAGCGACCTTGCAGTGATAGAGTTTTCGGGGAAGGCGAGCGGGCCCATGATCTTCGCCTCCGGCACCCTGCTTCGCACGGTATTTGAAAACCTTATCGACAACGCCGTCAAGTACAAAAAACCCGAACAGCAGCGTGCAATTATACGCTTTTCCTGCTCCGAGGAGGTCGACAGCCGCCGCCGCTACCTGACCCTCTGCGTACGGGACGAGGGGGTGGGGATGGACGAGGAGCAGGCGGACGGCTGTTTTTACAGGAGAAAAAGCGCCAGGGGCGGCTGGGGCGAGGGGCTTTACTTTGCCAAGTACGTCGTCGGCCTCCATGCGGGAAAGATTAAGGTGGGCAAGGAATACACCGCCCCCGGAAAGGGCACGGAGATAATAATAAACCTGCCGCTTGTGGAGGAGACGCTGGATGTTTAGGGTGCTCATAGCGGACGACAACTTCGAGGACAGGGAGCTGCTTAAGCTCGAGATAGAGCGTGCCCTCAAGGGGGAGGAGCGCGGCCTGAAGTTTTTCGAGGCCGTGAGCGTCAGACGCGCCAGGGAGCTTCTGGACGCCCGGCCGGTGGACCTGATGACCCTGGACATCGAGTTCGACCGGCTGAACGAGGGAATTGAGGAACTGCCGGAGTTTTTCGAAAGATACCCCACGCTCAACATCATAGTGATAAGCGGCAAGCTCGACAAGGGCGAGGTCACGGACGAGCTGTTCCGCTTCACCAAGGACAACGTGCTCAAGGGGAAACGCTGGGCGCGGCATTTCGACGTCATGGACAAGAAGGACGACAAGACCGAGGCCATCAGGCGCGCGTATGCGTTCGCCGTCAAGCAGAGCGACACCGCGGACAAGGTGCGCGACCTGCTCCTGCTCGCCGAGTCCCATATGGAGCGCAACGATGTCAACAAGTGCATGGACGTTTTCCGGAAAATCCAGGAGATGGCCCCCGGCGAGCGGGAGTCCGGCGAAAACATCGGTATTGTGAAGGGCGCGTCCCCTGAAAAGGCCCTTGAGTATTTCAGGAAGGGAGAGGTGGTCGTCGCCTCCCTGCTTCTGGGCCATCACATTGAAAACAGGCTTAAGGTCTTTACCCGCAGGGCGATGGGGCGAAACGCCCCGGGCCTCTACGACTGCCTTAAAGACCTCGAACGCTCGCGGCGCATAAGCCCTTACAGGAAGGACCTGTTCCAGCGGCTGATACGGCTCAGGAACAAGGCCGTGCACCACCCCTCCTCCATCTCCGAGCATGACTTCGAGAGGGTGCGGGAAAACCTTAAATTGATGGAGGCGGACTTCTGATGGAGAGGGAATTCCGGCATGAGTCCGGCCCGCCCGGCGAGGGAAACGGCGATAAAAGCAGGGCCTGGGGGTTCCTGGAAAACCTGACTCATTATTTCCTGCCCCCCGGACCCATATTGAGCGTCACGATTATAGGGCTTATCCTGATCGGGGCGGTGCTTTACAACCGTGCGGTAAGGATGCAGAGGTTCCTTGAGCCGGCCCTCGCCATCTCCCAGCCGAGGGTCGCGTTTTACGAAGGGTTCAGGCTGAAGTTCGTACAGGAGTTCGGGCCGGAGCGGGTCGAGGGCGTGATGCTGCTCGGGGATTCCGTCCGGGTCAGGAACTCGCTCGTTTTCGATGAAGTCTACCACGGGAAGGACTCGGGGGTCCTCGGGAAGCTGGGCCGGGTGTTTCTGGCCATGATGAGGGACCCGGACCTGAGCGGCTACGTGGACATAATCCTTGTGGGCACAAAAGTCCCCATAGGCGAGGACAAGGACTTGAACACGAGGGTCAGGCACGAGTTCAACAAAGTGGCCGACGCGGTGCTGGACACCCTTTTCCGCGAAGTGCCCGAACTCGAAGACGAGTACGCCATACATTTTGCGAGTTCGGCCCTGCACGTCAACATACAGGGCGGCGAGGCGGACTGGGTCGAGTTCTACATCATCCCCTCGGAGCGCATTCATGTCGAGCTGCTGCAGAAGCTCCAGAAATATGTGCAGTAAAGCTGCCGCCGGAGGGTGAAATACCGGGCACCGCAATTGCCGAAGGATGCGCTCCATTGTCCCCCCTCCATTCATCCTGAGCCTGTCGAATCATCCTGAGCCTGTCGAAGGACGTAAAGGGAAGCGTGGGGGGGTTATTATTCTTGAACCCTGTCCTTTCTCCGTGTCTCCGTGAATCGTGTCTTCTTCATCAGAACCTCCTGGCTGTTATTTTGCCAGAAAGCTCTACCTTGCAGTTGTCTACTTATAGGGGAAGTTTACGGGCGGATGCGCCCCCCCCCCCACTTTTGTGGAATTTACGCCGGCCACCGCAGGTCTGCTTGTTATGCACCGCGAGGCGGGGATATAATAATTATCCATGCTTGTATCTTTTAACTGGATTAAGGAGTTCTCGGACTTCGGCCTGACCGCCGTGGAGGCGGCCCACGAACTCACGATGGCGGGCCTCGAAGTGGAGGGCCTCCAAAGGGCCGGCGACGACCACGTGCTCGAGGTAAACGTCACCCCGGACAGGGCCGACTGCCTGAGCGTGCTGGGCATCGCGAGGGAGCTTTCCGCCATTACGGGCAAAGCCCTTGCGCTTCCCGCCCACGGCGTAACGGACACCGGGAAATCGGACTTCAAAATAGAGCTTCTGGATGCCGGCCTCTGCCCCCGGTACGCGGGGCGAGTGGTAAGGGGGATAACCGTGGAGGAGTCGCCCGGCTGGATGAAAGAGCGGCTTGAAAAATGCGGCATCCGCCCCATCAACAATATCGTGGACATCACAAACTACGTGCTCCTTGAGTTCGGCCACCCGCTCCACGCCTTCGACCTGGACACGTTAAAAGGCGCCGCCATACGGGTGGGCGCAGCCGGAAAGGCCGGCGCCTTCACCACGCTCGACGGCGTTGAGCGAGCGCTGCCCGAGGACGCCCTGCTCATATGGGACGCCGAAAGGCCCGTCGCCCTGGCCGGGATAATGGGGGGCGCCGAGACCGAGGTCGCCGGGGGCACGAGGAACGTCTTTATCGAAAGCGCGTATTTCGACCCCCGCTCCGTGCGTCGCACGTCCAGGGCCCTGGGGCTCAAGACCGAGTCTTCATACCGGTTTGAGCGGGGGACCGACATCGTGATGCTCGAACACTCCCTGGACAGGGCCGCCCGCCTGATGGCCGAGCTTGCGGGGGGGGAGGTCGAGGCCCTTGTTGAGGCATATCCCGTAAAGTTCAGGCCCGCAAGCATCACCGTGAATTACAAAAACGTAAACAGGGTGCTCGGAACCGAAATACCCCGCAAAGAGATGGCCGCGCTCCTTAAGCGGCTCGACCTCGGTGTAAAGTCCAGAGGCGATATATTAGAGGCCGCACCGCCCTCCTACCGGGCCGACCTCGCCATAGAGGCCGACATCATCGAGGAGGTGGCCAGGCTCCACGGCTACGGCCGCATCCCCACCGTGGTACCGAGGGCCGAGATATCCTGCGCCGGAAGCCAAAACCGGAGGCGGCTTATGGCCGACGTAAAGGAGGCCGTGAAAAAAGAGGGCTTCCACGAGGCCGTAAACTACAGCTTCATGAACACCGGCTACCTCGACCTGCTGGGCATCCCCGCCTATGACCCAAGGCGAATGTGCGTGGAGATAAAAAACCCCCTTAGAAAGGAAGACTCGCACCTCAGGACCATGCTTGTGCCGTCGCTTATCGAAAACTTCATACACAACTTCTCCCGCGGCATAAAAGAAATCAGGCTTTTCGAGGCGGCAAGGGTCTTCACCCTGACAACAAACAGGCCCCCGAGTCCAGATACCCTGCCCCGCGAGTCCCTGCGCCTCGGCGGCGTCATGTTTCATGAGGCGGCCCCCTCGCTTTACCGGGAGACGGCCGAGGGGTTTTATCTGATAAAGGGCGCCGTGGAGTCCGTCCTCGACAGGCTGAGGATAACGGAATACTCCTTTACGCCCTCGGAAGAGCCCTTCCTCCATCCGGGCAAGTCCGCCGACCTGCGGATTGCCAATAAGAAAATCGGCTATGCCGGGGTGCTCTCGCCCGCCGTCAAGGAGAAGCTCGATACAAAGGCGAAGCAGGACGTGCTCCTTTTCGAGCTTGACCTTGAGGCCCTCCTCCAGGCGGCGCCGGAGTGCCTGACATACAGGCCCATACCGAAATTCCCCGCTGTGGAGCGCGACATCGCCATAGTGATTGAGGAGGGCGTCCCCGCCGCAGAAGTAACGGGGCTTATCAAGGACTTCCCCTCGGAGTTCGTCTCGGAGGTCTCGGTGTTCGACTCCTACAGAGGCGGGGGGATAACCGGGGGCAGGAAGTCCCTCGGCGTGGCTGTCACCTACCGCTCGCCCGAGCGCACGCTGACCGACGAGGAGGTGGACGGCATCCACCAAAAGATAGTGGAGCACTTGGTCAAAAAGACCGGCGGGGAGTTGAGGGGGTAGCGGGATATTTTCTCCAGGAGTTCCCCCATTTTTTTGGTTCTTCATCCGTCATTCCCGCTTCCCTCTTTCCGTCATTCCCGCGCAGGCGGGAATCCAATCTTCTTACATCGTCAAGCAGTCATGCAAATCCGCCCATTCGGGGTTATGCTCCTCAATCAGCCTGAGTTTCCATACCCGATTCCATTTTTTTATCCGCCTCATAAACCCTTTTAGCCGGATTCGGCGTTACTCCCACCTATAGGGTCCCTCTCCTTTGGCTGGATGGAATGTAAACGTAAAAGTTTTCTTTCA
>CBDVCR010000116.1:0-8877 GCA_965372535.1 uncultured bacterium | reverse complement strand
GAATAGGACATTTCTATTTTGCCAAGAATAGGACATTTTTAAATTGGCTTGACACCTGCTACTCGACCCGTGGCTTCCCGCAGCGCAATATGGTAAAATTGGTTTCCAATAAATCTCGTTTTACGGAGGACTTATGCTTTCCGAAAGAGCAAAGAAGGTCAAGCCGTCGCCGACGCTCACAATGGACGCCAAGGCCAAGGAGATGAAGGCCCGGGGCATCGACGTCATCAACTTCGGCGTGGGAGAGCCGGATTTCGACACCCCCGAAAACATCAAGGAAGCCGCCATAAAGGCCATACGGGAGGGTTTTACGAAGTACACCCCCGCCGGGGGCATACTGCCCTTGAAGGAAGCCATTGCCGCGAAACTTAAGAGCGACAACGGACTGGGCTACGCCACTGACGAGATAATCGTCTCCTGCGGGGCCAAGCACAGCCTCTACAATATCGCCCAGGCCCTCTACGGCCCGGGCGACGAGGTGATAATCCCGGCCCCCTACTGGGTCTCCTACCCCGACCAGGTGCTCCTTAACGACGCCGAGCCCGTAATCGTCGAGACTTCCGAGGAGGACTCCTTCCTGCTCGGGGCCGAGGCCCTCGATAAGGCCATTACGCCCAGGACCAAGGCCCTGATTCTCAATTACCCTTCAAACCCCACGGGCCTGGCATACGACAGAAAGGCCCTCGAAGGGATAGCGGAAGTGGCGGTGAAACACGGCATTTACGTGGTCTCCGACGAGATATACGAAAAACTCCTCTACGACGGCGCGGAGCACGTAAGCATCGCCTCCCTCGGCAAGGAAATAAAGGAACGGACCCTGGTGGTGAACGGGCTTTCGAAGTCCCACGCCATGACCGGCTGGCGGATAGGCTATGCCGCCGGGCCGAAGGAAGTGATAAGCGCGATGGCCAAGATACAGAGCCAGTCCACCTCAAACCCCACCTCAATCGCTCAGAAGGCCTCGGTTGAGGCCCTTACGGGGCCGCAGGACTTCCTGAAGGAAATGCTCGCCGCGTTTGACGAGCGGAGAAAGTTCCTCGTGGACGAGCTTAATTCCATGCCCGGGGTGAGCTGCCTCACGCCCAGGGGCGCGTTCTACGCCTTCCCCAACACATCGGGCCTTTACGGCGGAAAGCTGAAGTCCTCATCCGACCTCGCCGTCTATCTCCTTGAGGAGGCCAACGTGGCGCTCGTGCCCGGCGACGCCTTCGGCAACGACAACCACGTGCGGATTTCCTACGCCACCAGCCTCGATGACATCAAGCGGGCCGTAGAGAGGATTAAAGAGGTGCTGGGGAGGCTGTAGGGGGTAGCAGGAAAAATTTTTCGGGCCGCCCCCCCCACGGGCGACCCCCACGGCAACGGTGCTTCCCGATTTTCCGCACAAGCAATATTTGACTATTTGCCGCCGGCACAGAGCCGCGATATTCGGGAAACTCACTTTGAACGAAACCCTGCTTGATATATTAACGCCCCACGGGCCTTCAGGGACGGCTCATTGCAGGAAGCGCCATTTTAAGGGGAAAGTGGTGAAGCTTCTTCTCAAGCAGCGCCCTGCGGCGCGTGTATCAGCTCATCTGAAAGAATGTGCTCACTCCTCGGAGGCTTCTCTTTTTTTTGCGGCCTTGCTCCGGAAAGATGTTAATGGTATGGTATTGCCATGAAACTCTATGCGCTCAAGGACATCCCCTTTACGCCGGTAAGCCATGACCCGTCTCTTGAAAAACAGGTTATGGTGGGCCCGGACGTGCTGCCGGGCGTACGGAATTTCAGCCATATACGCCTGCCCTCGGGTTCCAGGGCCTCCGAGCACGCACACCCCGACGGTTTCGAGGTGTTTTACTGCATAGGGGGCGAGGTGCTTTTCAGGATAAACGGCGAGGACGTGGCGTTAAGGCAGGGGCAGTGCCTGGTGGTGGAGCCGGGGGAGAAACACTCCATCGAGGGCGCCTCGGGGGCGGAACTCGTTTATTTCTTCCTCATGCGCCGATGAGCCGCCTGGTTACGCAAGGGTCGAAAACATGTACCGGGCCGCCTCGAATATCCCGGCAAAGAAGCACCCGAGTATGACTCCGAATATCTCCAGCCACACCAGGTGTTCCCTGATGTTTTTCTCGACGATGCCGGTGATTTTCTCCGGAGGATAATCCGAAAGCCTCTCGATTACCCGTTGTTTGACGTTGAACTGGCCCAGCATATACTCGACGAGGGCCTTGCGGGAGTTATAGTGCCTTAACACTATGGGGTTGTCGGGCCTCAGCAGCAAATCCTCCAGGGAGCCTATTTTCGCCACAAGGGCGTCCATCATGGCGCCGGAGACCTCGAACCTGTATAGCTCGGAACTGATATGGTACGTTACCATGTTGACGAGGTCGTGCTTGCTCGTGAGGAGTTTTACCGCGTGCCGTATGAAGCCCATCCTGTTTACCACGTCCTCGGCGACCCTTATGAGCCTCGCGTGCACCTCTTCCGTCTTTATGTACTTGATGACGTCCTCCTTGAACTCCTCGACCACTGAATTAAGCGCGTTCCTCACGTCCTCCCGCCTTATATCCACCAGTTTGTCCCTCACCCACTCCTCGACAAATCTGGTGTTCAGGATATGTTTTTCCACGGTATCGGCAAGCGAGCCGATTATCCTCTCCCTGCTCTTGAAAAGGACCCCGGAGCCGGGAAGGTACCATTTCTTCTCAAAGAGCATCTTGATGGCCACGGTGTTCGTGAAACCGCCGATGAAACCTCCGAGGAGGATATGGCCGAGAAACCTTATGCCGGGGTATTTGACGCCGAGCAGGGTGGCAAGGACAAACAGGACAAAGACCGCCCCCACGAGGACGGCGCCTGTGCCGTATTTTATTTTTACGTTTTTCATTCGGCTAAGAAGCAGGGACTCTTTCCGCGAAAACGCCGGATTTATTTGAAAAGCTCGTCCAGCCTGCGCCTGGCTTCTTCCTCTTCGTCCCCCGCGGCCCCGCCCGCCTGCCCGCCCGGGCGGTAGCGGAAGTAATCGCAGAAATTCGCCCTGTCCCTGGTGCGCTGAAACTCCGCCTTCGGCTCAATGCACTTGTTGTGGCTGGCCTCGGAGTAGAAGCTGCAGTTAAGGCATATGTGGAGGTCGGCCCCGCAATTGGGACAGGTGGACTTCCGGGAGACACGCCCGCCTGTTTCCACTTCCTTTGCGCACCCGGCACATATGTTCATGCAAGATACCTCAGTGTCACTGTTTTTCCACCATGCCTGAGAAGACCCCCTCTATTTCCTTGAGAAGCTCCCGGTGCGCCGCGGGGTTTCCGGCCACGATATTGCCTGTGGACAGGTATTTGCCGCCGCCCCTGAAGTCCGTTACCACGCCGCCCGCCTCTTTTACAATAAGGCTCCCCGCCGCAATGTCCCAGGGGCTCAGGCCGAGCTCGAAAAAGCCCTCGCACCTGCCCGCGGCAAGGTAGGCCAGGTCAAGGGCGGCGGAGCCGGCCCTCCGCATGCCGCTCACCCTCATAAAGACCCGCTTAAAGGCCCTGAGGTATATGTCCAGCATCTCCTTCCTCCTGAAGGGGAAGCCGGTGGCGACAAGCGAGTTTTCCATCGAACAGGTCCCGGAAACCCTTATCGGCGAGCCGTTAAGGAACGCCCCGCCGGCTTTTTCCGCACTGAAAAGTTCGTCCCTCACCGGGTCCAGTATTACGCCCAGAACCGGCTCGCCGCTTTTTTCGAGGGCTATGGAGACCGCGAACACGGGGTAGCCGTGGATATAGTTCGTGGTGCCGTCCAGGGGGTCTATGACCCAGCGGTATCCGCCGCGTTCCTCCTCCTTAAGCGACTCTTCGGAAAAAATGCCGTGCCCGGGAAAGGCCGAGCGCAGGATGCCTATAATCCGCTCTTCGGATTCCCTGTCCACACGGGTGACGAAGTCCGCCGTCTGCTTTGAGCCGATGTCGTCCATGGAAAGGCCGCCGAGGTTTTCCAATATCACCTCTCCGGCGGCCCTCGCGGCCTTTTCCGCGACAGCCGTGAAATTCTCCGAAGCGCTCATGCCGGGGACGGTCCGTTCAGAAGGTTTATAACCGAAAGAATACCCTCATTCCCCCCTGAGGGCAAGTGTAAAATTGATGCCCGCCTTGATGTCGCTTATCCCCCCCACCCCGCTTAATTGGTACGGGTAAGAGCTTTTCCGCCCCCAGACCCAGACGGTGCCGTTGCTCTTTAAAGCGCCGGCATGCCTTGAGCCCGCGGCTACCCTGATTACGTCTCCGATGCCGGTTACTTTTACGGGGGTCGAGGTAACCGGCAGGGAATCGCTTCCGAGCTGGCCGTAATCGTTCTTCCCCCATGCCCAGACGTTGCCGTCGGTCTTGAGGGCTATGGTAAAATTCATCCCCCCGGCCACCTGGGCCACTTCCGAGAGGCCCTCGACCTTCATCGGCCTTGGAGAGTCCAGCTCATTGCCTGTGCCGAGTTGGCCGTACTCGTTGGCCCCCCAGGCCAATACGGAGCCGTCCGACCTGAGGGCCACGGAGTGGTACATTCCGGCGGAAATGTCCACCACATCGTCAATGCCCGCTACCCGTACAGGCGTATTGCTGTTTCCCCCCTCGTCCTCGGGACCGGTCTGCCCCTTGAGGTTCCAGCCCCATGCCCAGACCGTGCCGTCCTCCTTGAGGGCGAGGCAGTGATACCACCCTGAGGCGATTTTCTTTACTCCCGAAAGCCCCCTGACCCTGACCGGGGCGCTGCTGTCGGCATTGCCGCCGGTGCCGAGCTGGCCGTAGTAGTTCCTGCCCCATGCCCAGACCGTGCCGTCGGACTTAAGGGCAACGGTATGGTACCAGCCCGCGTCCACGTCAACCACGTCGGAAATCCCTTCCAGCTTCCCGGGCTTGAGGCGGTCCTGCCTCGTGCCGCCGCCCAGCTGCCCCCTGCCGTTGCTGCCCCATGCCCATACGCTCCCGTCGGCGCCGACCGCGACGGAATGTTCCATGCCCGCCGCTATCCTTACGGCTCCGGAAACCCCCTGTGCAAGTACCAGGGTGGGCCTGTCGACACGCGTGCCGTCGCCCACCTGGCCGCTGCCGTTGTCGCCCGCGGCCCAGACGGTGCGGCTCGCCGGAGAGGACCATGTAACGGTACATGACTGCGCGCTCTTTTCCGACTCAAGACCTGCGTCGTTATACGAGCTGACGCTGTAACAATACCTGCTGTCGGGCTGAAGGCCCACAAACGCATGGGTCGTGGAGGGCACGGATTTTATGAACCTGTCGTTCCGGTAGATGTTGTACCAGGCTATGTTTTTTCCACCGCCGCCTTCGCCGGCCTGCCAGACAAGCACTATCTCCTCCGGGGATGTCGCGGTTGCCGACACCCCGCCGGGCGGCAGGGGGACGCCGCCTCTGCTTGTGTTTTCCTCGCACATGAAGCCCCCGGACTGAAGCCCCGGCGCGGAGGGGGCGACCGTCACCTTGATATCGGACATGTCCTTTACCGTCGCCCTGCCCGTGGCCCTTACCGGCCAGGCGGAGAGGAAATTGCAGAAGGAGATGTAATCCATCCTCACGCTGCCCGAGCCCATGTCCGCCGTCCAGGCATAGCTTACGACGTTGACGCCTCCGGTGGAGGACCAGTAATAGCCGTTACCGACGTTTACAAAGGGGTTGCCGCCGGGTAGTGCGGGATAGGACCTGCCCTCTTCAATCAGGCTCGAAAGCTCCTTTATGGCAGGCAGCCTCCAGTCCGTGTGCCCGAAGTTTTCGCGCTTGCCCTCGTTCATTTCGGCAATGTACTGCTGCGCCACCTGCCAGGGCAGTGCGCCGCCAAAAAAATCCGCGTCCCTAAGCCACATGAGGCCGGTCTCATTGTCAATGACCGTGCCTTCGGACTCAACGCCGAACCTTGCGTCAACGGCGCCGGAGCCGGCGGGCGCACCCCCGGTTTCCGCGTAAAGGAGAGGCGGGCAAGAGACGGACATAAGCAACAGGACACACAGGAAAAGAAGATATGCTCGCATGTTTTAGATTAAAAAAAATCTCCGTTTAAAAGCAACCTGACGCGGCTTCCCGTTGCCATGGACAAGTTCCTCGCGGGGGAATTAAAATGGCGGCGAGCGTTCCTTGACACTGACGGTATTTCTCCCTGCCGCAAACAACCTGCCACTAAGCAAACACTATGATAATTTGAAATTGAAATTTGCAGGGAGAGGTGCTTCCTGATGCGCTCCTCGTCTATCTGGACTATCTTGCCGCTTTCTGCTTTACTAGTACTTATGGTGGTTCCTCCGTTTTCTGGTATTGGTTATCGCAAACCTAATCTACCAGATGAGGAACCACCTTTTTGAAATGTACGAAAGATTCTTGACAATACCTTTTCTGCCCTAAGTCTGCGACATTGTGGATTGAATAATAGCAGTTCGGTACAGAGGGTTTCTTCCAACCATTCAAAGCCCTTATGGCTAACCTAAACATGTGCATCTTAGTCTTTAGGTTCCTGCCATAAATTCGAGCTTCCGGTTATTTCATTTCTGGGAGTGAAACCCGTTCCCCGGGTGTCGAAAAACCCCCGCACCCACAGTTACAACCACTCCCATCTGCTACTGGCGATAAGCTGAGAATTTCATCGATTTTTGCGCGGTCGCCTCCCTGCACGGCCAGTTCCAAACGCGCATTCCAGACTGTTACGCGAGCAGCAGCAGCATCGTTTACAGCTTTCTTGATATCGTTGATGTCCTTGATCATTATGATCGTCCCCTTTCCCATTGGCAATTTTTATGTCCCTCTGTACCGAACCACTTTTGATGTATTTTAAATTTCACTTCCTTATTGAACCTGGGATGTACGAAAG
The DNA here is from genome assembly GCA_965372535.1 of uncultured bacterium. Taxonomy (GTDB): domain Bacteria; phylum Nitrospirota; class Thermodesulfovibrionia; order Thermodesulfovibrionales; family JdFR-86; genus CBDVCR01. The sequence continues at coordinate 2,049 of CBDVCR010000116.1, read as the reverse complement.
ATTCTTGACAATACCTTTTCTGCCCTAAGTCTGCGACATTGTGGATTGAATAATAGCAGTTCGGTACAGAGGGTTTCTTCCAACCATTCAAAGCCCTTATGGCTAACCTAAACATGTGCATCTTAGTCTTTAGGTTCCTGCCATAAATTCGAGCTTCCGGTTATTTCATTTCTGGGAGTGAAACCCGTTCCCCGGGTGTCGAAAAACCCCCGCACCCACAGTTACAACCACTCCCATCTGCTACTGGCGATAAGCTGAGAATTTCATCGATTTTTGCGCGGTCGCCTCCCTGCACGGCCAGTTCCAAACGCGCATTCCAGACTGTTACGCGAGCAGCAGCAGCATCGTTTACAGCTTTCTTGATATCGTTGATGTCCTTGATCATTATGATCGTCCCCTTTCCCATTGGCAATTTTTATGTCCCTCTGTACCGAACCACTTTTGATGTATTTTAAATTTCACTTCCTTAATAACTTAATAAAAAGAACCAGAAGCTCTCCTTTACATCTTAAAATCACGGCTCACCTCCGAAAGCTACAGCCGTTACCAGCGCCTTATGCATGTCGGGTGTCATGGGACAAGAAGGCTTGTTGTACTTAATGGTATAGAGGGGACATTGCCTACCCTGGCATGAAGGAAAAACCGCGCATGAATTACACAATCTAGTATCTCTTCCCTCTAATGATGTCCACAGCAATGACTTATCATGGTCGATTATCAATTGACCCTCAGCAGTCAATCTTCCCACTGCATTACGAGGATCATCAAATGCTAAAGAACATTTATATATATTTCCGCGGGAATCTATAATGATCGACGGCTCCATAGCCGCATAACACACTAAACCATGAGGGATTAAATATTTCTTCACGGGGAAAGCCGAGAAACCGAGAGCCAGCGACTTTTCGAAGTATCCCGAGCTAATCTGAAAAGTGGATTCGAACTTGCATACATCCAAGGTTGAATCGTTTGGGCCTCCTCTTTTTGTGATTGGCTCAAAATGCAATCCGAATCTGGCATCATTTGCGAAACGTGGGGCAATTTCCTCTACAAGCCATTTTTCTATAAAGGGTACTGATTCATTATTGAAATTGACCCGTATGCTGACGGAGAAATCTTCTGTCCTGTTACGCATATTCACCAAGTTGTCTAATATTCTTTGATAAGTTCCCTCACCACTTGCCAGTTTTCTGGTCTTGTTATGTATGGATTCAGGCCCATCAACGCATACCTGGAATCTGTTTATTTTGTTCTTAAATAATGCATCTACCGTATCCGGTGTCAGCAAATATCCGTTTGTCGACATGCCGCTTAAATAATTAACACCTTCCCGGTTACAGCTCCTAATGAATGCGCCGGACAAATCACAGATAACATCGAGAGCTAATAATGGTTCTCCGCCGAACCAAGATATGGATAATCCACTATAATTCCCTACATTATCATCAACGAATTTTTTAAGCCCATTAATAATATCTTCACGCATTTTCCCTCTTACGAATTTTTCGTAACAATAAATGCAACGATAATTACAGTTCTCATGGGGAAGAATCATTATGCTTAAACGAGAGACTCGCTCTTTATATAATGTATCAGTTACTGTTTTACATTCATCGATATCCGCTGGAACAAAAAAACCTCCATCACACAATTCCTTAAAAACAGGGTTGTTTATCTGATTAGACTTAACGCCATCTTGTATAAATTGCATAATGCCCTCACCTTGATCCGCCCCAATACGAGCAACCGCTCCCATAAAACTATTGTGGAGCAGGATATCTCCGGACTCACAAAGAATCACAGATGTATATTGGGATTTTTTCCATTCTTTTTTCATGAACTTTGCTCCACATAAATCGTACCAGTAGTCATAACTATTATAAGCATTACCCAAGGCTCCGCTCTCATCTCGACACCCGCAAAGGTAGCGATAAATGTCTTTAGAAGTTGCAGCGTAACATAATTAAAATGAGATGTCAACAATAATATTTTCAATGTCAAGCCAATTTAGAAATGTCCTATTCTTGGCAAAATAGAAATGTCCTATTC
>CBDVCR010000115.1:0-9060 GCA_965372535.1 uncultured bacterium | reverse complement strand
CTCCGCACACTCTCAGGCGCACGATTCCCGCCTGCGCGGGAATGACGGCTTTTATACCGGGAGCATGAAATACTTAACATTACAATGCCGGAAATGGCCTGCAAAACAGGTATTTTTTGAGGTTCCAATGTGAATGAAAACTAACTGGTTAGTAACTCTTTTACTAAGCAAAAAGTCCCCCCGTTTTTTCAAAATTCGCCTATCCGGTTCAGATCACCGGCATGGTTCGACAGGCTCACCATGCCTGCATCCTGAGCCTGTCGAATCATCCTGAGCCTGTCGAAGGATGTGTGGTGCATAAAACGGACAAGCACATTAAAAAAGCCGTCTCACGACAACTTCGCAAGTCCGAATATTCTTCTTTAATAGGGTTACGCCGTTTGAGGGTTAATTGTTGGGGGAACTCCCGAAATTGCCCCTCATTACGGCATGGCGGGCGCTTTCCTCTCCTCTGGAAATCGCCTCAATAAAAACCCCTTGCATAAGCCCATCGCCGGGCCGGGCGGCTTCCGGAGTTTTACCCGATGCGTGTTGCACCCGCCCTTGAGTATCACTAAATGGGGCGTTCAGTAAGCCGGCTCGCAAATGCCCCGGAATTCCCCGTGCAAGGGGCACTGGCGTTTTCAACGTTGCCCGCCCGGGAGACCGAATGGCCGGCGCCCGACCGCTGCTTCGTGGTCCTTAGACGAGGCCCGCCGCCAGGTCGCCGACCTCGGAGGTGGTATGCCCCATCCGGCCAGCGGCAAGGCCCTTGAGGTGCTTGCCCGTTACCTCCATCGCGGCCCGCTCGACGGCGTTTGCGGCTTCCTCTTCCCCCAGGTGTTCGAGCATCATGCCCGCGGCGCAGATTGCGGCCAGGGGGTTTATCTTGTTCTGCCCCTTGTACTTGGGGGCCGAGCCCCCTATGGGCTCGAACATGCTCACGCCCTCGGGGTTGATGTTGCCCCCCGCGGCGATGCCCATGCCGCCCTGTTATCGAAGCGCCGCCGAACCGGTGCGAACCTCTTCGACCTGGATTTCATGGTGGCTCTGTGGGCACTTGAAACCTGCTTCCGGGATATATATAGCCGCCATTCGGTAGAGTTGGGGAAATTCTCCATGGCCGTATCGCGTCGACGGAGTACACCGGTGCGATCGCAACAGAACGGTCCTCAGCCGGTGTACTCCGCGGAATATTCCGGCTTATTCCTTATTCATGCCTTTCTTCCTCAAACCTCTTAATGCGCCTGTCTATCATTTTTCCTAATAGCGGTTCTTCCGTTGCCTTCTGGACACGCTTGAGAACCTCGATATGCTTCCTGCCGCTGGTATCCAGCAGGCTTTCAGCCGCTATACTCTTCAGCATATTAAGCGGCGCCATCACCTGGGGGAGGTCGGAACCCTTTCTGAGCCGGATGGGTTCCTTCCGATCGAGAATTTTCAGGAAAACCTCCTCGGTCCTCTTGTCCCTGAGATTGCGCAGCTCCACCGCGGACCGGTACACCGTGTGCCAGTCGACCTCCCTTTCGGCATTCCGGGCAATGGCATCAAGCCGGGCGAGGTCGGCCTCGAATCCGTTCTGCTTCACGTCTTCTTTTCGCTCCACCCGCTCCTTCTCCTCCACGCAACCCGCTAACAAGCTCGCGCCCAGCATCAGTGCCACGAACAATATGACATATATCCCTTGCTTTTTCATCTCGGTCCTCCTGCCGTATTAATACCACTCATAGTGCATTTCGAACGAAGCCGGGTCGCCCGGCGTCCGCAGGTCGGGTATAAGGCCCGTCTTGATGGTCAGATACTGGTGAGACCCATCGCTTAACCGGATGTTCCCCATCATGTAGTCGATGGCCGTATCGTGATAATTGGCCCTGAAGTCGGTGAGGCTCGTGCCCGTGGCGGTACCGCTCGGCACGCTTGCAAAGGTGTTGGCGAAAGGCCCCTTCCCGAAGCTCGGGTCGTAGAGATAGATGGTGCCCTGATACTGGAGGAAGTCTATGCAGTGGCCGTCGCCGGGCGCGTAGAACCTGTATCTCTTTTCAGTCCGGCTCGTGATATCGGCAGTCGAGGGATCCGGGTAGACGGCGTCCACGTCACTGTAGGTAGCCGCGGGGCGAGTTGGCTGCGTCTGGTTCAACCCACCGTCCTTGATGACGATGGAATCCCACTTTATTTCAGGAGACGGCGCCGCGTCGTTCTTTAAAATATAGCACCGCTGGTACAAATTGACCCCCTGGGCCGCCGCCATATGCGCGAACAACTTTCTCCAGCCGCCGCACATCCCTCCGCCGTTGTCAAGCATATTATCTATTTCCCACCCAGAGACGCCGTATTTTAATCCCGACAGGTGCAGTTTGGCTATAATGGCGTCTACAATCGCCTTTTCGTTCGACTTGTATCTCGCCCATTCCGAGGTCCAGAGCATGGGCATCTTGTACACCGGGCTGTCCAGCGGAGAACTGAAGGTAGTACATATCGTATGGCTTGAGACGTTCATGGGGTTCTGGACCGAGCCGGGATAGGGGGGTTCCGCGTAATACCACTGCCAGATAATATCGTTCTTGTTCACGTAATTTATTAGTGGGGTGGTTATCGTGAAGTCCACGTAAGCGGAATCACTGGCGCCCCCGAAATTCACCGTCTGCGGTGCAAGGCTTATGCCGTATCCCGCGGCTTCGGCCCATATCACCGCCGTGTCCGGGGCCGCGGCCGTGTTCTTATGGAACTGCGCCTTCACCGTAATGGTCGAGCCACGCACGTAGGCGGCGGGCTCGTTGATATTGGCGGCGCCGTCCCATTCGGGCGCCGGAACCGCCGCGTTCGTCACGTGGTCTATAAGGTTCGCCGCACCGGATCCGGCCCCCCAGTTGAACTGGATACGGCTCACCGCGATGTCCGGATCCCCCACGAGGAGACCGACGGGCTCCAGCATATCCACGATGTCTGTGCCCTTGTCGTAGAAGCCAAAGGGCTCGAAGTCGATGACAACATCATACTTGCCGGCGGTGGGGTTCGGCCAGATAAGGTTGTAGTTGACGTTCGCGCATCCCGGCTGGATGACGGTCGTCTCAAACCCGCCGGATGCGTCATTCAACGCCATCCCGTGCACGTAACTCGCCTCCGGGATGTGATTGGTGACATAAATGCGGGCGTTCATACCGGTATAGTTCTGCCCCTGGGTGAGAGGGTTTACGGCCACCCATATCTCCTCACCGACGGCAAAGGCGTCCTTGTACCGGGGGTTGGGCGCTACCGGCGGCGGCGGGGAAGGCGCTTGACAGGTGACCGCCTGCTCGATGTGGTCCGGACCAGGCTCGTCCTGAATGACAAACCCGGTGCTACCGTCGCCGTCATTTGGGTCTGTATTGGTCGCCGAATAGAGGCCGTCCATGGGGAGGGAGTCGGCGATAATGTCGTAGCTCCCGAGCCTGGCCTGCCCCTCGTCCCAGACCTTCGCCTTGAACCCGGTTTCGCCCGCGGCCAGGGTTACCTCGGTATAGCCGCCCGTGACGTCCATCAGATCATCTCCATGTTCCCACGAATACCGGTCGTCCACAACATAGAGCCTGATCACGGTTCCCGGAGGGAAATTCCTGCCCACGACGTAGACGCCCTCGCTGCCCTTTCTGAAACCGTTCAGGGGGTTGCCGTTCTCGTCCGCGGAGAATATCTGCGGCTTGAGTTCCGCTATGTCCATGGGGAGTGTAAATTCCCTTTTCAGTCCGCTGACGACGACCCTGTACTTGTAGCTTAACATCTCTTCGATATTGAGAACCCCGGTCCGGGAGCCTTTCTCATACGTCACGCCCACGTCATGCCAGAGGGGGGTAGGGGGAATGACGCCGTTCCGGTCGCTCGTCAACCGCGCATGAGATATCTCCATCCCGTCGGAGCGCATGAGCCGGATATCGTAATGTGTGGAAGGCGCCATATCTTCGACCTGCACCAGCACCGTATCAAGAACATTCACCTTGCTGACCTTGTTCCCGTGCGAATCGAATATGACTATCGGAGATTCAGCAGGGGGTTTTTCCCTGCACTCCCGCAAAAACAGGGCAAGGAATATTATCACCGCCACCAGCAGCAGGACGATTAACAACTTTCTCACAGTCATGTCTCCCTCCCTTTCATAATTGCCAAAGATATTTTCAGCGCCGTGCCATGCGTGTTTCCGGGCGCTACTGGTTCATCCGGTTAATGAGCCTGTCGCGGCGCTCGGGGTCCCGCGGCATGTCGGCGATGGGCGCCCCCTGGATTTCGCGGATAAGCGCCCAGGCATAGTCACGCACACGATACCGGTATGCACGGGAGACCATGACCTCCTCGTCTCCCCAGACAGGCGCTTCCCGCTTGTCGTCAAACAGGGCCTCAAGGGCGGGGACGGCCCTCTGCCCTTCGGCGATGAGCGCCCTGGCGGCGTCCTCCCAGTAGAGATGGGGAATGCCCCAGACATTGTAAAAAATCCCGTTCTTCAGACTGTCCACTAGTATCTGCACCCGGCGAGCTGGATCGATAGTGGCGTACTGGACGGCATCCGCTTTTCTCAGGGCAAGCAGGGTCAGGAGTTCGCTCCTGTCGAAGGCGTCGATGGAGTCCCGGAGCTGCCGACCGATATCGGCGCCCCGGCGGACGGCCTCGCGATAGGCGCGCGAGTTGAACGGCTCGACCCCCATGAGCGATTCCCTCTCCAGCTCATGGAGGAGATTCGCCGCTGGCATCCGTCTGAAGGCGTCGTCCCTCCGGGCGCCTTCCTCCCGCGAGGACTCGATGCGCTCTTTGAATGTCCGCGCCTTAAAGGGCTTGACGCTTTTGCATCCTGTTGTAATGCTCAGAGCCCCGCAGAGGAATGCCAGGCTTATAATCGAAGATATGTATCTCATATATTTACCCGTCATGTGTCTTCCCTATTCTGTCAGGCGGCCGAAATCGGGAAATGCGTGCTTCCCCAGACCAGCAGCCTGTATGTCCCACTTGTCAACGGCGTCATCCACCACATCGTCCAGCCGTTTCCACGCGTTCGCATCGAAGATTCCGGCAACACCTCCCGTATCATCCACCAGCCACGACCAGAAATAATACCCAGCCATTTGATTCGAGCACCCCGACGTATCATCGATGCATGCCGGAACGCTGACCGCCTGCCACCAGATGTTCAGCCAGGGTGAGGATTCGGGACGTCTCGGGGCATCCATCAAAACGGCCGGCAAGGCATCGCTGCCGGGGGTAAGATAATATGCAAAGCTCCCGTCGTCGTTGCGGCCGTAGTAGCCCCACTTCCTGCCGGCAACCCGGTCGATGTACCAGCCGCCGGATGTCGCCCGCTCCTGTTTTTCAGTCGAGGGGTAGAGTGGCTGTGCGCTGTCGAAGCTCCAGGTGCGGACGATCTGGACATACGGTATCAGGCCGCAGCTACAGGCTGAGCCACATTCGGAGGGATCGAAATTGAATGTGACCGCGGCATCGATGCCGTTAACGGTCGTGGTGTCATACTCGGAGCCGCTGAAACTGAAATTCCCGCAGGGCCTGATGGTGCAACCGGAAAACATCCCGATGAGCATCACCATCAGAACTAAGGAGCAGAGTCTGATGAGCCCCTTTTTCGAAATCATGTAAATTCCACCCCCAGCATCTGTGGCGGTTGTGGTTATTGTTGGAACGTCACTGCGACGCCCCCCGAAACGTCCCTACTTTTTATTGTTGCCCCTCCGGCACGCCTTTCCCTGAAAATTGCTCCTAACGGTTGATGAAATCAAAAATAGCATATCTTGAAAATCCTCCATTGTCAAGTCTTTTTTGCTGCAATTCACCGGCGGGACTGAAAAGTCCCGCCTATCGGGGAGGGATTAAGGCTGCATCTCGATAGGCGGGGTTTCCCAACCCCGCCGGAGGGCGGCTTCTGTTGGGTGATATTTTATACCACCCACAACTCATTAAACCAGAAGGGGTTTTCTTGTTTATAGAGAGTTCTATCTCTATTTCAGCGACCCCTCGGCGCCGTGCCGCAGGCTCTTTTCTCTCCGGGAGAAATCACCTCAATAAAAACCCAGTTGCATAGGCCAGAGCCGGGCCGACCAGCCTCGGGGGTTTTACCCGATGCGTGTTGCGACCGACCGCTGCTTCGTGGTCCTTAGACGAGGCCCGCCGCCAGGTCGCCGACCTCGGAGGTGGTATGCCCCATCCGGCCAGCGGCAAGGCCCTTGAGGTGCTTGCCCGTTACCTCCATCGCGGCCCGCTCGACGGCGTTTGCGGCTTCCTCTTCCCCCAGGTGTTCGAGCATCATGCCCGCGGCGCAGATTGCGGCCAGGGGGTTTATCTTGTTCTGCCCCTTGTACTTGGGGGCCGAGCCCCCTATGGGCTCGAACATGCTCACGCCCTCGGGGTTGATGTTGCCCCCCGCGGCGATGCCCATGCCGCCCTGTATCATGGCCCCGAGGTCGGTGATGATGTCGCCGAACATGTTGTCCGTCACGATGACGTCGAACCATTCGGGGTTCTTGACGAACCACATGGTGATGGCGTCCACGTGGGCATAGTCCGTCTTTATGTCCTTGTACTCGCCGGCGACCTCGTTAAAGGTCCTCTGCCAGAGGTCGAAGGCGTAGGTAAGCACGTTGGTCTTTCCGCAAAGGGTGAGCTTTTTTTCCCTGTTCCTCTTACGCGTGTATTCGAAGGCGAACCGGACGCACCGCTCAACGCCTTTTCTCGTATTTATGGACTCTTGGACTGCCACCTCATCGTGGGTGCCCTTCTTCAGCACACCGCCCGCTCCGGCGTAAAGACCCTCGGTGTTCTCCCTCACCACCACGAAATCGATGTGCTCGGGGCCCTTGTCCTTGAGGGGGCAGTCCACCCCGGGGTAGAGCTTTACGGGCCTTAAGTTGACGTACTGGTCGAGCTCGAACCTGATGGTCAGCAAAATCCCTTTCTCAAGCACCCCGGGCTTGACGTCCGGGTGTCCGATGGCGCCCAGGTAGATGGCGTCGAACTGCCTTAGCTCCTCAACGGCGCCCGCCGGAAGGACCTCGCCGGTCCTCAGGTACCTCTCGCCTCCGTAGTCGAAGTGGCGGTACTCCAGCTTGAAACCGAACTTGCGCGCCGCGGCGGCCAGGGCCTTCTCGCCCTCCCTGACCACCTCCGGGCCGGTGCCGTCGCCCGGGATGACCGCGATGTTATAGGTTTTCATGACGCCTCACCGGTCATTTATGTATTCTTTTCCTTGTCCACTCCACCAGTCCGCCCTCGGCAATCAGCTCCTGCATAAAAGGCGGTATGGGCTCCGCCCTGTGTTCGTCGCCCCTGGTGATGTTTTTGATAATACCGCTTCCGGCGTCTATCTCTATCTCGTCGCCCTCCACGGCGGACTCCGAAAGCCCCTGGGACTCGAAGATGGGAAGCCCGATGTTGAATGCGTTACGGTAGAAGATGCGGGCGAAGCTCTTCGCCACCACGGCCTGTATGCCTGCGGCCTTTATGGCTATGGGGGCGTGCTCGCGGGAGGAGCCGCAGCCGAAGTTCTTGCCGGCGACGATTATGTCCCCGGACTTAACCTTGCCGGCAAAACCGGGGTCCGCGTCCTCCATGACGTGGGCCGCCAGTTCCTTCGGGTCGGAGGTATTCAGATACCGCGCGGGGATTATCGCGTCGGTGTCCACGTCCTCGCCGAACGTCCACACCCTGCCTCTGATTTTCATCTTTCCCTCCGGAGGGCCGCCCCCCTTAATCGGGTCGAAGCATTGCCTCAAGAATGCAAAAACTTATTATAAATTTTTCCCCCTCTTAAGTAAACCAGCTGGAGTCGCCCGAAAATCGCCGACAGACCCGTCCCCGGCGCGTCAAGCTCCCGGCCCGCCTAATCGGGAAGTCAGGCGAAAAAACAGCAACAGCGGGTGCTATTGAGTGTCGGCGCGGCAGGGATTATAATAACCGTAACGGAACCAGAGCCTTCAGCCGCTCAAGACCAGGGGGATGGGGATGCCCGTTTTTTATTACATAGATTTTCTTTACGACGCCGGGCGAACCCGTTTCGGCAGCGTGGTGGACGGCTGCGTCTCTTCCATGGTCGAGTCCGGCTGCTCTCTGAGGGAGGTCGTCATGTCCACCGAGGGGCTGGGCAGGCAGGTTTCGCTCGGCAGGCATGTGCGCCTGGAAACAGAGGACATAGGCAGGTTCGCCTCCGCGTATGCCGAGGAGGTACTGAGGGAAGGGCAGTGGTTCATCTCCTTCCCGCCCATGGGCAGGGTCCTGTTCGATTACGGTTTCAGGTTCGACGAGTTCGTGGTGGAGGAAGTCGAGGAGGAGGAAATCGAGACCCGATCGAGCGCCAGCCTCATCGGCCTTAATTTTACCCTGAGCGAGGACCCGGCCGTCGGCAGGAAGATAAAGGCGAGCCTGAGCATGTGGGAGGAATACATACTGACCCACGGCGACAGGGACGCCAACAGGCACAACATGAGAAAGGTCCTCGAGATGGTGCTTCGCATCTACGGTCGGACGAAGCCGTATTTCGGGGCCATGAACGACGAGCTGCACCTGGATACCGACGGGGCCTGCGAACTGCTCGAAAAAGGCTCGCTCCCCTCGGGCAACGAGTTCGCCATAGTGGGAAAGCCCCTCATGCCGAAGCTTGACCTCCGGGCCCTCAAGCGCTCGGGCCTCAGGTGGAAGGAACTTCCCGACGGCGGGGTACTGATACAGTTCGTGGACAGGTGGGCCGGAAGCGGGAGGGGAATCGGTCCCTTTTAGCCTCTCAAGGAAAGCCCCGCATGGGCGGCGGGAGAGACTATCCCGTTCATTGCATGAGCACTATGGAAAAAGAGAACAAAAGATATGAAAACAATCACAGGCATAGGCGGGGTTTTCCAACCCCGCCGGAGAACCGGCCCCCGGCGGGACTTGAATTGTCACCCTGAACTTGATTCAGGGTCTTGGATGCTGAAATAAATTCAGCATGACATTTATCATTACTGATATCATTATGAGCTGACCGGATAAGCATTTTTTATTTTAAGAAACGTTTTGTACCCTGAAAAAGCTCATGGAATTTCCGGCTGTACTCACCCTTGTATAATGAAGGTGTATTGC
>CBDVCR010000114.1:0-9226 GCA_965372535.1 uncultured bacterium | reverse complement strand
TATATAACATCCGCCCTCCCGATAGGCGGGACTTTCCAGTCCCGCCGGGGGCCGGCCCTCCGGCGGGGTTGGAAAGTCCCGCCTATGCCTGTGATTGTTTTCATATCTTTTGTTCTCTTTTTCCCTAATGCTCGTGCAGTGTCCGGGTCAGTCGCCGTAGACTATGGTCGATGTCCTGCTGTAGAGTCCGAAGAGGATGGAGAAAACTTCCATGTCCATGTGGTTTATCGTGTCAATGGTCCATGTGGTTTATCGTGTCGATGCCGCCGTTTTTTGCCGCAGCGGCGGTTCCCGCATCGCCCCGGGAAAAAAGCCACAGCACCGAATACGACGAGGCATTGCCTTCCTTCGGCCCCAGGACCGTCTTGTCGAGGTCGGTGTCAAAAGGGGCCTTGACGTTGGAGTACAAGCACCCCGTCAACATGAGGACGGCAATACGCGCAACGGCTGCCGGCTTGGACGGTTTCACGGCTTCTTTGTTTCATAAGGATTCTGATGCATTTGGCAGCCTCTAAAAATTAGGTTTTGTATACGAAAGGGAGCGAAATCACGGGAGCCTTGGAAGCGGGGGGAAAACGCCCGGAGGCGCGGCAGCGCTGCGTTGAGGACGTTTTTATCCCGATGACAACGTTATGCCGCGATTGCAACCCCTTGCAGTAAAAAGATATTTTTAGAGGGCGCCATTTATGTATAGGCTTGCCAACGGTCCCATTGTTAAAGCAAATGGGAGGCCGCGACGCCCTCATTCCCCCTTGATGCCGTACTTGGAGAGCTTGTGGCGGAAGGAGCGGAAGGTGAGGCCGAGGAGGCCGGCCGCCTCGGTCTTTTTGCCGCCTGAGAGCCTCAGGGCCTCGGCGAGGTATTTTCGCTCGAACTCCGCGAGCATTTTCTCAAGGTCTATGCCGCCGCTTAAGTCGGGGAGTTTTTCTCGTTCCACGGCGCTGTGCCGGACCTCGGCGGGGACGTCCGCGTCGGTGATTATATCGGTCTCGGCAAAGAGCAGAATCCTCTCGACGACGTTTTCCAGTTCCCGGACGTTGCCTTTCCAGCGGTGTTCCATGAGTATTTTCATGGCGCTTCCTGAAAACTGCCTTTCCCTGTCCGGGGAGTACTTGCGGACGAAATGCTCGACCAGAAGAGGGATGTCCTCCATCCTTTTCCTGAGGGGCGGGATGTTGATGGGGATTACGTTGAGCCTGAAGTAGAGGTCTTCCCTGAAGGCCCCCGTGGCCACGGCATCCTGGAGGTTCTTGTTGGTGGCGGCGATTATCCTGGTGTTTACCGTTATGTCCGAGATACCCCCCACCCGCCTGAACGTGCCGTTTTCGATGGCCCTCAGGAACTTCGACTGCAAGCTCGTCGGCATCTCGGCCACCTCGTCCATAAAGAGCGTGCCCTCGTCGGCTATCTCGAAAAGCCCTTGCTTGTTCTGCACCGCGCCGGTGAAGGAGCCCTTCATGTGGCCGAATATCTCGCTTTCCAGAAGCCCCTCCGGGAAGGAAGCGCAGTTGATGGCCACGAAGTTCCTGCCGCTTCTGGGACTCAGGTTATGCAGGGCCGCCGCGACGAGCTCCTTGCCGGTGCCGGACTCCCCGGCGATGAGGACGTTTGAGCTGTTCTGGGCGACCTTCGGGATGATGCCCAGCATCTCCTGCATCACCGGGCTCTTGCCGATGATGTTTTCAATCTCGTAAGTGGTCTTTACCTTTTCCCTCAGCACGGAGACCTCGGCCTTGAGCTTCCGCTTGTCCACGGCGTTTCTGACGATTAGCCGTATCTCGTCAATCTTGAAAGGCTTGTTGATATAGTCATAGGAGCCGAGCTTCATGGCCTCGATGGCCGACTCCACCGTGCCGAAGGCGGTTATCATTATGACCAGGGTATCGGGTGAGACCTCCTGGGCCCGCTTGAGTATGTCGAAGCCGCTGGCGCCGGGCATCTTGATGTCGGTGATGACAAGGTCGAATATGTCCCTGTCAATCAACTCCAGACCCTCGGCGCCGTCGGCGGCGGCGACGACGTGGTAGCCTTCCCCTTCAAGGAGCATGCTCAGCACCTCCCGCATGCTGTTTTCGTCTTCCACCACGAGTATTTTCGCCTTCTCTTCCATTACGCTCCACCAGGCAGGTATATTTTGAATTCAGCCCCCTCGCCGGGCGCGCTCCGGACGGCGATACGGCCTCCGTGGTCCTCCACAATCCTGTATGCTATGCTCAGGCCCAGGCCGGTGCCGTTCCCCTTGGTCGTAAAGAACGGGAAAAATATCTTGTCCACCGTTTCCCTGCTTATGCCCGCGCCGGTGTCCCTGAAGCTTATCATCACGGCCCCGTCGCCCCTCTCGGTCTTTACCGAAAGCTCGCCCCCGTCCGGCATGGCGTCCAGGGCGTTGATGCCGAGGTTCCAGAAGACCTGCTGAAGCTTCGACGGGTCGGCGTTTATCAACAGCGGGCCGTCGAACCCCTTACGGAAGGAGACGCCCGAGACCCCCCTGTGCTTGAGCATCTCGACGGTCTCCTCCAGGGCGGCGTGGAGGTCGCAGTCTTTCATCTCGGGCTCGCCGGGCTTTGAGTATTCGAGGAAATCCGTAATAATGGTGTTGAGCCTGTCCATCTCGCTAAGTGCAATGCCCATGAGCCTGTCCCTCTGCGCGGGCTGCAGGGAGTCCTCCCTGAGCATCTCGATGGAGCCTTTAAGCGACGCGAGGGGGTTTCTTATCTCGTGGGCGATGTTGGCGGAGAGCTCGCCCACGGCGGCGAGCTTTTCCTTTTTCTTTATCTCCTCCGACATCTTCCTCAACTCGGTGAGGTCCTGGAACACGCTGATAAAGCCCGCCTCCCTCCCCCGCGAGTCCTGCAGGGCGGAGACGGTAAACCCAATTATTTTCTCCTCCCCGTTAAAGCGCACGGCGGCCTCCGTCCTTGTCTGTTCGCCGATGGACTTTATGAAGGGGAATATCTCTCTGACGTTCCGGCCTATGGCGGCGGCCCTGCCGATGCCGGTTATCTTCTCGGCGGCCCTGTTGAAGAGCTTGACCCTGCCGTCCGGCGTGGTGGTGAAAAGCCCGCTCGGCGTGCTCTCGATTACCCCCCTGCTGAAGAGCGTCAGGTCCTCAACGTCGGTGTCCCTGCTCTCAAGGCTTGAGGTGAGCCTGCCCGTAAGGTAGGCAATCAGATAGAGCCCGGAGAAATGGGAGAATATCTTGTACAGGAAGTCCTTCTCCATGAGGTTGGGGTCGTAGTGTACGGGGATTACCCCGTAATATTGCAGGTCGATGAGCGTGCCGTAGAGAAGCCCCGCGAAAGTGGCGACCACATAGCCGGCCCTCTTGTTAATGACCATCGCCGCTGATACCACGATAAGTAGCAGAAGCCACGAAAACCAGCTGTCTATCCCCCCGGTCATCAGTATCAGGGCGGAGGCGCAGAGGACGTCCAGAAACAACTGGGCATATGCAAGGGGGAGTCCACGGACCCTGCCCAGGGCGACGGAGTAGGCTATTGAGAGCAGATAAAGCAGTATTATCAGGTACAGGATGGAAAAGTGATAGGATAAAACGCCGTAGCCTATCTGGAAGATGAAAAAGGACCCAAGGAGCACGGTTACGAAAAGCACCCTGAAACCTATCAGGGCCTTGAGCCTGTTAAACAGCTTCGCCTCTTCCATCATTCAATGAGCGTTATCATCTTGAATATGGGGAGGTACATGGCGACGATGATGAAGCCGACCGTGCCGCCGAGGAACACCATGAGCATGGGCTCCATCATCGCGGTCAGGTTGGCGACGGAGCTATCCACCTCGTCGTCGAAGAAGTCGGCTATCTTGGTAAGCATGTTGTCCAGCGCGCCGGTAGTCTCGCCCACGGCTATCATGTGTGTGACCATCGGGGGAAAGACCTTTTCCTTCATCAGGGGCTCGGCCAGCGTCTTGCCTTCGCTGACGGCGGTCCTGACCGCCATGACCGAATCCTCGATGACCTTGTTGCCCGCGGTCTTCGCGGTTATCTCCAGCCCCTCGAGTATGGGCACCCCGCTCGAGGTAAGGGTGCCCATGGTGCGCGTGAACTTCGATATTGCCACCTTGTTCAGGAGCGTCCCGAATATGGGCAGCTTAAGGGTTATGCCGTCGGTAATCCTAAGGCCCTTCCTGGTCTTTCGGATCTGCTTTACAAATATTACGGCGCCCACGATGCCGGCAAGGAGGGTCATGCCCCCCCCGCCCGCGAGGAAATTGCTGAAGCCAACCACTATCTGGGTAGGCAAGGGCAGCGTCCCGCCCAGCTGGTTAAACATGCTGGTAAACGTCGGCACGACGAATATCAGGATTACGGCCACCACGGCCACGGCGACGACCGAGATGGTCACCGGGTAGACGAGGGCGCCCTTGACCTGTTTCTTTATCTTCATGGACTTCTCTATGTAAGCGGCCAGCCGTGAAAGTATCGTATCGAGTATGCCGCCGCTTTCTCCGGCGGCCACCATGTTGGCATAGAGCTCGGTGAAAACCTTCGGGTGCTTTTTCAGCGCGTCGGCATAGGTCGAGCCCCCCTCGACGTCGGCCTTGACCGTCTTGAGGACCTTGGCCAGTGACTTGTTCTCCACCTGGGAGGAGAGGATGTCCAGGGCCTGCACCAGGGGCAGGCCGGCGTCTATCATGGTGGAAAACTGCCGGGTGAAAACGACTATGTCCTTGTCGGTTACCTTGCCGCCGCCGCGGAAGGCGGCGAACGGATCGGACTTTTCCTTCGGGGCTATGGCGGTGGGGGTGATTCTTCTGCGCTTAAGCTGTGTGGCGACCTCGTCGCGGCTGCCGGCGGCCAGCTCGCCTGATTCGACCGTGCCCTGGGCCGTCTTGCCCGACCATTGAAACACCGTGGCCATCGGTTAAGCCCTCCTCGCCATATCCTGCGCCTTCTGGAACATAGCGACCATCTCGTCGGGCACCATCGAGCGGTTAAGCGCGTCCTCCCGCGTGATAAGCCCCTTCGTATAGAGCTCAAAGAGCGACTGGTTCATGGTAATCATGCCGAATTTGGCCTGCCCGGTCTGCATCATGGAATAAAGCTGGTGCACCTTGTCCTCGCGTATCAGGTTCCGGATGGCCTGGTTCGGAATCAGCAGCTCGATGGCAAGCGACCTGCCCCTGCCGTCCTTCCTCGGTATAAGCTGCTGGGCGACGATGCCCTCCAGGACGAAGGAAAGCTGCACCCGTATCTGTTCCTGCTGGTGGGGCGGGAAGACGTCGACTATTCTGTTTATTGTCTGCACGGCGGAGTTGGTGTGGAGGGTTGCAAACGTCAGGTGGCCCGTTTCCGAGACTTTCATGGCCGCCTCGATGGTCTCCAGGTCCCGCATCTCGCCGATAAGGACCACGTCGGGGTCCTGCCTCAGGACGTACTTGAGGGCGTCCGTGAAGGACTTGGTGTCGGCGTTTACCTCCCTCTGGTTAACAAGACATTTCTTGTGCCCGTGCAGGTACTCGATGGGGTCCTCGATGGTAATGATATGTTCCTCGCGCTCGGAGTTTATCTTGTCGATGATGGTGGCCAGCGTCGTGGACTTGCCGCTTCCGGTGGGCCCGGTCACCAGCACGAGGCCCCTGGGCCTTTTAACAATCTCGCCGATAATCGGCGGGATGCCGAGCTGTTGGAAGGACTTCACCTCGAAGGGGACGGCCCTGAAAGCGCCCGCCAGCGCCCCCCTCTGCATGAATATGTTGGCCCTGAACCTGCTCAGGCCCTTAAGGCCGAAGGAGAGGTCCAGCTCGTTTTCCTCCTCGAACTTGTGCTTCTGCGCGTCGGTGAGGATGCTGTAGCAGAGGGCCTTCGTGTCGGCGGGCGTAAGCGACGGCCCGTCGGGGTCCACGGGCCTCAGCCTGCCGTTTATGCGCATCCTGGGCGGGTTGCCGGTGGTAACGTGGAGGTCCGAGGCCCCCTTTTCTATCATAGTTTTCAGCAGGTCGTAAAGCGTAGCCATAATCTTCCACCTCGTGTTTTATCAGTCTCCGAAGCTCACCCTCAGGACTTCCTCTATGGTCGTGACTCCTTCCTTCACTTTCGTAAGGCCGCTCATCCTCAGAGACTTCATGCCGTTTCGTATCGCGCCTCTTTTAAGCTCGTCGGTGGAGGCCCCTTCGAGCACCAGCTCCTTGAGTTCGTTGCTTAAGGTCATGACCTCGTAAAGGGCCACCCTGCCCTTGTAGCCGGAGTTGTTGCAGGCGGGGCATCCCTTTCCCTTAAAGACCTTGATGGTATTGGCGTCCTCCTCGGAAAACCCGACTTTCACAAGGCCCTGGGGCGGCACCTTCTCCTCCTCCATGCACTTGTTGCATATCCTCCTGGCGAGCCTCTGGGCCAGGATGACGATGACCGAGGAGGAGACGAGGAAGGGCTCTATGCCCATGTTCAAAAGCCTGTTTATGGTGCTCGGAGCGTCGTTGGTGTGCAGGGTGCTCAGGACGAGGTGTCCCGTGAGGGCG
Source organism: uncultured bacterium (assembly GCA_965372535.1). Lineage (GTDB taxonomy): Bacteria > Nitrospirota > Thermodesulfovibrionia > Thermodesulfovibrionales > JdFR-86 > CBDVCR01. The sequence goes on along the minus strand of CBDVCR010000114.1, from coordinate 2,752 downwards.
GCCTTTACGGCAATCTCCGCCGTCTCGAAGTCCCTTATCTCGCCCACCATGATGATGTCCGGGTCCTGCCGGAGGAAGGACCTCAGCGCGGAGGCGAAGGTAAGGCCTATCTCTTCCCTCACATGGACCTGGTTGATGCCCATGAAGTTGTACTCAACGGGGTCTTCGGCGGTCATTATGTTTGTGGCGGGCTTGTTAAGGTATGTGAGGGCCGAATAAAGCGTGGTGGTCTTGCCGCTTCCGGTGGGGCCGGTGACCAGTATCATCCCGTAGGGCTTATCGAGCGAGCCCATGAAGTCCTTGAGCGCGCCCTCCTCGAAACCGAGCTTGGTGAGGTCCACGTTGAGGTTGGACTTGTCGAGCAGCCTCAGGACCGTCTTCTCCCCGTAAATCGTCGGGAGGGTCGAGACGCGGAAGTCAATCTCCCTCTTTTTCCCGAGCTTGAGCTTTATCCTGCCGTCCTGGGGAAGCCTCCTCTCGGCTATGTCCAGCTTCGACATTATCTTGACCCTGGAGGTGAGGGCCGCCTTTATCTTGGTGGGGAGGTTCATCACCGTATACATGACGCCGTCCACCCGGTAGCGGACGCGCAGGGAGCCCTCGTAGGGCTCGATGTGTATGTCGCTGGCCTTGGTCTTTACCGCGTTTACGAGGATGCCGTTTACGAGCTTGACGATGGGGGCCTCGACCTCTTCCACCCCCTCGGAGTCGTCGGTTTCCTCTATAGCCTCGACCCCGTCCAGGGCGCTTCCGACCACGGAGTCGAAGTCGTCCACGTCCACCATGGGGCCTTCGTCGAACCCGCCGAGGTCTCCCCCGTCGCCGTCCATGTCGTCCAGGGTGTAGTCCTTTGCCTCAAGTATCTTGGAGGCGTCGGCGGAGGATACCTCCTTTGTGGCGGTCACCACCTCGCCCCTCCCGCCGTAATAGGCGGAGATTGAGGAGACGATGCCGGACTCGCTCGATACGGCGACCTCGACGTTGTAGCCGGTCATGAACTTCACGTCGTCTATTGCGAAGACGTTCGAGGGCTCGGTCATGGCCACGGTCAGGGTCGCCCCCACCCTCGCCACGGGCATTATGGTGTACTTGCGGGCTATCTCCACGGGGATGAGCTTTACGACGGAGGGGTCTATCTTGTAGTCGGCGAGGTTTATGGCCGGCACCCCGAACTGCTTGCTCAGGAAGGCGACGAGCTTATCCTCGGTGATATAGCCGAGCTTGACAAGGCTGGCGCCGAGCCTGCTCCCCTCCCTCTTTTGAAGGCTAAGGGCCTGCTTGAGCTGTTCCTGGGTAATAATCTGGGCGGAAATCAGCATCTCGCCGAGTTTTGGGGCCATAGACTAAAATATAAAATAACCACTTAAATGTCAACCGATTCGGTCACGCCGACGCACCCGGCCCGCCTTTTATAAAGGATTATTCAATAAGAAAATTTATGCCTGCTTAACAAACGGTTCTTTTAGGAGTAAAATTTATTCATGAGGCGGGACGGGGTTTCCGGGTTACTAATGGGGCCGCTGGTAAGCCGTGATATAAATGCCTCGGCCCAGTGCACGGGGCTCTAAAAAAATTCAACGTCGGCTGAGAACCCAACCGGCCGGGAAGCCGTCCAGGAGGTGGTGCGGGCATCATTTATGGAAAGTACTTGCCGGGGAGAATGAAAACTTTTCACCAAAAGGAGGACAGCATGGCAAAGCTTGATATGGAAGCCTACAGGAGCCAGTACCTCAAGGTTATCGAGGAGCGCCTGATGGCGAAAAAGGAGAGCATTCCTCACTTCACGACGACCCTCCTCAGCGACGCCATAAGGGAGGAAATGAACCGGGCCGACGAGGAGACCTGGGAGGTCGAGGTCCCCGACGACAGGGAGCTGGCCCTCAAGGAGGCCGAGGACAGGATTCTTGAGACCATGAAACACAACTTCGACCTCGGCGTGGGCCGCGGGGCGGTAACCGAGTCCTGATAACCGCCTTCCCGTGCCCGAAAGAGGGGGAAGCCGTGCCTCCCCCTCTTTCGGGCACTCGGCCAAGAAACTGTCGATGCCTGTATCCTGTATAAGGAAATATCCCGTTTGACCGGCGGTTTCGGCCGCGGGTATAATCTCGCATGCCCGGGGTCACGCTGTATTTCAAGGAGGGCTGCTGGCTCTGCGACCATGCCCTTGAGATGCTCAACGGCCTCAGGGAACGCTACGAGCTTGTCATCGATGGCGTGGACATCGGCTCCGACCCGGAGCTTTACGAGCTTTACCGCTTCGACGTGCCGGTTATCGAGTTCTCAGGCGGCGGCACGCTTTATGGCAGGGTGAGGAAAAAAGACCTCCTCAGGGTGCTTGATGAACATAAGAAACGATGACGTGGAATCGGTGGCCGTGAGGGTGCCGGAGGGGCACGCCCACCTGAGGACCACCATAACGCTCAGGGACGGCACCGAGTTGACGCTCCAGGAGGCCACCGTGGCCAACATCGTGCGGGCCTACGTGACGGTGAAGACCCACCCTCTAAGGACCGGCGTTACGCTAAAGGGCAGGGAGCTTGAAGGTGGGAAAAAAGGCTACGCCAGGTGGCAGCTCCTGGAGGAGGAAGAGAGGTAGAAGTCCGTCCGGCTTGCGTTTATTGGCTTTCCGCCACATCGGATTGACGGGTTGACCCGGCGCCTTACATAAAGAAGTAAACGGAATGCGTTCTTTGGGTTTGCGACATATTTATGGGTAAATTTGACTTTCCTCTTTTTTTGCGCTATAATCTGA
>CBDVCR010000113.1:0-9255 GCA_965372535.1 uncultured bacterium | reverse complement strand
CTAAGCTATTATGCTTGCTTATTCAGTGTCCAATCTATCTGTAGGGCGGTGGAAGGGAGTAATAACCAGTTACTAACCAGTTAGTTTTCATGTTTACGTTGAAACCTTAAAAAATGCTTATTCTGTATGCCATTTCCGGCATTGTAATGTCAAGTATTTCATGCTCCCGGCAGCAATAAACCACAGAGGTATCGAGGCACGGAGAAGCTTTTAATGCCTCTGTGTCTTTTGGTGTTTTGAGTTTACTATATATTCACAGCCCGAGGTCCGCGTCCATGCTCTCGGCCCCGGCGCCAACGTCCTGGAGGCCGTACTGGAGGTTATAAAGCCTGGTATAAAAGCCGTCCCTGGCCATAAGCTCCTCGTGGGGGCCTGTCTCCACGACCCTGCCCCTGTCCATCACTATTATCCTGTCCGCCCTCCTGATGGTGGAAAGCCTGTGGGCGATAATCAGTATTGTCTTTGAGGCCCCGCCCTCCCCTGCTATCAGCCGGTCGAGGGCCTTTTGAACCATCATCTCGGACTGGGTATCAAGCGACGAGGTGGCCTCGTCGAGCACAAGCACCGGCGAGTCCTTCAGTATCGCCCTGGCTATGGATATCCTCTGCCTCTGCCCCCCGGAGAGCAGGCCCCCGGCCTCGCCGATTACGGTGTCGTAGCCTTGGGGGAGCGTGGATATAAACTCATGGGCAAAGGCCGCATGGGCGGCGGCCTTTATCTGCTCCTCCGAGGCGCCGGGCTTTCCGAAGGCGATGTTTTCCCTTACAGTGTCGTTAAAGAGTATGACGTTCTGGCTTACTATGCCTATCTGCGAGCGCAGGGAGTCCAGGGAGACGCCCCCGATGCCCACGCCGTCGATGAGGATTCTCCCTTTCCGGGGGTTATAGAACCTGACGAGCAGCTCCACAAGGGTGGTCTTGCCCGACCCGCTCCTTCCCACGAGGGCCACCACCTCGCCGCTTTCAATCCTGAGGGCCACGTCCTTAAGCGCGTCCTCCTCCCTGGTTTCGTACCGGAACGATACGTCCTCAAACACGATGTCCCGGCGCATCCCGGGAAGCTCAACGCCGCCTGCGGGCTCGCGGTCTCTCTCCAGCAGCCCGTCAATCCTGTTTATATAAGCCAGGGACTGCTGGAGACCGTTGTTTACCTGGGCGAGCCGCTTGGCGGGGGTGTATATCATCATTATTGCGGCCATGAATGAGAAGAAGTCCCCGGAGGTTATCTCCCCGGAGACCACGAGGCTCCCCCCGTAATACAGTATAAAGGCGATGCCCGCCCCGGCGACCACTTCCATGATGAACGACGTGGCCTCGATTATCCTTATGCTCCGCATGAACTCGCGGTAATAGCCCTGGTTCTTCTTCTCAAACCGCTCGGAGTCCCTGCCCTCCATGGTGAAAGACTTTATTATCTTTATCCCCGTAAGCCCTTCGGTCATGGAACTGGTAAGGTCGGCTATCTTCCTCTGGGCCTCGCTCGATACCCGCTTCAGGCGCCTGCCCAGCTTGCCCACCGCATAGAACGCGAACGGCAGGACCACGATGGCCATAAAGGCGAGGTCCCACCTCCGGTAGAAAGCGACAAAGACGAGCACGATTATGGTCCCGCTGCTTACGAACAGGTCCCGCATCCGCTGGGCCAGAAGGTTCTGCAAAAGCCCCGCGTCGGTTATCACCTTCGACATCAGGCTTCCGGTGGTCTCGCGCCCGTAGTACTTCATGGGCAGGTATACCAGGTGGCGGTAGGTCTGGCTCCTCAGGTCGCGGACCATCTTGCCCCCCACGGAGTTCATCAGGTAGTTCTGGACGAACTCAAAGCCGCCCTTAAGGAAAAAAGCGGCCATGACAAAGGCGGCCAGCATGAGGAGGTAGCTCCTCTCGCCCCGGACGAAGATGTCGTCCACGGCGGGCTTTACTATCCACGCGAACGAGCCGTTAAGGGCGGAGACCACCAGGCTGCAGAAAGCGGCAACCGCCACCCGCCTCCAGTGGGGCCTTACCAGCGAAAGGAGCCTTCTCACGCCCATCCCCCCAGTTCTCCCGCCATAGCGGCGACCCTCTGTGATGGATTCCTGCCCCAAAACATTGCCTTTACCGCCCGAAGGTCCTCAAGCATCCGGCCCCTTCGCGCGCCCTCCGGGACAATGGACCTCAGCTCGGCCATTATCTCCTCCGGGTTGGCCCTGCCCTGCAACAGCTCCGGCACGGCCTCCCTGCCGAGTATGAGGTTCGCTATGTTCGCGTATTTAACCTTCAAGATTAGTCTCCCCAAAAAATACGTGAGGGGGAATACCCTGTAGATTACCACAAGGGGCGTGTCGCGGAACACGGCCTGAAGGGCGGCGGTGCCTGATGCCGCCACGGCGGCCTCCGACGCCGTATAGGCGAGCACGGCGCCTCCCTCGCGCACCTTGACGCCTTCGGCCTCAAGCTCCGTGATATATCCCCGGAACTCACCGGCGTCCAGGTTGGGTGCAAGGGGCATGACATAACCGTAATCGGGGTATTCCTTCCTGAATTTCCTCACCGTACCGAGAAGCACCGGCAGGAGCCTGACAAGCTCGCTCCTGCGGCTTCCGGGAAGAAGGGCCAGATAAGGCCGCCCGGGCTCAAGGCCGAGCGCCTCCCTGGCCTCGTCCTTGTCCTCGGGGACGGCCTGCATCTCATCCAGGACGGGGTGGCCCACGAACTCGCAGGAAATGCCCGAGCCCCGGTAAATCTCCTCCTCAAAGGGGAGCACCACGGCCATTTTGTCCACAAACCCCGCCATGTCCTTTACCCTTCCCATGCGCCACGCCCATACCTGGGGGCTTACGTAGTAAAGGACCCGGAGGCCCAGCTCCTTAGCCCTTCTGCCGACCCTGAAATTGAAATCAGGGTAGTCGATGAGCACCACCACGTCGGGCAGGACTTCCTCCATCGTCCTAAGCGTCCGGTTAAGGGTATTTTTGACCGCCCTGTAGGAGGAAAGCGCTTCGGTCAGCCCGAAGGCGCCCGCTATGCCGGAGAAGACCTCCACCCCCGCCCGTCTCATCCTCTCGCCTCCGACGCCCAGGACTCTTACGCCGGGCCAGAGGGTTTTTAACTCAGAGGCCAGAAGCGCGCCGTAAAGCTCACCGGAACTCTCCCCGGTGGTTATCATTACAGTCTTAGACACTGACGACCGTCTCTGCTATGCGCTCTACGTCCTTTGCCTCCATTTCAGGGAACATGGGGAGAGACAATACCTCTCTTGCGGCACGTTCGGTGACGGGGAAATCTCCTTCTTTGTGGCCAAGGCTCTCAAGGGCGGGCTGAAGGTGAAGCGGTACGGGATAATATACGTTTGAGGATACGCCCGTCTCCTCCAGCCTCTGCTTTATCCTGTCCCTTTCCGGGCTGGTTATCGTGTACTGGTGGTACACGTGGCGGCAGCCGTCTCTTTCCAGGGGACAGCCCACGCTGCCCGAAAGAAGGGCGGAATATCTTTCGGCGTTCCCGCGCCTCAAATCGTTATAAGCGTCTATGCGCTTCATCTTGATGAGGAGTATCGCGGCCTGCACCTCGTCGAGCCTGCTGTTGAAACCCACGTCCTCATGGACATATGCCCCGGCCGAGCCGTGGTTGCGAAGCTTTTTGAGGTCAGCGGCGATATCCTCGTCTCCGAGGACTATCATCCCTCCGTCGCCGTATGCCCCGAGGTTCTTGCTCGGGTAGAAGCTGAAGCAGCCCATGTCGCCGAACGAGCCCACCTTTTTCCCGTCCAGCGAGGCGCCGAAGGCCTGGGCGCAGTCCTCGATTACGCTGAGTTTGTGCTTCCCGGCGATTGCCATAATCCCTTTCATGTCCGCGGGGCGCCCGAAGATATGCACGGGCAGTATCGCCTTGGTCCTTTTCGTAATCCTTTCCTCTATTTTCGCGGTGTCGATATTAAACGTATCGGGTTCTATGTCCACGAAGACCGGGGTGGCGCCCTCGTAGATTATCGCCTCCACGGTGGCGAAAAAAGTAAACGGCGAGGTGATTACCTCGTCGCCCTCGCCAAGCCCGAGCGCCTTTACCGAAAGGTGGAGGGCGTCGGTGCCGGAGGCCACGCTGACCGCGCTTTTTACGCCCGTGTATCCGGCCACCCTGTTTTCGAACTCCTCCACCCTGGGGCCGAGGACATACCTTGTGCTTTCAAGCACCCCGGTAAGGGCCTCTAAGACCTCGTCCTTTATGTCCTGAAACTGTCTTTTAAGGTCTACCATCGGAAACATGTTCAAGAACCCGCATTCTTTATCCTGTCCGTTATTACGAGAGCGACCTCAAGGGCGTTCCTCCCCTCGACCCCCGAGACCCTCGGCCTTTGCCTGTGCTTCACGCACTCCACGAAATCCACCAGCTCCTCCCTGAGCGGCTCCCCGCCCTGTACCTCTATGGTCTCATGGACGATGCCGCCGCCGGAGCGGAAATGCTTCAGGATTTTCATCTCCTGGTAATCGAGGACCACATAGGAGTCCTTCTGGTAGAGCTTGAGGAGCCTCTGTTTGGCCTTCGATATGCGGCTCGCCGTTATCAGGGCGGTTGCCCCCCCCTCAAACTCCACCCACGCCTTCGCCACGTCCAGCTTGTCCGTGAGCACCTTCGCGCCCACCACCCGTATGTCCCTGACGCCCGTGACGTTCAGCAGGCTCATCACGATGTCGATGTCGTGAATCATAAGGTCGATGGTCACGTCCACGTCAAGGGCGCGTTCCACAAACGGCGCGAGCCTTTCGGATTCCACGAACTCGGTATCCTTTACGTGCTCCGAAACCGCCACGACGGCGGGGTTGTACCGCTCAAGGTGGCCGACCTGCATAATCGCCCCCCTTTTCCCGGCCTCTTCTATCAAGGCGTCGGCCTCGGCCACGGTTGTGGCGACGGGCTTTTCGATAAGAATGTCCTTGCCGGCCTTAAGACATTCCATGGCAACTTCGTAATGCAGGGATGTCGGGGTCACGATGCTCAGGGCGTCCACGTCGGCCAGCATGCCTTTGTATGCCTCGACGGCTTTACAGCCGTAACCGGCGGCTATCTCCTCCGCCTTCTCCCTGTCGGTATCGGCCACCGCCACAAGCTCGACGCCGTCAAGCTCCGAATATATGCGCGCGTGATGCCGTCCCAGGTACCCCACGCCGACAACCCCGACCTTTAACGCCACAATAAAAAACTCCCTTTTAGAAAATTACCTGACATTTTGCACTAAATCGCACACTTTCAGCAAGAGGCCGGATTAATTCTCAGAAATAATGTAACCGGAAAAACAGACTCCCCTTCCAGGCCCTGGCGGCGCTTATGAGCTTAAAATGCGAGCGTCCACGGCGGTATCGCCTTTAAGGCCGGCATATATTACTCAGAGCATAAAATAGTTTACCCCCCCTTTAGCAAAGGGGGGCGGGGGGGGATTTGAATATTCAGAAAAATCCCCCTCATTCCCCCTTTTCCAAAGGGGGAAGCCGGATCGATTCGTTCCAGGCCAATGTTCGTCATGTAATCTATTTCATGCTCCCCTTAATAACACCAAGGCGCCTGGTTTTTACTTTTGAGCGATTATCTCCGGCACTACCATCCACCGGACCGCCCACCTGCCCTCTTCGCGCTTAAGGCACAAGACGCCCCCCTGCCTGAACTCCACCACCCCGGCTTCGCTGTCGCCGCAAAGAAGGAGGGATGCGAGCCTGCCCATATGCGGCAGGTGACCGACGAGCATAGCGTCGCCTTCTTTTTCCTTTAACCGCCCGGCCCATACCGAGGGGTCGTCCAGGGGGCTTAAAGCGTCGGCCTCTCTTGCTCCGACGCCGAACTTCCCGCCGAAAATCCCGGCGGTCTGCCTTGCACGCAGCTTGCCGCTGTGGAATATCTCAGGAGGGCCGATACTTAAGAGAAAGTCGGCAGCTTTTTGCACGTCGAGCCGCCCTTTGTCCGAAAGCGGCCTTTCCGGGTCTTCCTCCTTGCTCTTGGGCTCGCCGTGCTGCACAAGATATAAAAGCATAAAATCCCGCCTCGCCGCGCTCAATCAGGTCCTTCGGCGCCCTCCTTAATCCTTCTTCCCCACTCTCTTGCTTTTCCCATTATCTCATTTTCGTCCGCTGTCAACAACCTGCCGCCCTCCACCACGACTTTTCCGTTTACCATCACGGTCTCCACGTCGGTGGACCGGGCGGAATAGACCAGGTGGGAGCATATGCCGTAAAGAGGCGTAAGGTGTGGCTTGTCGAGGTCGAGGACGATAATATCGGCCGCCTTTCCTTTCTCAAGAGAGCCTGTGTTTTCAAGCCCAATGGCCTCGGCGCCCCGGCGCGTTGCCATCACAAGGGCGGTGCGGGCGTCCAGCACGGTGGGGTCGCCCGCGGCGGCCTTGTGGAGCCTGGCGGCACAGGACATCTCGCCCAGGATGTCCAGGTCGTTGTTGCTCGCCGCCCCGTCCGTGCCGAGGGAGACGTTTATCCCTTTCTCAATCATCCGGGGCACGGGGGCGATGCCGGAGGCGAGTTTGAGGTTGCTCTTTACGCAGTGGCTTACGCCTACGCCCTTTCTTGCAAATATGTCCATTTCCTCCTCAGTAACCCAGACGCAATGGGCGGCTATGACCTTGCACTCAAAAAGCCCGAGCCCGTCAAGCAGCTCTACGGGGGTCCTGCCGTGGTTCTTCTTCGCCTCCTCCACTTCCCACCGTGTCTCCGAAAGGTGGGTGTGCACGAGCACGCCGTGTCCGAGGGCCGCATCCCTGACCTTCTTGATTGTCTCTGGGCCGCATCCATAAGTAGAATGGGGAGCGATTGAGGGGGTTATCAATTCGTCCCCCTTCCATTTCCCTATCAGGCCGTCCGCTTTTCTCAGGCAGTCGTCGGCCCCCCCGGTAGTGCGCGTGGGAAAATCCAGGACACCCTGGCCGAGCACGGCCCTCATGCCCAGCGCCCTGGCGGCGTCGCCGGTTACGTCCTCGAAAAAATACATGTCCGCAAAGGTAGTGATGCCCGCCCGGAGCATCTCGAGGCAGGCAAGCTCCGTGGCGTCACGAACGTATTCCTTGCTCAGCCAGCGGTTTTCCACGGGCCAGATATGCTTTTCAAGCCATTCCTTAAGCGGCAGGTCGTCCGCCATGCCCCTCAAAAAGACCATGGCGGCGTGGGTGTGGGTATTCACGAGGCCGGGCATCACCGCCCTGCTCCGCCCGCCTATATGGCTTTGGGAAGAATATTTTCCCGTTATCTCGCCGTAGTCCCCGGCATCAAAAATCCTGCCGTCCTTTACGGCGACCGCCCCGTTTTCGACGACAAAGGCGTCGCCGGCCATTGGCAGCAGGTAGTCGCCAAAGACTATGTGGTCGACAGGAATCATGAAGTGAGCTTTGCCGCCACTTCTTCGGGCCTGACCTTGACGGTTTCCCTGGTCCTCCTGTCTTTTATCTCCACAAGGCCCTCTTTTAGGTTCCGCTCCCCTACGACCACATGTTTCGGGATGCCGATGAGGTCCGCGTCCTTGAACTTCACACCCGCGCGGAGGTCGCGGTCGTCCATGAGCGCCTGAAGGCCGGATCCGTTGAGTTCTTCATAAAGCCCCTCCGCGACCCTGACGGTTTTTTCGTCGCCCATGTTCAGGGGGATTATCTCCACGTCAAAGGGCGCTATGGACTCCGGCCAGATTATCCCGTCCCTGTCGTGGGACTGCTCAACGGCCGAGGCGGCGATGCGAGCCGGGCCTATGCCGTAGCTTCCCATTATTATGGGGATTTCCTTTCCGTCCTCGTCGAGGTAGTAGGCATTTAAAGGTTCCGAGTACTTGGCGCCGAGCTTGAAGATGTTTCCTATCTCGATACAGGCTTCCGCCCCGAGCGGAGCGCCGCAGCCCGGGCAGCCGTCGCCTTCCAGGGCCATGTGGATGTCGTGCCATTCGGGCCTGAAATGCTCCCCGGCCTTTATGCCCACGGCGTGGTAGTCCTTCCTGTTGGCGCCGCTTATGTAGGCCCCCTCCTTGAGCACGGGGTCTGCCACCATTCGGACCTTATGCCCCATGGGGCCGATGAAGCCCGCCTCGATGCCGAGGACCTCCTCGACTTCCTCCTTCCGGGCGGGCCGGACAGCGGCCATTAATATTTTTTCGAGCTTTTTTTCATGCAGTTGCTGGTCCCCCCTTACAAGCGCGAGCACGGGCTTTTCACCGGCAATGTATAACAGGCTTTTTATGAAATGCCGGGGCCTGGTTTCGAGGAAGTTCGAGACCTCCTCCACAGTCCTTTTCTCCGGGGTATGGACCTCCTCGTACTCCCTCTCCATTGGCCCGGCCCCGGCAGAGACGGACACGGCAAGCTCCACGTTGGCGGCGTAGCCGCATTTGTCGCAAAGGGCCACGGTATCCTCCCCCGCAGGGCTCGGGGCCATGAACTCGTGGGCCGTTGCGCCTCCCATCATGCCGGGGTCCGATTCCACCTGGTGGAACCTGAGCCCGCAGCGGGTGAATATCCTGTGGTAGGCCTCCTCATGGAGCTTGTAGTTTTTCTCCAGGCCCGCCTCGTCGGCGTCGAAACTGTAGCTGTCCTTCATGTGGAACTCCCGCGTCCTGAGAATGCCGCTCTTGGGCCGGGCCTCGTCCCTGAGTTTCGTCTGAATCTGGTACCACACCTGGGGCAGGTCCCGGTAGGAGCGTATCTCAAGGGCGGCAAGCCAGGTCATTATCTCCTCGTGCGTCATGCCAAGGCACATGTCCCTGCCGCCGCGGTCCTTGAGCCTGAACATCTCCTCGCCTATCTCCTGCCACCTTCCGGTCTGCCGCCACACCTCGGCCGGCTGGAGCACGGGCATGGTTAGCTCCTGCGCCCCGATGGCGTCCATCTCCTCCCTCAGGATGGCGTTTATCCTTGCCATGACCCTCTGGCCCAGGGGGAGCAGTATGTAAAGCCCGGCGGCAAGCTGCCTTACGTAGCCCGCCCGCATCAGGAGCCTGTGGCTTGCGGCCTCCGCCTCCGAGGGGTCCTCTCTTAACGTGGGTATGAACAACCGGGAAAACCGCATTCTGTAACCTCCAATTATGAGCTAACTGATAGGATAGTGTTTTTATGCCCTTATTTCAAGCCGCCGAACGCATATAACTCATGCAACCTTTACTTCGTTTTCAGGCCCGGCATTGCATGATTTCAGGCTTTAAGATAAATGGTTCAGCCAGGCGGAAATATGAGGTTCGACCTTCAACCCGTTCATTGCATGAGCATTATGGAAAAAGAGAACAAAAGATATGAAAACAATCACAGGCA
>CBDVCR010000112.1:0-9284 GCA_965372535.1 uncultured bacterium | reverse complement strand
TCTGCCTCAGCCCTATGCCCCGCCCCCTGGCCGTCTCGTCAGGGTCCTTGGCCAATGCCCGCCTCATCTTCTGGTACAACCGCGCGTCCGTGGGAAACGCCACCGCCTTTTCCTGCACCGTCGTGTCCACGTTGACGCGCCTCGTGTCCACAGGCTTGATGAGGCCCTTGCAGATGGCCGCCTCTATCGTGGCCTGCAAGAGCTTCTCCATTGTCCGAACTCATGCTCGAAGCTCTCCCAAGGCATGGCCTTAGCCACCTTGCACAAGGGATGAAGGGGGTTTAGAATCTCCTCAAGACGGGTGCGGAACATCTCATGCTGTGGTTTTTGAGTCTTTTCAGGCTTCATAAATCACCGGCTTTCTCACGGGTTCTTGTGCTTTGCTGGTGATTATTATACCACAAAACGACCCTTTTAATCCTTATTAATCAGCAACTTATGCCCTTTTTCAGGGACGGCTAATTATTATATAGCGCATATATATGCCGCCTGTCAAGGAAAACGTTAACAGGAGTTCCCCCGTTTTTTCAAAATTCGCCTATCCGGTTTAGCTCACCGGCACGTTTCGACAGGCTCACCATGCCTGCATCCTGAGCCTGTCGAATCATCCTGAGCCTGTCGAAGGATGCGCGGTGCATAAAACGGACAAGCACATTTCAAAAACCATCTCCGACCACTTTGTAAATCCGATGTTTGTTTTTCTTTAATAGGGTTACGCAGCTGAAGGGTTATTTATTGGGGGAACTCCTGTGGGCAAAACCCCCAAGACAGAGAGAAAATTATCATTTTCCCCTGCCCGCAAGCTCCGGGGACATGCACTGCGACGGGGCTGTGCCCTACTTCTGGTGGCAGTAGGCGCAGAGTTCTTCGGGGGCCGCCCTTAGCAGCTTGATTTCACCGGGCCGCCCGTGGGGCTCGTGGCACGTCAGGCAGGTAATTTTTCCTTCCTCAAGCGGAAGCCCTTCGACAGGCGTGGCGGGCACGTCTACGGGGTGGTCGGCGGGCGAGACCCGTTCGGCATGGCAGCCGGGGCAAAGCTCGGAAACGGGCTCTTTAAGGAGAAACGATTCGCCCTGAGAGGCGTGGATATTTGATTTCTCGCTGTGCAGGCTGTGGCATGTGCCGCAGTCGCGTTTTATCGCCGGAAGGTTTTCGAATGAAAACGCCGCGTTGGATAAAATCAATGCCGCCGCGATGCAAATCAGCGATGCTTTCACTTTCCCTCCCTTCCACTAATAATAACACATAATAACACATGCCGCCTCCGGGGGGAAGAGGCCGAATTGCCTCATCAAAAATGTAAATGAAACCGAATCGTTGCATCAAATTAAAATGACATTTCCGTGGCACGGATGATAAGGAAAACAGGCATGCCGGCCTGATACCCGGCGGGACTGGAAAGTCCCGCCTATCTGGAAGGTATTAAGGCTGCATCTCGATAGGCGGGGTTTTCAAACCCCGCCGAGAGAAGTCCCCGCAATAAAGCGGGGCGGAACCGGCAAGGAGGAACGCACCCTTGTCCTATAAGCAACGTTTCATGCCCGTACCCGGAGAAAGGAAAAAGGCATTCTGTCATGGTTCGGCAGGCTCAGGTTTAAAGACAAATGCGAAACGCACCCCCTTATGCGCTCCAAAGCGGCGGTCATTGGGGCTGGCCCTGCACGTCGGCCTCCGACTGGCTGGCTACAACGACCAGAACGTATTTATCGGGGTAAAGGTGCTTTTTCGCCGCCCTGAGGATGTCCTCCCTCGTAACGCCGCTTATGTATTGCCGGTACTTTTCGGGGTAGTCCGGCCCCAGTCCGTAAAACTCCACCAGCGAGAGGAAATCGGCAATCTTTCGCATGGTGTCGAGCCTCCTGGGGAAGCTCCCGATAAGGAAGGACCTGGCGTCCTCAAGCTCCTCCTTTGTTACTTTCTCCTCGCGCATCTTCTTCATCTGCCTGAGTATCTCTTTTATTACGGTGTTGGCGGAGGCGTTTTTCGTCTGCGCGACTACCCTGAAGTCCCCCGACTCCATGCGCGAGGAGGCGGAGCTGTATATGCTGTAGGCAAGGCCCATCTCGTCCCGTACGGTGTCCATGAGCCTCGATGAGAACCCCCCGCCGCCCAGTATGTAGTTCATGACGGAGAGGGCGTAGTAGTCGGGGTGGTCACGCCCGAGGCCCGCATGGCCGAGGAGGATGTTGGCCTGGGTAAGGTCCCTGTCTATTTTTACCACCTTCCGCTGGGGGGGCGGAAGCGGGAAACCTTCACGCACGGGGAGGGGCTTTTTCACCCATCTCCCAAGGTAGCTCTCGACAAGCCCGTCGAGTTCCTCCGGGCCGAGGTCCCCGACCACGGAGAGGATGGAGTTATTGGGCAGGAAGCGCTTCGAGTGGAAATCAACTATTTCGTCCCTGGTGATTTTCTCCAAGCTCTCCGGGGCGCCCTCAAGGAGCCTCCCGTAAGGGTGCTCGCCGTAGACCGCCTTTATGAAGGCGCGTGAGGCCAGAAAGGAGGGCGCCTCCTCCCGCTGCATGAGAGAGGCCTTTATGAGGTCCTTCCTGCGCCTGATTTCCCCGGGGGGGAAGGTGGGCTCAATGAGCACTTCGGAGAAAAGCTCGAACCCTTTTTCGACATGTTTTTTCAGGACGGAAAGTGTAATGGTGCTGTAGTCCGCTCCGGAGGACGCGCCGAGTTTCGCGCCGATGAAGGCGACTTCCTCGCTCAGCTCCGTGGAGGAGCGGTTCTTTGTGCCCTCCGTAAGGAGGCCGGCGGCCAGGTTCGCAAGCCCCGCCCTTTCGGCCGGCTCGTCCATTGACCCGGCCTTTACGAGCAGGGTCACCATAACCAGAGGGAGGTTGCGCCTCTCGGCGTGAAGAAGAGTCAGGCCGTTTTCAAGGACCTTTCTGTTTACGTCAAGGGCCTGTGCCTCCGTGACGAGGAGGGCAAGGCAGACGGTCAGAGCGCACGCAAGGGCTTTTTTCATTTATCCTGTCCTGTCTTCCCTTCCCTTGAGGCGGGGGCCTCCGGGATTAAGACGCCCACGGTCCTGTTTTTCTCGGTCAGGTGCTTCCGGGCCGCCCTGCTTACGTCCTCGCCTGTAACCTTGCGGACGTTTTCGATGTAGCGGTCCTTGAGCCTCCAGTCGCCGAGGGCCTCGAACCTGCCGACGAGCATCGCCTGGTAAAATACCGAGTCCTGCCCCATTATAAAGTCCGCCTCTATCTGGTTCACGGCCTTCTCAATCTCGCCCTCCGGGGGCGGCTCGGCCTTTATGCTTTCCACTTCTTCGTAAAGTGCCTCCTCGAACACGGAGATGTCGGTCCCCGGAGAGGCCGTCCCCCCGAGGCCGAAAAGGTAGGGGTCGGCGAACATGCCGCTGTAGTCGGCAAAGGCGTTTAAGGCTACTTTCTTTTCGTACACCAGGCTCCGGTAAAGCCTCCCGCTTTTGCCCCCGGAAAGGATGGAGTAAAGCACGTCCAGGGCATAGGCGTCGGCATCCGGGATGTTCGGCGCGTGGTAGAGGGCCAGCAGGTAGGGGAGTTCGGCCTCTCTCTTTAGATATACCCTCCGCCGGCCCCTCTGCGGGGGCTCCTGCGAGACAAAGCTCTCCTTCGGGGAGCCGGGCTTTATTTTCCCGAAAGCCTTCCGTATCTCCCTGATGAGTCCTTTGGGGTCTATATCCCCGGCCACGACTATAAAGGCGTTGTCCGGCGAGTAATATTTCCTGTAGTAGGCAAGCAGGTCGTCCCTTTCGATAGAGGCCAGGTCGTTCATCCATCCGATGACCGGCCTCCGGTAGGGGTGGACGGTGAAGGCCGAGGCCACGGCAAGCTCATAAAGGCTGCTCCGCGGGTCGTCCTCGTAGCGCAGCCTCCTCTCCTCCATGACCACGCTCTTTTCGGAGGCGACCTCCCCTTTCTTGAGCAGGAGGTTTCGCATCCTGTCTGACTCAAACGCGATGGAAAGCCCTATTTTTTCCGAAGGCAATATCTGGAAATAGACCGTGTAGTCCTTTGAGGTGAAGGCGTTGTCCGTGCCCCCGTGCCTCTGGACGGTCCTTGAAAGCTCCTTGGAGGCGTGCTTGCGGGTGCCCTTGAACATCATGTGCTCAAGGAGGTGGCTGAGGCCGCTCCTGCCCGAGACCTCGTCCCTTGAGCCCACCCTGTACCATATCTGGAAGACCGCTATGGGAGACTTGTGGTCCTCGACCATAAATACCTTCATGCCGTTTTTCAGGGCATATTCCTTTACCTCCGCGAAAAGTGGCCGGGGCAAGAGGTAAAAAAACAAGGCAAAAACAATGAAAAACCTGAATAACAAGCGCATGAAAAAATAATATCAGAAAGGCGGCTTATACGTAAAGCAGGCAAAGGGGGACTTGCTCGACGCGGTACGCAATGCCGCCCGCATCGAGGTACGCGCCCTTGCCTTATGAGCGCCGTTTCATGCCCATGCCCGGTTAAAAGAAAAAAAATATTTCCGCAACGTGGATGGCAGGGCACTTTATCATGCAGCGGCGGGCGAGCCATGGCGGTTGTTGCGAGACCGGGGCGCTTTTTTTTGACAGGGCCGGCTTGATTCGACGGGCTTGGGGTTCTCACGGGGGCCATGAAATCTGTTATAATTTTACGTGAAAGTTTTCAGGCACATACGAAAGGACTGGGTTTTGGGGATCCTCATCACCCTGGTTGTCCTCGGGGCCTTTGCCCTCGAACTCTACCCCCTCCGGGCCATTGAGTACGCCGCCTATGACTTCATGTCCGCGCTCAGGCACAAGAGGACCTCCGCCAACGTCGCTATCGTGGCCGTGGACGAAAAGAGCCTGAGGAGCATGGGCGGCGGGCCCCTGCCCCGGTCGAGCGTGGCCGATATGGTGGAGCGCCTCGACCGCTACGGAGCCCGGGTCATCGGCGTTGACTTCCTCTACTCCGGCCCCGAGCACAACCCCGGTCTCGATGAAGTGAAAAACATATCCGAAGACCTCAAAAAGCAAAAAAGCGCAACAGCGAAAAAGATATACCGGTCCCTGAAAAAAGCCCGGTGGAAAATCGACGGCGACGCACGCCTTGCCTACGCCGCAAAATCCTCCGGCGCCGTGGTGCTCCCCGTCCTCTTCACCCCCGGGGAGCCGAAGGATGACAAAAAGGCCGGCAAGCTTCCCGGTGCGCTTAAGAAAAACACCGTCGCGTTCAAGGGGCCGCCCGGCGGTTTCACGGGTTTTAAAGACGACCTCTTCGCCCTTAAAAACCCCTTCCATTCCCTGCTCAACAGGGGCCTGAGGGCCGTGGACGCGGCGCATCCCCATGAGAGGCTCGCCTCAAAAGTCCGGGCCCTCGGACACATAAACCACACGCCGGACCGCGACGGCATAGTCAGGCGCGACCCCCTGCTCGTTTATTACATGAAGCGGCACGCCCCCTCCTTTGCCCTCCAGGTCGGCCTGAGGTACTACAAAAAGGACGAAAGCGGCCTCAAGGGCATGGGGAGGTCGGGAGGGGTGGAGTACTTGAAGTTCGCCGGGATGAAAATCCCCGCGGGCAAGGACTACAAGAAGCTCATCAGCTTCGGGGCAAGGAAGGCCGTTGCGGTCTACTCCTTTGCCGATGTCATGGAGGGCAAGATCCCGTCCAGGAAATTCAAGAATAAAGCGGTGCTTATCGGGCATACCGGCCCTGGAGCGCCGATGTACGATACCCCCGTGGGGCGGCTTGCGGAAGTCGAACTCTCCGCCGTCATCGCGGAAAATATAATCAACAACAACCATATCGTCCGCCCCGCCTGGGCATTCGCCCTGGAAGTCGCGGTAATTTTATATTTCGGCCTCTTCGTAACCTTCATCCTCCCGAAAGTAAAACCCAGGGTGGGGGCGCTCCTTATTCTGCTTTCGCTCCTGCCCCTGGCGGCCCTCGCCATATTCCTCTTCTTTTCCTTCGGCTACTGGCTCATGCTCTTCTCCCCATCGGCGCTCCTCGTGCTGGGCCTTGCCGCGGCCTTCTTCAGGGAGTATGTGACGTTCGGCAAGAGGTCCGTCTCGGAGGCCGAAAACGCCGAGGGAAACAGGATGCTCGGCCTTACGTTTCAGGGTCAGGGGATGCTCGACATGGCCTTTGAGAAGTTCATGAAGCTTCCGCTCCGCGACAGGGGGGCCAGGGAACTCCTTTACAACCTTGCCCTGGATTTCGAGCGCAAACGGATGCACGCAAAGGCAAAGGCCGTCCACGAACACATCCTCAAGGCCGGCAATTTCAGGGACGCAAGGGAGCGGGTTAAAAAGCTCGACGCAGCCGGCGAGACCGGGGTCTTCGGCGCGGGCGCCCGCAAGGACGCCACCGTGCTCCTTACCGGCGCGGGGGCAAAGCCCACCCTCGGGCGGTACGAGGTGGTGAAGGAGCTTGGCCGGGGGGCCATGGGCACCGTGTACCTTGGCCGCGACCCCAAGATAAACCGCGAGGTGGCCATCAAGACCCTTGTCTACGACGAGGTCGAGCCGGAACAGCTCAAGGAGGTAAAGAAACGGTTCTTCCAGGAGGCGGAGGCAGCCGGCAGGCTCTCGCACCCGAACATAATGACCATATACGACGCGGGCGAGGAGCACGACATGGCCTACCTGGCAATGGAAATGCTTTCGGGGAAAGACCTCAGCGCGCACTGCGGCAAGAAAAGCCTCCTGCCCCACCAGGAAGTCATGCGCATTGTCGCGGACGTCGCCGGGGCGCTTGAGTACGCGCACAAAAAGGGCGTCGTCCACAGGGACATCAAGCCTGCCAATATCATGCTCCTGGCCGACGGCGTCGTGAAGGTGACCGACTTCGGCATCGCAAGGGTGGTGGAGTCCTCAAAGACCCACACCGGCACGATACTGGGCACGCCCTCCTACATGTCGCCGGAGCAGGTGGCCGGAGAGAAGGTGGAGGGGCCCTCGGACCTCTTCTCCCTCGGCGCGGTCTTCTACGAGCTTCTCTCCGGGGAGAAGTCGTTCAAGGGCGACAGCATCGCCTCCATCATGTACAACATCTCCATGTGCGAGTTCGTCCCCCTAAGGAACGTGGCCAGGAAAGTCCCCGGCTGCTGTGACGCCATAGTGACCAGACTCCTTGCCAGGACGGTGACGAGGCGCTACAAGGCCGGAGAAGACGTGGTCAACGACATCGTCGCCTGTATGGCGGGGAAGGGCCGCTGATGATGGCGCTCCTGGCCGACGGCAGGACGGACACCGGACTTGTAAGGAACGCAAACGAGGACCGCTTCTGCGCCGACGAGGCCCTGGGGCTCTTCGCGGTGGCCGACGGCATGGGGGGGCACGCCGCCGGAGACATCGCAAGCGCCATGGCCGTGGACATCCTGCGAGACCACATCGGCAACAGCGGCCCGAATGCCCTTGACGAAAAGTACGACGGGAATTTCTCCCCGGCGGCCAACAGGCTCGCCGCCGGAGTGCGGCACGCAAACCGCGTGATACACGAGGCGGCGCGGAAAAACGAAGCATGGCGGAACATGGGCACCACGCTGTCGGCCGTCCTGGGCGGCGGGGAGAGGCTCGGCATAGCCCATGTCGGCGACAGCCGCGTCTACCTCATACGGCACAACGCCCTCATCCAGCTCACCGAGGACCATTCCATGGTGGGCGAGCAGGTCAAACAGGGCCTCATGAGCAGGGAGGAGGCCGAACGCTCGGCCTCAAGAAACGTCATCACCAGGGCGCTGGGGATAGCCCCCGAGGTGGAAGTGGACCTCGTGGACCTCGCCGTCTCCGACGGCGACAGGGTGGTGCTCTGCTCCGACGGGCTCTACACCATGGTCCCCGACGAACACATACTGGCCGCCGCATCCGACGGCGACCCCGGGACGGCCTCAAGGAGGCTGCTTGACGCCGCCCTCAAAGGAGGCGGCAAGGACAACGTGGCCGTGGTCGTGGTGTGCGTCTTGAAGAACAGGTGGGAAGTATTCGTCAGGAAATTCATGCGGTGGGCGAGGAGATAGCGCGATGGCCAGTGTCGTCCTGAAGTTCGGCGAGCGGGTGCTCAGGGAGATACCGCTTGAAAAGCCCGAGGTCACCATCGGCAGAAACCCGGCCTGCGACATACACATAGACAACCTCGCCGTCTCAAGCTCCCACGCGCGGATTGCAAGGGAGGGGGAGAAGTTCTTCGTCGAGGACCTGGGGAGCTTAAACGGCACCTTCCTCGACGGAAAGAGGATAGAGCGGGAGGAACTCGCGGAAGGCGCCTCGGTCACCGTCGGCAAGCATACCCTTGTGTTCATGCCGGAGAAGGCGGAGGAGGAAGAACCCGGACATGAACCCGCCCACCGGGCGCCGGCCCCCCCGATGTTTGAGGAGACCATGATACTCCAGACCGCCCGGCACCGCGAAATGTCCGGCGCGGTCCCCACGCCCAAGCCCCCGCCCGGCGGCAGGGTGGGGGTGCTCCGCGTGGTGCAGGGGGCCTCCGAAGGCAACGAGCACGAACTCAGGGACTGGTTCGCGACCATCGGCAAGGGCGAGGCGGCGGATATTAAGCTAAAGGGGTTTTTCGCCCCCGAGATAGCCGCCCTCCTTCAGAGGACCGAGGAGGGGGGGTATTTCATAAGCCCCCCGGAAAAAGGGCGAAAGCCCCGGCTAAACGGCCAGAAGGTAAAGGAGGGCACGCCGCTCAGGGAGGGCGACGTGGTGGAGGCCGGCGGGGTCAGGATGGTCTTTTTCATCCGGGAGGCCAGGCAGGACTGACCAGGGGCAGCGGGGTATCCGGCTCGCCACGCTCAAGAGAGGAGGAAAATTGTCCCTCTCAATACCCTGGCGGGCCGAAAAAATTTCTTTACTTGCCGGATAACTCTGTGCTTTAATACCATATGTTGAAGTTTGGGAGTATATTGTAGTTAAGCACACGCATGCCGTATTGCTCTGCGGTCCTTTACCACATGCCTCCGAAAGCTTCAAAATCCAAGGAAGGAGGTGTGCCGGAATGGAGACTGGAAAAGTAAAGTGGTTTAACGAGTCCAAGGGGTTCGGGTTTATCACCAGCGACAATGGCGGCGACGTCTTTGTCCACTACTCGTCCATCCAGGACAGCGGCTTTAAATCGCTCGAGGAAGGCCAGGCGGTGAGTTTTGAAATTGTCGACGGACCCAAAGGACCGAAGGCTGAAAACGTCACTAAAATCTAACCATAATCCAACAATCCAAAGGGCGGGCCGGGGATAAACGAGGCCCGCCCTTTACCGTCCCCACAAGGTATCCGGAGAAATCACCCGAAGCAACTGTGTTGAATGTCAAGCCTTTTCGTAGCGCCATGGCTCATT
>CBDVCR010000111.1:0-9333 GCA_965372535.1 uncultured bacterium | reverse complement strand
AGCTTGTCGAATCATCCTGAGCTTGTCGAATCATCCTGAGCCTGTCGAATCATCCCGAGCCTGTCGAATCATCCTGAGCTTGCCGAATCATCCTGAGCTTGCCGAATCATCCTGAGCTTGTCGAAGGATACGAGGTGCATAAAACGGATAAGCACATTTTTATATCAGGCGCCCGCCTTTAAATCCCCCACAGCCGCCTTGTATAATAATCCCATGAGAACGTTTATTCTCGCCCTTGTCTTAGCCCTCCTGGCCGCCTGCGCGGACGAGGTGAAAAAGCCCTCCGAGGACGCCCTCATGGCCGAGGAGGCATTCGGCGTGGCCGAGGGAATGAGGCGGGCGTACGTTGAGAAGAACTTCAGGGGCATGAAAAAGTACTCCACCGAAGATGCCTACGCGGAGATAGCGCGGGACATAAAGAAGTTCAAGAACGTGGAGCTTGAGTTCAAGCCCCGGTGGGTGGAGATAAAGGCCGACGGCGCCTTGCACCTGTACGTCTCCTGGAACGGCTCCTGGACGCTCGGGGGGGGCCGGGAGGAGCAAAGGCGCGGCATGGCTCTCTTTGAACTCCGGGGAAGGCCCCTCAAGCTCGCCGGCATAATCAGGTCCAGCCCGTTCAGGGAGCCGGAGCAGGCCGCCGTCTCTGACTAACCCGTACAGTACATGAGCACCGGAAAAAGATAACAGGAAATCAAGTTATTACGGGGAGCACTTAATAGACGACAAGTGCGGAGGCAACGGGCACTTGAATAAGCGAGGGAGCGCGAGGGACCGCGTCCCTCGCATGTTTTTTTAACCCGTCATCTTCTTTTTGCTCCTGGTAATAAGTCCCTGTCGCCTATAGATTTTCAAGCGGTTATCAGAACCCGCAGCCTTATGCCGGGAAGGAAATGCGAACGTTTTCGCATGGATAATGCCTTCTGAAAATCTTTAATAACCAATGGCTTTGGTGGGTCGAGGGTCCTTTTTTTTAAGAATAAGTAATAATTACGGTAACTTAGAAGGAATCTGCCTGATATGTTATAATATCCCGAACGTTTGGCAAGTGATAACCAAACCGAAAACGAGGTGATGGTTAAGAAAATTTTATTCGCGTTGTTTTTCAGCGTATTACAATCCATAGCATCTCTCTAAATTCCAGAACATCTGACTTGCCAGGAATTTTCGACTCATATCGACACGGAGACTTATTTTCATTTGCCGGGGATGCATGGGAGGGAAAAGAACCGTGGGGGAATTTTGAATTTTTTTGAGGACATAAGGGTTAGCATCAACAGGGATGACGTTTTCCGTCTGCTTGGCCGTAGAAACGGAAACGCGCCTGGCAGGACCGCGAAGCGTCTGGGCGCATTCATTGAGCGCTCCCGGGGCATGGTCAAGCCAAAGGTGCTCTACAGCACCCGAAGGATAGAGGACATGGGCAAAGGGGCGGTAACCCTGGAAGGCGGCATATCCTTTAAGAGCGGAAAGCTTGCCAGGGCCCTGGGCAAGTGCGACACCGCCACGGTCTTCCTGGCCACCATCGGCAGCGACATCGACGGGGTCATCAAGGACCTGTCAAGCGAAAACAAACTCTCCGACGCCTGCATATACGATGCCATCGGCTCGGTGGCCGCCGAGGGGGCGGTCGACGATTTCCAGAACAAGTTCGACATTGCCCTTTCCGGCAGCCGGAAGTCCACCACCGTGCGCTTCAGCCCGGGCTACTGCGACTGGAACATAAAGGAACAGTCCAAGATATTCGATGTGCTGGACGGCCAAGCCGCGGGCGTCAGTCTCTCGCCAAACTTCCTAATGAACCCCAGGAAGTCGGTATCGGGAGTGTTTGGCATTGCGCCGGGCGCCGGGGAGGCACGCCCGAATCCATGCACGATGTGTTCAAAGGAATCTTGTATCGCCAGGAGATAGGTGATGGGAACCAGGACGAGTTTTATTGACAGGGCAAGACTTCAGATAGACAAAGACAGGGTCGAAGGCGGCCTCTACAGGCCCCTGAGCGCCGAGGATATAGTGCAAATCCACGAGACCAGCATGAGGGTCTTTGAAGAGGTGGGCATCAGGGTGAAAAACGAAGAGGCCCTCGAACTTTTCGCCCAGGCGGGCGCGGAGGCGGACCGCGAGACATCGGTCGTAAAGATGGACGAAGAGCTTGTGATGGAACTCATAGACCGGGCCCCGAGCATGGTGCACCTCCATGGGCAACGCCCCGGGCACACGCTCCACGTGGGCGGAAGCAACGTCTACGCCGGCACCGGGGGCACCGCGCTTTACGTGCTTGAGCCGGGCACTGAGGAGAGCAGGCGCGCGACCCTCGCCGACCTCAAGGACATAGCCAGGGTGGTGGACAGGATGTCCAACATCGATTTTTTCATGCTCCCGGTATTCCCAAGCGACATAGACGAGGAAAACGTGGACGTCAACCGTTTCGGCGCCGCCCTTTCATACCAGGGCAAGCATGTAACCGGGGGGGTCTACACTGCCGGCGGCGTAAGGAACGTCATCCGTATGGCCGCCATGATAGCGGGCTCCGAAAAAGCTCTGAAGGAAAAGCCCCTCGTCTCATTCGTCACATGCTGCGGCATCAGCCCCTTCGTGCTCGACGACCTCTACAGCGCACTGGCCATGGAGGTGGCCCGCGCGGGCCTGCCGGTGATAACCCCGGTCGAGCCCCTCTGCGGCACTACTTCGCCGGTAACGCTCGCGGCGAACCTGGTAGTGCAGAACGTGGACACCCTGGCCGGCGTGGCCCTTACCCAGCTCGTAAACCCCGGCACGCCCGTGATGTACGGCTGCATATCGAGCATCGCCGACATGAAGGACCTCAAGTACCTCAGCGGAGCGGTCGAGATGGGCATGATGAACGCCGGGGCATCGCAGCTTGCAAGGCACTACGGCCTTCCCATATACGCGACGGCCGGGATGTCGGACTCAAAGACGCTCGACGCCCAGAGCGGTTACGAATCGGCGATTACCAACCTCCTGGTAGCCCTTGCCGGAGGAAACTACATACACGACGCCGCGGGGCTCATGGAGTTCTGCATGACGGCAAGCCTCGAAAAATACGTCATGGACGACGAGATACTGGGCATGGTCATGCGTGCCGTGAGGGGGATAGAGGTGAACGAAAAGACCCTGGCGTTTGACGAGATGAAAAGGATAGGCCCGGGCGGACACTACGTCTCCTCGCGCCACACCCGCAAGTTCATGCGCAATGAGCAGTTCATCCCCAGGCTCTCGGACAGGAAATCGCGCAGGGAATGGAACGAAGAGGGCAGTCCCGGCACGAGGAAGCGTGCGCAAATGCGCGTCGAGGAGATACTTGCCGGGCCGGCGCAGGCGCTGCCTTCCGCCGGGGTCATGGACCGGATAAGAAAGGAAATCCCCGGCATAGACACGGGAGTCATTTAACTCTAATGCTGATTATCGGCGAAAACATAAACGCTACAATACCGCGCGTAAAGCATATGATAATAGACCACGACGCGGACAGCCTCGTTGAGCTTGCCAAAAGGCAGGAGGCGGCGGGCGCGGCAATAATAGATGTAAACGTAGGCACGGGCGAAGGCGCCGCCGAGGACGAGGCAGGCGACATGAAGTGGCTGGTGGGTCTGCTTTCAGACGGCGTTGGGTGCAAACTCTGCATAGACAGCGCCGACCCCGCGGTGCTCAAGGCGGGCATAGAGGCCGGGGGCGAGAGGGTCGGCATGGTCAACTCCGTAAAGGGCACGGAGAAAAACATCGCGGAGGTGATGCCCCTTGCGGCTGATAAGGGGCTTCCGCTAATCGCCCTTTGCATGGACGAAAGCGGCATACCCAAAGACGCGGAGACGCGTCTCAAGACATGCGAGAAAATCCTTAAAGGCGCGGAGGCACACGGCATGCCCACCGAAAACCTTTACTTCGACCCCCTCGTGATGCCCGTAAGCACCGGCATTACACAGGGAGCCGCCACGCTTGAGACCCTGAGGGGCATCAAGGAGAATTTCCCACAGGCAAAAACGGTGCTTGCGCTCAGCAACATATCGTTCGGTCTTTTCAGAAGGACCCTGATAAACCAGGCCATGGCCCACATGGCCCAGTACATGGGCGTGGACGCCCTCCTGATAAGCCCGCTTGACCCGGCGCTGATGACGGCGGTGAAGGCGGGCGAGGCGGTAATGGGCAGGGACAGGCATTGCAGAAAATATTCGCGCGCGGCGCGCGCATAGAGGAGATGGATGGAAAACGGCTACAGAGAGGGCGTGGTCGTCAGGATGCCGTTTAAAAGGCTCACAAAGGACGACATAGGCGCAATCGACGCGGCCTCCACAAGGCTTCTTGAAGAGATAGGCCTTCAGTGCTTCAACGACGAGGCCGCCGGGATATTCAAAGGCAACGGGTGCGCTGTCGAGCGCCGGGACGAGCGCTCGCATACCGTGAAGATACCCAGGACGGCGCTCAAGGAGTTCATCTCCAGTGCCCCCTCGAAGGTGAAGCTCGGCGCCCGCGAGCCAGGCAACGCCCTCATTCTTGACGCCGAGGTGCCGAGGATATACTTCGGAAGCGGCTCCGAGACCAACGTCTGGCTCGATGCCCATATGGAGGACTTCGTAAGCGAGAAAGACCCCTCAAGGAAGCGCCGCCTTGCCGTGTTTACCGAAGAGAGGGGCACCGTGGAACGCCTCTCTTCGGCTGCGCGGCTTGCCGAGCAGTTGGATAACCTCGACTTTTTCATAAGGCCCGTTAATATCCAGGACGAGGACATCACGCCGGAAAATCACGACGTAAACAAATTCTACGCCTCGCTGAGCAACATAACAAAGCACGTGATGGCCGGCCTCACGAGCATCGAACAGCTGGACAACATCGTGCGCATGGCCGAGATACTCGCCGGGGGCAAGGAAGCTCTGAAGGAAAATCCCATCGTCTCATTCATAACGTGCACGGTTAAAAGCCCCCTGGAGATGGTCGACGACGCAACGGAAAAGCTCATCGAGTTTTCGCGCAGGGGACTTCCGTTCGTTGTTTCGAGTTCGCCTCAGGGCGGCTCCACGGCGCCGGTTCAGGAAGGCGGCATGGTCGCGCAGATAAACGCCGAGATACTCTCGGGCGTGGCGCTGTCGCAGATGGTGAACCCCGGCGCCCCGGTTATCTACGGGAGCGTGCCCGTGAGGGCGCGGATGGACAACCTCCACGACATGTACGGCGCCCCCGAATTCAACCAGTACAATATCGACTGCGTACAGATGGCCAGGCACTACCGCATCCCGTGCTACTCAACGGCGGGCGTGGCGGACTCCTCGTCGCCGGGGATGCAGGCATCAATCGAAAAGCTCTTCACGCACGTGCCGATAGCGATGTCCGGGGCGCAGTACATACACTACGCCTTCGGCCTGCTGGAGAGGACGAACATCTTCTGCCCCGCCCAGGCGGTGCTGGACGACCAGCACATAGGGATGATAAAGATGTTCCTCCTGGAGCCCCGGCTCGGCAGCGAGGACATGGACAGGATGTTCGAGCAGATCAAGAAGGTGCTCGGCTCAAAGCAGAAGCTCTTCGTGCGCTTCGCCCGCAAGGGCCTCAGGGACGGGAGCATCTACCCGCACTACCCATTCGAGGCCGACGGAGGAGACGGGGTAATAGAGAAGGCCCTGGCGAAGCTGGAGGAACTGCTGTCCAGGCCGGTGAAAGGTGTTTCGAGGGAGCAGGAGGACCAGGTCTTCAGGGAAGTGCCCGGCATAGTCGAGAGGCTTAGAAACTGAAAATTCATATACAGGAGGTCCGATGGACGAAATTATAGAAGAGATTAAGACCAACGTTATACAGGGGAGAGTAACGAGCGAGGACGAGGGCTTCGACGAGGGTTTCGAAGGCCGGCCCGGCACGGTGGAACTCGTCGAGGAGGCCCTCGAAAAGGGCGTGGACGTAAAGAAGCTTATAGTCGAGGGCCTTACGGGAGCGATGGACATCGTGGGCCGGAACTTCGAAAGCGGCAAGTACCTCATTCCCGACATGCTCGCCTCGGCGGAGGCCGTGGGCGAGGCCATGGACATTCTCTTGCCGCACCTTGAAAGCGCGGGCATGGAGAGCAAGGGCAAGGTCGTAATCGCAACCGTAAAGGGCGACCTTCACGACATAGGAAAGAACATCGTAAGCACCATGCTCAAGGGAGCGGGTTTCGAGATTGTGGACCTGGGCACCGACGTGCCCACAGAGAAGATAGTCCAGAGCGTAAAAGACGCCGGCCCGGGGTTCCTCGGCCTCTCCGCGCTCCTTACCACGACGATGCGCGAGATGGAAGGAGTGATAAGCGCCCTTAAGGAAGAAGGCATGAGGGACAACGTTAAGGTACTTATAGGAGGTGCGCCGACATCGCCTGAATTCGCCGAGAAAATCGGGGCGGACACTCACTGCGCCGACGCCTTTCAGGCCGTGGACTACGCAAACTCGGCGAAAAACTAAAGGGAAGGCCATGACCGAGAAGAACCAGGTTCCATATACCGAGGCGGCAAGCACCGGGCAGTACGTAAAGAAGTCGGGGCTTCTGGGCAAGTACGACAACGTCCGCCGCTTCTGGGAAGACGAGGTCACGAGGCTTTTCCTCCGCCCTTACCTTAAGGAGATAGTGGACGAAAAGACCCGCAAGCTCGAACGCCTGAGGATACTCGACCTGGGCTGCGGCGCGGGCGACGGCTACGACCTCCTTACGGGCATCACGGCCAAGGACGTGGGCATGTACGAATACGCGGTCAAGCTCATAAACCAGGACCTGCTTGGATTCTACAAGGGAATAGACCTGAACATCGACCTCATAAGCCAGGCCGTGGAGCACTACGGAAGCAACGACAAGGTGGTCTTTACGAAGGGCGACATCTCAACGGGCCTGGACATCGAAGACGAACCCTTCGACGTGTACTTCTCATCCTACGGCACGATGTCGCACTTCTCATCGGAGCGGATGGTCAAGCTCCTCTCCGACATCGCGGCGCATTCCGAAGACGGCGCCCTGGTCGTGCTCGACTGGCTCGGCAGATATTCATACGAGTGGCAGGACCTCTGGTCGCTCAAGACCGGCGAAGAGACTTTCATGGACTACAGGATATCGTACATCTATCCGCCCGAGGAGAGGGACTCGGTGGACATACAGTCGTTCCCGTTGAAGCTTCTTTCCGGGGGGGAAATGATGGACATCGTCCGGGCGGCAGAGGTTATGCCGGGCGCTGAAATAACGGTCCAGAAGCTTTTTGACAGGTCGATGTTCGTAGGCAGGCACATGGACACGGGCGATTACAACCGCCACTGCACGCCCGTAAGGGAGGCGGTAAACTCTCTGCTTGAGCCCAATATCCGCACGGACCTCTCGTCTCTTATAGTGGACTACGTCCCGAGGCACGGTTTTACCGAACTCAACAGGTTCTTCGAGAAGTTCACGATGAGCTGGAACACCCTTGTGAAGCATACGATAGAGTTCCTCGCCGAATACGGGCAAAACGAAGGACAGGCCGGGAGTTCGGTGGACATCTACAAGTTCTATCCCGAATCCCTCAGGAAGGCGGTGGAGACGATGCAGAGGATGGTAAGCACCACGGGCGACCTGCCCGGCGACACAAGGGCCAACATTATAGAGCCGCAGCTTGCCTACGCGCTCCGGAGGCTCGAGATGGAGCTTCAGTCAGGGGCGGGCACGGGCCACGGGCTGGTCGGAATTCTGAAAATAAACAAGAAGGGATAAATAATTCATGTGCGGCATATCGGGCATCTGGGGAAGCACTCGCAAGACAGACGAAGCAGAGGGCATGATGAAGCTCATGGCCCACAGGGGGCCGGACGCGGACGGGATGTTCGTCTGCCCGGAGGGAAGCGGAGTGCTCGGCCACAGGAGGCTCAGCATCATGGACCCCGCGGGCGGGGACCAGCCCATCTATAACGAGGACTCAACCATGGCGGTAATCGCAAACGGAGAGATATATAATTTCCCCGGGCTGAGGCCCGGGCTATCGGAGAGGCACAAGTTCAGGACCACTAACGACAGCGAGGCCATACTTCACCTCTACGAGGAGCACGGCACATCGCTGGTGGAGCATCTTGACGGAATGTTCACCTTCGCCATTGCCGACGGCCCTGATATGATGGCCGCCCGCGACCCCATAGGCATCAAGCCGCTTTACTACGGCAAGAAGGACGGCGAGTTCATGTTCGCCTCGGAGCTAAAGGCACTGGCCCCTTACTGCGACGAGATAGAGGAGTTCGCCCCGGGCACGCTGTATCACAGCCGCGAGGGGTTTAAAACATACTACGAAGTGCCCGACATAATGCCCGAGGACCGCCCGGTGGAGGAATACATAAAGGAGCTCAGGGAGACGCTTGAGGCCTCGGTCCTAAAGCGCCTGATGAGCGACGTGCCGGTGGGCGCGTTCCTTTCGGGCGGGCTGGACTCAAGCCTCATCTGCGCGATAGCCCGCAAGCACCTGCCGGAGCTTCACACATTCTCCGTGGGCATAGAGGGCAGCCGCGACCTCGAGGCGGCCCGCATAGTGTCGCGTCACCTGGACACCATACACCACGAATATATTCTGACCGAAAAAGAGCTTCGGGAGAAGCTCCCCGGGATAATCTACTACCTCGAGTCGTTCGACCAGGACCTGGTGCGAAGCGCTTTCCCGTGCTTTTTCACATCGATGATCGCCTCGGAAAACGTAAAGGTCATCCTCACGGGCGAGGGCGCGGACGAGCTCTTCGCCGGATACAAGTACTACAAGGGCATAACGGACGAGATGGTCTTGCATAACGAGCTCCGCAGGTCGGTCTCGGCACTCCACAACATAAACCTCCAGCGCGTGGACCGCATGACGATGGCCCACTCAATAGAGGGCCGCGTTCCTTTCCTGGACCTTCAGATGATAAGGCTCGGCCAGCGAATCCCCGCGAAGTATAAGCTCACGGGCGATCCCCCGGTTGAAAAGTGGATACTCAGGAAGGCATTTGAGGACCTGCTTCCCGGGGAAATAATCTGGAGGGATAAGGAGCAGTTCGATGAGGGAAGCGGCTCGGTGGACCTTTTAAGCGAGTCGCTCAAGTCCGTCATCTCCGAAGAGGAGGCCGCCCTTTACCGCTCCGGGCGGCCCGATGTGGGCCTCAGGTCGCCCGAGGAGTGCCACTACCACCGGCTCTTCATGGAAGCGTTCGAAAACCCCGGCCCCATTCTCGGCAACGTCGCTCGATGGGCGGAGCGGCCGCAGGAGATATACTGCAAATAAGTGCCTTCCCTTGCAGCCGTTTAGAGTGGGCGTCTATCTGGCACACCAGCGTCAGGAACCTGTGTCCCCGCTGCCACTGGACCTCATCAATGCCAAT
>CBDVCR010000110.1:0-9440 GCA_965372535.1 uncultured bacterium | reverse complement strand
CGGCTCCACTGTGTACGGCACGGACATCACGTTTATCTGGGACCCGGCGGCGCGTACGTACTGGTACTACCTGCAGATATCCGACGACCCGGCGTTCGCCACATATTCCGAGATAGGCGTCGACGGCAATTTCACCGGCATCCCGCTGACGGGTTTCCCCGACAACGGGATAACGTTATACTGGCGGGTGGAGGCATGGAGCCCGGCGGGCTCCAGCTTCTCCAGCGTATGGTACTTCACCAACGGGCCGAGCGGCCCTCCTGCAACACCCACGCTGGTTTCTCCCGCGGACGGCTCCACGGTGAACGGCACGGACATAGATTTCATATGGAACGCCGCGAGCCGTGCGTACTGGTATTACCTACAGGTCTCCCCGGACCCGACCTTTGCCACGTATTTCGAGATAGGCGTCGACGGCTATTACACCGGCATCCCGCTGACGGGTTTCCCCGACAACGGGATAACGTTATACTGGCGGGTGAAGGCATGGAACCCCGCGGGCTCCACCTTCTCCAGCGTATGGTACTTCTTCAACGGGCCGAGCGCAGCTCCTGATATCCCCACGCTTGTCTCACCTCCTGACGCTTCCACGGTAAACGGCACGACTGTCACATTCGAATGGACTCCTTCGGCACGCACCTATTACCAGTACCTCCAAATTGCCATTGACCCGTCGTTTGCCTTCGATACCATTGTCTATGAGGAGGGTTTTACTCCTGATATATCAAGTAAAACCATAGGCGGTTTTCCCGACAGCGGAGAGGTATATTACTGGCGTGTGGATGCCTGGAACCCGGCTGGCTCCACATACTCCAGCGCATGGTACTTCTCCAACGGTCCGAGCGGTCCACCGGCCGACCCTGTGCTTATTTCACCCGCAAACGGTTCGAACGTAACCGGCACCATTGTCGAGTTTGACTGGGAGGATTCAGACCGCTCCTATTATTACTACCTGGAAGTCGCCACTGACCCGTCTTTTGCCGCCAGCACCATTGTCCATGATGTGGGGACGTACTATTCAGAATATCCGTTTAACAATTTCCCCGACAGCGGGCAAACATACTACTGGCGGGTGATAGCCTGGAACCCGGCCGGGTACAGCAATTACTCGAGCATATGGAGTTTCACCAATGGCTCCAGCACTTCATGCGTGCCCAGCACAGGCACGGGCACAGGGGTGCTGTCAAACACCCAGACGCACGTCGACACCTGCTACTACGGCAGCACGTCGCAATACGCCCTCAAGGACGTGAGCCGGAGGGCCGGCCAGACCGGACACAGCCATTCAGGCCTGATGGCGTCAAGTGCTTCCATTTACACCAAAGACTATTACTCCGGCCTGATGTGGGACGCGGACAACGCCTGGAATACCACGGGACAGGAGTCGGCGGTGGACGGGCATGTCTATGCCGGGTGGGTCTATGATTTCCTGCTTTCCCCGGGGATAAGCCGGAACTCTTTCGACAATTCCGGCGGCTCTATGAATAGCATAACAGATGTCCCCTGTGGCAACGACAATGCTTACTGGGACGGATACAAAGTCAACTTCTGTTCAGGGTATTCAGCTTTACCCTTAAGCGGTGCGCAGGACGTCGTTGCGCATGAGTGGGGACATGCAGTTACCCAGTATGCCTCCGGCCTGAAATATGAGAAGGAATCAGGGGCATTGAACGAGGCATTTTCCGACTGGATGGGTGCTGCCGTGGAGCATGCCAATGGTGAGATTAACTGGACAATGGGTGAGGGGATCTGGACGATCAGGGACATTTCAAACCCGCTTTCTTATGGCCAGCCTGATACCTATGGCGGCACCAGTTACAGACCTACATCGGGCTGTGTCCCCGTTTGCGATACTTCAAGCCCATATTACAATGATTGCTGTTACGTGCACACAAACAGCGGGGTGCCAAACAAGATGTTCCACCTCCTCTCTGACGGGGGGACGCATCCTGTATCCAAGGTTACTGTCCAAGGGCTTGGAATCACGAAAGCGTTCAGGATTGCATATCTCGCAAGCCTGACGCAATGGGTCTCCACGTCAATCTTTGCAGACGCCCGTGACGGCATGGTCACGGTGGCGGAATCCTATGGCGTGAACTCCCATGAGGTATTCCAGGTAAAGAACGCCTGGGCGGCGGTGGGGGTTGGAACGCTCCCTGCAATCACTACCAGCGTCTCACCTTCGGCGGCCGGGACCACGAGCGGCGGCGGGGATTATACCTGGGGTTCGACCGCTACGGTAGTTGCGGCTGCCAACACAGGCTATGTCTTCAGGAACTGGGCCGAGGGAGGTGTCGAGGTAAGTACCTCCGCGAGCTACAGCTTCACCGTGGAAGGGAGCAGGACGCTCGTCGCGAACTTCGACGGCACTCCGCCTTCCATCTCTCTTGGTCCGGCCTCTTACGACTTCGGCAGCGTTTACCTCGGAGACGCATCTCCCCTCCAGACCTTTACCGTGACGAACCTGGGCTCTGAACTCCTCAATATAGGGACTATTGGTATTTCCGGTGCCGACGCCGCGGAGTTTAACGCGACTGTTGACTCATGCTCCGGGCAGTCCTTGGCCGTTGAGGAGAGCTGTACGGTCCAGGTCGAGTTTTTCCCGGCAACGGAAGGCCTGAAAACCGCGGTCCTTTCCATCCCGTCCAATGACCCGGATACCCCTGTTTTCGACGTCTCGCTGAGCGGTACCGGCACGGCCGCCCCGACCTTCACCATTACCGCGACTGCGGGGTTCGGCGGCATAATCGCGCCCTCCGGTGCGGTGACCGTGGAGTATAAGGCGAGCCAGACGTTCACAATAACGCCGGACATCGGGTACTACATCGCGGACGTGCTGGTGGACAGCGTGTCCATGGGACAGACAGGCACATATACATTCGACAACGTAACCGCAGACCACACGATAGAGGCAGTCTTCGGGTTCATCACCCCCGGCACCCATACCCTCACCGTAAACAGGAGCGGTATGGGGACGGTAACGAGTGCCCCTGCGGGGATAAACTGCGGCACGCAATGTACTGCGGTGTACAGCGCGGGCACCACGGTAACCCTGACCGCCGTGCCCGCGTCAGGGCATGCCTTCACGGGATGGTCCGGAGGTGTGTGCATGGGTACGGGGAATTGCGCCGTCACCATGAACGCAAACACGACGGTGGACGCGGTGTTCGAGGATCTCTCATCCCAGGTGGACATCGTTTTTGTGATAGACAGCACGGGCAGCATGTGGGATGACATCGATTACGTAAAGGCTTCCTCTGTGGAGATAGTCGATTCCATTGACTTCTCGATATCCGACTACCGTATCGCCGTTGTGGATTACAAGGACTTCCCTCAGTCTCCCTACGGAGGAGCCAGCGATTACCCATACCGTGCGGTCCAGCCGTTCACGACAGATAAAACCACCGTGATTAACGCATTGCAGAGCCTGAGTGCCTCCGGAGGGATGGACTGGGATGAATCGGTGTATTCAGCGCTCATCAGGGCCATTAGCACCGAAGGCCTCGGAGCGTGGAGAAGCACCGCGAAGAAGTCAATTATCCTGATGGGCGATGCCCCTCCACATGACCCCGAACCCTTTACCGGCTATACAATGGATTCGGTAATAGAGGCCGCAAACAACGTGGATTCTGTTATCAGCCATGCGGCAAACTTGTTTGAAGCGTTCGCTCCGCTCACTGACTCTGAAAGCCCCGTGTCAATCTACAGCATCGTAATCGGTACGGACGCGAGGGCCGCTGAATACTTCGCGGCGCTGTCAGAGGAGACAGGAGGCAAAGCGTTCAGCGCCGCTACTGCCGAGGACGTGGTGGGTGAAATCCTTGACGCCATTGAAGATATAGTGGAACCGAGCCCTCCTGTATGCGATACCGGAGTGGCAAGCGTCTCAATGCTCTGGCCGCCCAACCACAGGATGGTGGACGTGAACATCTTGAACGTGATAGACCCAGACGACGACCCTGTCTCCGTTACCATTACGGGGATCACACAGGACGAGGCAGTGAAAGGGCGGGGCTCCGGGAACTCTTCTCCCGACGCGTATGGAGTCGGGACAGATACCGCATGGATCAGGGCGGAGAGGAGCGGCAAGGAAAGAGGGCGTGTGTATGAGATACACTTTACCGCCACTGACGGCAAAGACGGCGAGTGCGCCGGAAGCGTCCTGGTCTGTGTTCCCCATGACCAGGGCCAGAATATAGTATGTACTGACGGAGGGCAGTATTTTGACTCTACAACACCGTAAAGCGTAAGCACATACGAAAAAAGGGGGCATGTACATGCCCCCTTTTCCTTTTTTTGATTTGCGTTTCTCTGGCACTCACAGGCTTTCTCAGGCAACAAACCTATTTCCCCTATTTCTTAATTTCCAGACAAAGGCCCTTAAGGATATTCAGCAAACTGTCAGGCAAAGCCGAACTGTTTAAAATAGGCATCATTTCCCTGCAAGAATAGATGCGCGTATCCGGTGGCAGCAGGGAATCCTGTGGCATCAAGAATCGCGCTTGTCGTGCCTTTTTCTATAATTTTTTCTATACCATATCCACTGCCATCAACGCCGAGCCAGCCTGCATTCATATACTCAACAAAATAACTGGATGGGTTTATCCAGCTTATCCTCAAAAAAGAGTCCGGCCGGCGCTATCTTGACAGGCTGGAACCCCTGGCCGGGAAATACGGTATCAGGGTCTGGACTATCGGACTTTGAGGCTGTAAACCCTGCAGTTGTGGTAAAATACTCGCAGAATGAACATCCATACAGGAGGGGGAGCCATGAAACATATCAAGTCGGCGTTTCTTGTTTTTATCGGGTTGTCGACCGGTATTGCGTTTGTCTATTCCTGCGGCAGCGGCAGCAACGTCACTGCGGGGCCGTCGGGGACCTCTGCCGTGGAGGCCTATGATGCCAACGGCCAGTACCTGGGCAGGGTCCTCGACGCTTATCCTGATGTAGTCGTCCACGTGCCGTCGATCAGCGGGAACCTGATGATCAATGCTGAGGACGGCACTGCTTTACCCGCAAGCGGTTCTCTCGCTTTCGGGACGACCGACTGCTCCGGCGTACCGCACATCGCTACGCGTCTCGCCAATGTGATGGTCAGTAATGGCGGGAAGTTCTACAAAAACAACGGGGAACCGCCGAGGAATGTGCATATCCTGAGCTCCCTGAGCGCAGACGGCGCGATTTGCAGCTCGAAAGATTTCATACAGAGCCTTCTACCGCTTAAAGAGGTGACCCTTCCCTTCCCGGTGCCGGTTGCTTTGCCACTGCGGTTCGAGTAGGGAAGCTTATTCCGAAGACTCTTCTTCCTTCTTGGGTTTCAGCAAATCCGTCAACCCGGTGACCGCAGCTGCCTGCTTCTCTACGGCATCCGCGAGTCTGGTTGCGTTCTCTCCTCCTGTACCCGTAGGGAAGCCAGCCGCCGATGTAGCCACCCTCCATGCCTTTCGGCGCTTGCCCTTCGAAAGTCGCTCGTATATCACCCGGCCCTCGAACTCCGCAAGCGAGGCCATTATATTACTAACACGGTTAGTTTTATATTCGCATTGAACCCTTGAAAAAGCCTATTTTACATGGCAGCCCCGGCATCGGGATGTGCAGCATTTCATGCTCCCGGCAGTAAGTTAAACGCGGCGACCTCGCGGGCTTCCACGCCGGAGATGCCTGCAAAAAGCAAAGGCCCCTCCCCCGGAAAAAACGCGGGGGGCGGGGCCCCGGCGGAAACAACCCGTTTATTGAAGCTCTATCCCGCGATTATCTCGACCTTCTTTTTCTTTGCCTCCTCCTTTTTCGGCAGCTTTATCTCAAGGACGCCCTCCTTGAACCCGGCCTTCGCCTTGTCGGCGACCACGTCGGAGGGCAGGGAGAAGGAACGGGAAAACGACCCGTAGGTGCGCTCAAACCTGTAGTAGTCTTTCTTTTCCACCTTCTCCTCTTTTTTCTTCTCGCCGGAAATTGTGATGGTGTCCTCGGTAACGTCGATGCTGAGTTCTTCCCTTTTTACGCCCGGAAGCTCGGCCTTGAGCACCACGGTGTTGTCTTCCTCGTAGATGTCCACATCAGGGTATGCCATTTCCACTTCCTCGGGCCACCTTATGCGCGGCGCCCATGACGGCGGGAAAGGCCTGCCGATAAACCTCTCGAACATCCGCTCCATCTCGTCAAAAGCGCTCAAAAACTTCCCCCCCTTCCAGGGGGCGACTTCCCTCCCTTTTTCTTTCTCAGCCATGGCTCCCTCCTGCTGATGTTCTTATCGCATACAGGAACAGCCCCACGGGCCGTCCCTTCGCCTCTTAAGTAAATGCTATCACGCCGAAGCGACTTTGTGAAGACATGTTTAATCAAATAAATCAACCCATTACAGAGTCATGGGAGCCGTCTCGCAAGGAAGCGGGTTTCGGGAAAAACGCAAACAATGCCCGGCTCCGCCCCTGTCCGCGCCGGCACCGGGGACCGTGGGATATCTAAAACGTGAGGCTCTGCCTCTCAAGGAGCATCTCGCCGAGGAAGGAGCCGGGTTTTATCTCGGCGTTCGGGATTAGCTCCGCGCCGTCAAGCCCGTAGTGCTTGACGCAGGAGGCGCAGACGTAGAACTTTACGCCGAAGTCCCCCGTAAGGGTCTTGATAAGCTCGTGTATGGGGGAGAACTCATCGGGGTTCTGCTCTACCATCTCCGCGTAGCCCTTTTTGGCAAAGAGCACCGCCTCTTCCATGAGAAAGAAATCGAGCTCGGCGTCGAATGCCTTCATGTTGGCGGCAAGCTGCATGGCCCCCGCCGAGACGTCGGCCCTGCCCTGGGCCGCGGTAAGGATAAATACGAACTTCTTGTTTTCCATTCACTTGTCCTTGAGCTCGCAGCGCACTGCCCTGGCTTCTTATGCCCGGGGGACATCTCCCGCTGGTCTCACTCCGTGCGTATGCACATTATGGCTATTCTTGCGCCTTCCGCCAAGGCGCATCGGGTTATGGCGGGAGCACGTCGGTTATAAGGCCATGGAGGCGGGCAATATGGCAAGGCTGGGCGCTGCCGTCTACCCCGGCAACGCCTCATGCCCGGGCCCTCCGGTAACCCGCGCGCCCTTTCCAGAGGGCGTGCGGCTCAGGCCGGCCTGTCCTTTTGTCCCTTGTTGGTGCTTATCCCGAGCACCTTCCAAAGCGGTCAAAAACCGGTAAAGGCTGTGGCGAGGGCTATGCCGGCCACGACAAACAGGACGACCTTGCCAGCCGTCGCAACGGGAAAGACCAGCCCGGCAACCACAAGGACGAGCCCAACAAACAGCCTCACGAACTTGTCGACGCCTCCAACGTTCTTCGTCATCAGTACCTCCTTTCAAGGGAAAAATCAGTACTTCCCCACCTCTCCCGTGAAGACAAAATCGTTGTCTCTCCTGGCCCCGTGGCAGTTTATGCAGCCCTCCACCTTTCCGGATGCCTGCACCGAGCCGTCCGGGGCGTATTTGGCCCAGAACCAGTCCCCGGCCCTGGGGTTGTAGCCCTTAATCTTGTACATTACCGTGAGGGCCTTGAACTCTTTGTCGGCGGAGTAGTTCTCCTTGACGATAATGGCCCCGTCCTTTAACGTCGCCCTCTTTCTTATGGCGACCAGCGCGGCGTCGTTTACAAAAGTCGTAAGAAGCTCGCCGTGGGGTTTGGGGCCCTTGTAAAGCCTGCCCTTCCCGGGCCATAGGCTCCATGAGCGGTAGGGGTTGTACTTTATTATGTAATCGTTGAGCTTCTCCGCGTCGGGCCCCGGCAGCGCCACCATGGTCTCCGAAGGTATTATCTCATGTATGGCAAACGCCGCCGCCGCGAAACAGGCCACCACGACAAGCACCATTGTCCCTTTCAGCAGGTATTTCATTTCACGTCCCTCCTTTGCCGGTTATAAGCAGATTGTATCGCTAACCGGAAAGAAGTCAAGGACTCGAACTCAAAAAACATGCCTTTCATTCCATGTACCCAAGGATGCGCATAACCTCGCCGTCCGTAAGGTCATGCCAGTTCTCATACGCCTCGGCCACCGCAAACGCCAGGCCGCTTCGTACGTTAAGGCAGACCAGGAGGCCGGCTTCCCTGAGCATGGCCTTAACCGTCCTCTCTGCCCCGGTGGGAACGGCCACTAAGGCCCCGGCGGCGTTCCTCCTCCTTACAAAGCCCACTGCGGCGCGCATAGTGTAACCAGAGGCCAGCCCGTCGTCCACTATGATGACCGTCCTGCCCGCAAGGTCGGGGAAGGGCCTGTTTTTTCTGAACACCCTCTCCCGGCGCCTTATGGCGGACATGGCTCTCTCCGCCTGCTCCCTGATTACGCCCTCGCCAAGCCCCAGCCGCCCCAGAAGCCCCTCGTTCAGCACTGTTTCGCCGTCCGGGTCGGCGGCGCCGAAACCGGCCTCCGGGTTTCCCGGAATCTGGAGCTTTCTTACCACGAGGAGGTCGAGGTCCAGGGAGAGGGTCCGCGATATTTCATATGCCACGGGGACCCCGCCCGAGGGGACGGCAAGCACCAGTTCGCCGCCCTTGACGGAATCCTTAAGAAAGGAGGCGAGGCGCTGGCCCGCATCAGTCCTGTCCCTGAAGACAGGGCTCCTGTCCCTGAGCGAAGGGTCCTCGATAAGCCTTCCGGCCATTTGATGCCTCAGAGGGTGCGGTGGACCCTTTTCAGCTTTTCCGCGTCGTACCTTCTATCGGCCCTGCCTAAGACCTCGAACATCGTGAACATGGCCGGAAGCGCGCACGACACACGAGGACGGCAAGCAGCGACTTCAAAAGAACCACCGGCATGCCGAAGATCTGCATGCGCTCCTCCGCCCGCCAGGCTCTTTCTGGTCAGTATCCGGGCGTTTCCGCGCCGAGGGACTTGATGTAGCTCACAATGTCCTTCATCTCCCTTGAGTCCACGCCGATGGCCTTGCCCTTGCTGGCGTTTACGATGCAGAAGTTCACAGCCTCCTCGATGCTGTTCTGGGTTTTGCCCATAATACGGAACTCGCTCTTGCCCCCCGCCCTCAAAAGCCCCCTGCCGCCCGGGTGGCAGGAATCGCACGCCCTCTTTCCGCCGGCGAAATCGGGTGATTCGAAAAGGGCCTTCCCGGTATCGGGAGAACCCTCGCCCGCGTGGGCGAGCGGGAGGGCCAGGGACACGGCGGTTATGACGACAAGCGCCGCCTCGATTGCCTTCATATTCGACCTCCTTGATAATATTTTTAAGACTTAAGCCGATTCTATCAAAGGCTTAAACAGCCCGCAACAATTATTTCCAGGGGGGACAAAGGCCACAATACATATACTAACGGGGATATTGCACGAGTCTGGTTTGCCGCGGACGCAAAGCGCGCGCGGGACGCGAAGGGCGACAGTGTCCCCCGGCACTATCAATACCGCGAGTGTCACGCAACGCGGCGGATGCGGAAATTCGCGGGGGTCCGTGACCCCCGGGCTCGCC